>DASSRN010000407.1:0-5412 GCA_035701785.1 Acetobacteraceae bacterium | reverse complement strand
CGCCGATCGACGTGGTCGGCACCGGCAGCTTCATCCCCAGCATCTGGCAGGAGACCTACGCCACGGCCGACATCATCGAGTACGATGGGGCACCGCTGGTGAAGCTCGGGCGCGAGTTCCTGTTGCGAAAAGGCAAAGCAGAAAGTTGAAACGGCCGCGCCGTTGACTTGCCCTGTTGCCGCCTCATAACGTCTGCGCACAAAGCGCAAATTCCAATGGGGAGTCCGGGATGGCGAACATCATCCGCGCGGTGTCGCGGCGCGACGTGCTGAAGATCACCGCGCTGGCGGGTGCGGGCGCCATGACCGGTGGTGCCCCGGGCCGCGCTGCCCCGAAGGCGATGACGATGATGCACGAAAGCTCGTTCATCCCGGCCTATGACGCCTATTTCAAGAACACCATCGCGCCGGCCTACGAGAAGGCGACCGGCATCAAGATCAACTACGAACTGGTCAGCGTCGGCAGCCTGCAGACGCGGGTGACCACCGCAGCGGAAACCGCCAACGGTCCCGACATGTCCACGGTGTATTTCAACTGGCCGTACCTGTTCGACGAACGGCTGGTAGATGTCAGCGACATCGCCGACGAGATCGGCAAGAAGGGCGGCGGCTGGCACGATTCGGTGAAGGAGAGCGTGATCGTCAACGGCAAGTGGAAGGCGATCCCGTTCGACAATGTCGGCCAGCTGATGAACTACCGGATGGACTGGTTCGCCGAAGCCGGCGTGAAGGATTTTCCCGACACATGGGACGGATTGCTGGAGGCGGGCATCAAGCTGAAGAAGGCCGACCGGCCGTTCGGCTTCGAGATGGGCCATGGCTTCGGTGACAACCACGGCTGGCTGTATCCGCTGCTGTGGTCGTACGGCGCGCGCGAGGTGGAGCCAGACGGCAAGACCATCGTCATCGATTCCGACGAGACGGCGCGGGCGGTGGATTTCTGCCGCAAGTTCTACCAGCAGACGATGTTTGAGGACGTGCTGGGCTGGACCGATCCGTCGAACAACAAGGCGTATCTGTCCGAGCAGATCTCCTGCACCAACAATGCCGAGAGCATCCTCTATATCGCCAAGCAGCAGTTCCCTGACATCGGCAAGGTGACCGGCCAGGCGATGAACCCACAGGGGCCGAAGGGCCGCTTCCACATCCTGGCGCCGTGGAACCACGTGATCTTCGCCCACACGCCCGATGCGAAGGCGGCGAAGGATTTCCTGGTGTGGCTGATGGATCCCAAGCAGATCGGCGGCTGGTACGAGGTGGCGGTCAGCTACTACGCGCCGTTCCTGCACATGTTCGATGACGCACCGCTGTGGAATGCCGAACCGCGCAACCTGCCGTACCGTGATTCGCTCGCCACTTCGCATCTGCCCGGCTGGCCGGCGCCGGTGACGCGGGCGTCGTCGGAGAGCGTGGCGAAATACGTCGTGGTGGACATGTTCGCCAAGGCGTGCGCCGGCAAGTCCACCAAGGAGGTGATCGCCGACGCCAATGCGCAGCTCAAGCAGATCTACAAGTCGGCCTGAGCGTGTCGGCGCACAGCCAGTCCATCGCATCGCCTGCGGTCCGCGCCCGGCCTGCACTGAGCCTGCGGCGCTGGACCGAACGCGAGTCGGTGTTCAGCTGGCTGATGGTGACGCCGCCTACGCTGTTCCTGTGCGCGCTGGTCGGCTACCCGTTCTTCTACGGCATCTGGCTGTCGCTGCAGGACCGGCCGGTCGCCAAGGCCGGCACCTTCGTCGGGCTGGCGAACTTCGTCGCCGACTGGCATGACCCGACGTTCTGGCAGGTGGCGCAGAACACGTTCGTTTACACGTTTGTCGCGACACTGCTGAAGATGGCGGGCGGCCTCGGGCTGGCGCTGGTGATGAACCAGGACTTCCGGTTCAAGAACCTGACGCGCGCGCTGATGCTGCTGCCGTTCATCGTGCCGACCGTGCTCAGCACGATCTCCTGGATGTGGATCCTCGATCCGGCGTTCAGCGTGATCAACTGGATCCTGATCCATGGCGGCATCGCCAACCCGGGCCCGGCCTGGCTCGGCAATCCCTATTGGGCGATGGCGTCGCTGATCGTGGTGAACACCTGGCGCGGGCTGCCGTTCTACGCCATCACGCTGCTGGCGGGACTGCAGACGATCTCGCCCGAACTCTACGAGGCGGCGACGATCGACGGTGCCAGCGCCTGGATGCGGTTCCGTTACGTGACGCTGCCGCTGCTCAAGCCGGTGATCTTCATCGTCACGATGTTCTCGGTGATCTTCACCTTCGCCGACTTCCAGCTGGTCTATGTGCTGACGCGCGGCGGGCCGGCGAATGCGACGCACCTGTTCGCCACCTATGCGTTCGACGTAGCCATGGGCGGCGGGCAGCTGGGCATGGGCGCGTCGATCGCGCTGGCCATGCTGCCGCCGCTGGCGCTGATCATCATCGCAATGGCGGTGTACATGAAGCCGGGTAAGACGTGATGGTCCGACACCCCCTCCCGACCTCCCCCGCAAAGCGGGGGAGGAGAGTGGCATGATGGTCGAGCGGCGCGGCATTGTGGTGCGGGCGGTGAAGCTGTGGCTGCCGCTGGGCTTCTTCATGATCTTCACGCTGTTCCCGTTCTACTGGATGGCGGTCACCTCGCTGAAGCCGAACCAGGAGTTGTACAACCGCAAGATCATGCCGCTGATCGTCTACCACCCGACGCTGAAGCACTACGTGGACCTGCTGACCGAGACCAACTTCCTCACCTGGACCTGGAACACGCTGCTGGTCGCCGTGGTCTCTACCGCCATCTCGCTGATCTTCGGCGTCATGCTGGCCTATCCGCTGGCGCGCATGCGGTTCCCCGGTGCGGCGCTGATCTCGTTCGCGGTGGCGGCCACCTATCTCGTGCCGCAGCCGCTGCTGTTCATCCCACTCGCGGACATCATCAACCGACTGCATCTGGGCGACACGCTCACCTCGGTCATCCTCACCTATCCGACGCTCCTGATCCCGTTCTGCGCCTGGCTGCTGATGGGCTACTTCCGCACCGTGCCGCACGAGCTCGAGGACGCGGCGCGGATCGATGGCGCAACGCGGCTCCAGACGATGTTCCGCATCTTCCTGCCGCTGTGCATCCCAGGCTTCATCTCGGCCGGCATCTTCGCTTTCACGCTGGCGCAGAACGAGTTCCTCTATGCGCTGATCTTCCTGACGCAGACCGACGTGCGCACCGTGCCGGTGGGCGCGATCGCCGAACTGGTGAAGGGCGACGTGTTCTACTGGGGCCAGCTTATGGCCGCCGCACTGCTCGGATCGGTGCCGGTCGCGATCATCTACTCGTTCTTCGTCGAGCACTATGTCGCGGGACTGACCTCGGGCTCGGTCAAGGCCTGAAGGCGCGCGCCACTGCGACCAGCGACGCGTCGGTGCTACGGCCGCCGACGATGGAAAGCCCGACCGGCGCGCCGTTCACCTCTGCACTCGGCAGGTTCACCTGCGGCACACCGGTCAGTCCGCCATGCGAGGTCAGGCACGAGATGCGGTCGCGCAGCGGACCCAGCACGGTCAGCGGCAGCCCCTTCAGCGGCGCCGGGAACGGCGTGGTCGGCAGGCACAGGATCGTGCCCGGGGGCAGCAGGTAGGCCATGCGCCCCCTCGCCTCCTGGCGCATCAGCTCGGCCCAGCCCCGCTCCGCCTCGCTGGTCATCGCGCCCATCACGAGGCCGCGCGCGACGTTGAACGCCATGCGGGGATTGTCGCGCTCGACCCAGGGGCGGAAGGTGCGCCACCCCTCCACCGGCTGGAGCGTGCGCTGCGCGCGCGACCACACCGACAGTCCTTGCGGCGCCATCAGCTCGTCGCGCACGTCGCCGATCAGCGCCGCGAGGCGTTCCACCATCGGCCGCAACGCCATCGCCACGTCCGCATCGGCGAACCCGAATGCATCGACCGCGACGATCAGCTTCGTCGGCAGCGCATCGGGGACCGCTTCGCCCAGCAGCACCGACGAGACGCGAGCGAAGGTCGCCGCGTCGCGGGCAAACCATCCGGTGGTGTCGGACGACGGCGCCTGCGGCAGCATGCCGGTGAGGTCCAGCCGCCCGTGCGTCGGGCGAATGCCGTAAAGGCCGCAGAAGCTCGACGGCACGCGCACCGACCCGCCGGTATCGGTGCCAAGCGCGGTGTCGCAGACGCCCGCGGCGACCGCGGCGGCAGAACCAGACGACGACCCGCCCGGCACGCGGTCGGGGGCGCGAGCATTGAGCGGCGTGCCGTCGAACGCGTTCTCGCCCAGGATCCCCAGCGAGACCTCGTCGGTGATGGTCTTGCCGATCAGCTTCGCCCCGGCGTCCAGCAGCGTCTGCACCGCCCAGGCATGGCGGGTCGGCACCGGGTACCAGCGTGGCCAGTCGGGATTGCCGCCGCCGGTCGGATGGCCGGCCACATCGAACAGGTCCTTCGCCGCGAAGGTCAGGCCGCGCAGCGGACCGTCCGCGGCCCCCTCGATGGTGACGCGCGGGCCTGGAACAAAGGCGTTGATCGGGTCGTGCATGGTCCTGTCCTCCGGCTGTCCCCACTATAGCGGGCGAAGGAGAGGGCCATGCATGTCGTTGTGGTGGGCGCGGGCATCCTGGGCGGCAGCGCCGCGTTCCACCTGGCGCGCGCCGGGGCGCAGGTGACCATCGTCGATGCGGCGCACGAGGGACGCGCCACGGCGGCCGGTGCCGGCATCGTGTGCCCCTGGGTGTCGGGCACGCAGGACCAGGCGTTCTACCGACTGTACGTCGAGGGCGCGCGCTACTACACGCGGCTGGTGCCCGCGCTTGGCGAACTGGGCGAGACCGACCTGGGCTACCGTCGCGTGGGTGCCATGGTCGCGTCGGCTGACGCGGACGAACTGGCCGCGCTCGACACGCTGCTCGGCCGCCGCCGGGCAGAGGCACCCGAGATGGGCGCCACTACCTTGCTGGCACCACGCGAGGCCCGCGCGCTGTTCCCGCCGCTGCGCGACGACCTCGCCGCGCTGCATGTCGCCAACGGCGCGCGCGTGGACGGCAGGCGGATGGCTGCGGCGCTGCTGCGCGGGGCGCAATCGCTGGGCGCGCGGATGATCGAAGGCCATGCCGAACTGCTGGCCGACGGCGACCGCGTCACTGGGGTGCGGCTGCGCGGAACCGATGTCGTGGCTGACTGCGTGGTGGTCACTGCCGGCGCGTGGGCGCCGGCGCTGCTGTCGCCGGTCGGCGTAGCGCTGCTGATCGAGCCGCAGCGCGGACAGATCGTGCATCTACGATTGCCGGGACAGGATACCCACGCATGGCCCGTCGTGCTGCCGCCGGGCAGCCATTACCTGCTGGCGTTCGACGATGCGCGCGTGGTCGTCGGTGCGACGCGCGAGTCAGGCGTCGGCTTCGACTACCGAGTCACGGCGGCCGGCCAGG
>DASSRN010000406.1:0-5514 GCA_035701785.1 Acetobacteraceae bacterium | reverse complement strand
GGGCATCGCCAGCCAGCTCTACACCGATCTCGCCAACCACATGACCAGCCTGGCGGGACTGCGGACCACGCTGCTGGGGGCGAGCGATCCGAAGACGGTGGCGGATGCCACGGCGCAGATCGCGCTGGAGCACACCTGGGTATCGAACACGGCGGCGCAGCTGCAGGCGGTGACGGCGATCGCGCAGGCGCAGCAGCGGGTGAACGAGCAACAGGCGGACGAGAAGCTCAACGCCGACTTCTCCGCCTTCATCCAGGCTGCACCGCACTGAGGGGAGGGAAGGGGGATGCGGTATCTGTTCCAGGCCGTCTACGCCATCACCCTGGTCGCTGCCGGTGCCGCGGGCAGCTTTGTCTGGCTGCGGCAGATCGAGCCGCAGCTCGCGCCACATATCCTGCATTCGGTGTCCTGGTACAAAGCGCATCCGGACGAGATGCGCCGCGACGAGGCATGGTGCCGGGACAACCCGGGCCTGCGCGATTCGAACTGCGCCGCGGCGTCGGAGGCGAAGCTGCAGGCCGACTTCGATGCGTTCATCAAGGCGCCGCGCTGATGGGCGAGGACTTCACCTCCGCCCAGGCGCTGTTCGCCGGCAGCAACGGGCCGGTCGCGACTGACTTCCACGTCTTCGCCGCGCTCTACACGGCGCTGTTCACGCCGTTCCAGTCGGCGGTGCAGGGCGTGATCGGTGCGCTGCTGCCGTTGATGGCAGCTGCGGTCACCGCCGGCGTGGGTGCGGTGCTGATCGCCTGGGCACTGACCATCGCGATCGGTGCCGAGTCGGCCGGTGCGGTGCTGAACCGCATGATCACCCGGGTGCTGCTCCCCGCGGCCGTCGTGCTGTTCCTGCTGTCGGGGGTGGCGACCTACCAGCAGTGGCTGGTGACGTGGATCTCGCAGTTGCCGGACGATATTGGCCGGGCGGTGACCGGCGGTCTCGGCGGCGCGGCGGTGAACTCCGGCGATCCGTTCGACAACGTCTGGAACAAGGCCTACGTCGCGGGCGCGACGGTGTTCACCAATCTGCCGTTCTCGCTCAAGGGCGCGGTGCTGGCGCTGGTGGTGATCCTCTACTGGATCGCGGCTGCGGCGGCGGTGCTGCTGGCGTTTGCGATGTTCGTGACGTCGAAGGTGCTGCTGCAGCTGCTGATCGCGGTGTCGCCGGTGTTTGTCGGCGCCGGCGCGTTCCAGCCCAGCCGGTTCCTGCTGCGCGGGTTTGCCGCCGGCATTGCCGGGGTCATCACCGCACAGGTGCTGGTGGTGGCACTGCTCGGCATCGCGTTCAACGTGGAGAACCAGCTGGCCGGAAGTAACGGAACGTCCAGCTGGTACGCATAAGGGGACAAGTCGCGAACATCACGCCGCCTCCGGAAGGCGGTCGGGTGTGATCCTTAGCGGCAGCAATCCGTCATGGTTTTCCGTGATCTGTTCCGGGGCTGCCCAGACGTAGTCGCCGGTGAGGTTGACGTGTTCCCAGCCGAGCGGGGACAGGTGGAGGAGGAGTTGATCGGGAACCTTCTCGACCTCACGGAGGGCGGCAATAGCACGTTCAAGATAGCGGGTGTTCCAGAGGATGATTGCGGTGACGAGGAGGTTCAGACCGGACGCGCGATGCTGCTGGTTCTCGTATGTGCGGTCCCTGATTTCACCAAGCCGGTGGATGAAGACCGCCCGAGCCAGGCTGTTGCGCGATTCGCCTTTGTTGAGTTCGCGGCTGGCCCCGCGGCGCAGTTCCGGATCCTCCAGCCAGTTGAGCGTGGCCAGTGTGCGCTCCAGCCGTCCCAGTTCCCGGAGCGCTGCTGCGACACCGTTCTGGCGTGGATATGATGCCAGTTGGCGCAGGATGAGCGAGGCTGTCACGGTGCCTGTGCGGATGGAGGCAGCAACCCGTAGGATGTCGGGCCAGTGGGCACGGATCAGTGCGACGTTGATGCGCCCGGCGATCAGCGGTTCGAGCGACGGATAGGCCGACGCTCTGCCGAAGCTGTAGAGGCGCCGGCTCTTCAGGTCCGGGATACGCGGCGCGAACAGGAACCCGAGCAGAGAACACAGGGCGAAGACGTGGTCGGAATCGCCGCCACCATCGGTGTGGTGGCGGTGGGTGGAGACCTCACTCTGGTGATAGAGCAGGCCGTCGAGCACATGCACGGCTTCGCTGGCAGTCGCTGCAATCACCTTGGTGTGGAACGGCGCGTAGCGGTCGGAGAGGTGGGTGTAGAACTTGACGCCCGGGTCATCGCCGTAATGCGCGTTGAGGCTGCTGGCGTTCCGACCGAAGCCGCCGGCCCTGAAGAATTGACCGTCCGACGACGACGCGAGGCCGTCGCCGAACAATGTGGCGAGCGGCTCGCGCTGCTGCTGATTGACCAGGCATTGAAGCGCCAGAGCATACGTCTCGTCGCGGATATGCCAGTCCGCTGTCCAGGCCAGTTGCCCGAGGCTTGCGACACTGCACGCTTCGGCCATGCGCGTCAGCCCCAGATTGAGCCCGTCGGCGAGGATACCCGCCATCAGGACCCGCGGATCGGCGGCAACCTCGCCGGTCCGCAAATGCGTGAAGCAATCGGTGAGCATCGTCCATCGCGCCACCTCCGACAGGAGGTCGGTGACGCGAACGCGCGGCAGCATGGCGTAGAGGCGTTCGGCAAGAGCCTCGGCCTCCGGCGGTGTCGACTTCTCGATCGGCGTGATCTTCAGCACACCCCTGTCGAGCGTGACATCCGGCAACAAGCCCCCCTTCGCCTTGATGTCGATCGCCGCCAGCCGTTCCTCGAGAAGAGCACGCCGATCGGCGATGAAGCGATCGAAGTCGGGATCAACCGCGATCGGCAGGGTACCACTTCCTTCCAGCTCCTGCAGCGTTTCGCGGGAGATGAGCCGCTCCTCAAACGATCGATACCGCCGGCTGCCCACCACCCAACATCGCCGGCGCGCAATCGATCGCGCAACTCCGATAACACGCAGAGCTCATAGTAGCGCCGATCGATATCACCACCGGGAAGCACGTGACGCGTCCACCGTTCTCGAATGAAGCTGGTCGGTGCGGATTTCGGCAGGCCGAGCACGGCCGCACGGTTCATGCCGCGCAGCAGGTCGATGGCCCGCATGAGTGGGGCAGCGGCTGGCACGCTCTGGAAGACGAATGCGTCGAGGAATGTGGGTGCCCAGCGTCGGATGCCAGCATAGTGCTCGCCCAGCATCTGATAAGCGTCAAACTCCTCCGAGCGCGCCAGCGCTTCTGCTTCGGCTACCGTTGTGCGGAAGCGGTCCCAAGGGATGACCGTGGCGATCGCATCAAATGCGTCGTGTCTGCTGTCGCGTGCCGCAATCAGGGCGGCGCCGACCCGGGCATAAAGACGGACCTTCTCGTTGATGGCGCGACCATCGGCCTGGAATGCGCGGGCGTGCTTTCCCTCGGCCTTGCGGAACATCGTCCCGATCAGCCGGTCGAACAGGTCAACTGCCTGATCGGTCAGGCTGGCGGAGAGGTCGAGCGTGACAGCGACCAGAGTAGCGTGTCGGCGCGGGCGTTCGTATCCGGCCAGATGCTGCACCGTGGTGCGGCCGGCTTCACGGGCAAGCTGGGCCAAGCGTGCCTGGTGGACGCGGTGGGCGCGTCCCGTGTCGATGCCGACAGAACGGACGTGAACCAGACGCTCGATCAGGTCCAGCATCGCAAGCGGCTTCGTCGCTTCCGGCATCTGGCGGAGCCACGCCAGCCAGCTCTGTCCGCTCTCCCCGCGGTGCTGTGTGAGCGCATCCAGCCGATGGCGCTGATCGGCAGACAATCCCTCCGTCAGCCGACGCTGCACTTCTCGCCGCGCCTGGTAGCGGACGCCGACGCAGAGACGTTCAAGGGTGCCAGGCAACGGCACGACGATCCGTCGTTGCCTGCATTCCTCCATCACCAGACCGGCGAGGTGAACGAGTCGATCGTCCTCGATCGCATGCGGCAGCAACCAGTTGGCCAGTTCGCCTGCCGCGCGCGTTCCGAAGGGATACAGCCCTAATCGAACCTGCATTTCGGCGGCATGACGCTGTCGATTGCGCTCAGCGGCAACGTAGGTGTCAAACGAGGCAGGAAGAACATCAATCTGCTCAGCGACAAACGAGAGCAGCGCCTCTGGCGGCCGTTCATCCGCCTTCAGCGGGCGGCCAGGGTGACGGAGATAACACAGCATCAGCGACTGGCCGAGGCGGTTATGATCGCCGCGACAGCGCCGGATCATCGCGAGATCTGTGGCAGAAAGCGTGTAATGGCGTACCAATTCACGTTGCTCTGTCGGCGGATCGAACAGCGCCGCGATTTGTGCTTCGGTCAACCGCTGTCGTCGCGTCACTCATACCTCCTGGGACTCTGAGGCCGGCAGACCAGCCGATCCGATCCAGGGAGTCGATGAGCGTGCTGCGCTTGATACCGAACGTTCGGCAAACTGCCGCCTTGTTGGCACCGCCCTCCAGCGCCGTGATCACCGCTGTGAGTTTCTCTGTGTCGATCGCGAAGGGACGACCGCCACGACGACCGCGACGGCGTGCGGCAGCAAGGCCAGCCTTGACGCGCTCCTGCGTCAGAGAACGTTCAAATTGCGCCAGAGCCCCGAAGACGTGGAACAGGAATTCACCCTGCGGTGTTGTCGTGTCCATCTGTTCGGTGAGGGAGCGGAACCCAATGCCGCGCGTCTTCATTTCGTTCACCGTCGCCAAGAGATGCGACAGTGACCGACCAAGGCGATCGAGCTTCCACACCACCAAACAATCGCCGCGGCGGATGAAGGCCAGTGCCTTGGCAAGACCGGCGCGGTCACCTCGACTGCCACTGGCGTGATCCTCGAACAGATAGCGCTCATCGACGCCAGCGGCGAGCAGCGCGTCGCGCTGCAGGTCCAGTACCTGCCGGTCGCCGGCGCTGGAGACACGCATGTAGCCAACCAGCATGTGCGGAAAACCCTGTCATGGAGGTTTCCGTGCATCGTATCATTCCCACAGGGTTTGCCGTGCAGATTTCCTGGTCAAAATGAGCGCCTTTCGCTCCTCTGACAGGAGCCGTCGGGAATCAGGTGTTTTCCGACACCCCAGCAGCACTGGCTCGGTCACCCCGCACGCCTGCAACCAGCTGATTTCACTGGATGACCACTTCACGCCGTTCCAGCTTTGTCCGCTTGTGCGTACCAGCCGAGCGTTCCGTTACTTCCGGCCAAGCTGCCGCAGCTGCGTTCGGCCGATGCGGTGATGGCACAGGCTCGGTTGATCAAGAGCGAAACCGAACTGGCCATGATGCGTGAATCCGGCCGGATTGCCGATCTGGCGTTCGATGCGGTGTTCGACGCTTTGGTCCCTGGCGCCGAGGATACCGAGGTGGCGGCAGCAGCGGTTGCCACCATGTTGCGGCATGGCGCGGTCGAATCGTTCCGAACGTGCGTGGTTGGCGGCAAGTGGGCCGGATTGAAGCACTCCTATCCGCGCAAGCGCCGATTGCAGGCGGGCGAGATGGTATTTCTCGATCTCGGCGCCAGC
>DASSRN010000405.1:0-2947 GCA_035701785.1 Acetobacteraceae bacterium | reverse complement strand
ACCGGCACGTAATCAACCGCGCCCGCTTGATAGCCGCGCAGCAGGTCGAGATCACTCATCTGGATCGCCGAGACGAAGATGATCGCGATACGGCTGAAGCGCGGATGCTCACGGATCATCGCCGCCAGTTCGAACCCATCGAGGTCCGGCATCACCACGTCGATCAACACCACGGCGATCTCGTGCCGCAGCAGATGCGCCAGTGCCTCGTTGGCCGAGCTGGCCTTGATGAGATTTTCCCCCAGCTCCGAGAGGATCACCTCGTAGCTTACCAGCTTGGCCGGCTGGTCATCGACCAGCAGGATGTTGACCTTGTCGCCGGGATTCATCGGCCCGTTCTCAGCGGTGTAGCCAGATCCGCAGAGCGGACAGCAACTGCTCGGTGTTGACCGGCTTGGCGAGATAATCGGATGCGCCGGCCTCCAGGCATTTCTCGCGATCGCCCTTCATCGCCTTCGCGGTCAGCGCGATGATGGGCAGGCGGCGGAACGCAGGATTGCCGCGGATCACCTCCATCGTCTGATAGCCGTCCATCTCCGGCATCATGATGTCCATCAGCACGATCGCCACGCCCGGCGTGGATGCCAGCATATCGATGGCCTCCCTGCCGGTGGTGGCCGTCAACACCTGCATGCCGCGCCGCTCAAGCACCGAGCTGAGCGCGAAGATGTTGCGGGCATCATCGTCCACCAGCAGCACCTTCTGGCCAACCAGGCTTTCATCGGAGCTGTGCAGCTTCTCCAGCATGCGCTGCTTCTCCGCCGGCAGGTCCGACACCACACGGTGCAGGAACAGGGCGGTCTCGTCGAGCAGGCGCTCAGGTGATTCGACACCCTTCACCACGACGCTTCGCGCCATGGTGTGAAGCTTCGCGTCCTCCTCTGGCGACAGCTCGCGACCAGTGAAAACGATGACAGGCACGTTCACCAGGTCGTCGTCATCGCGGATGCGTTCCAGCACCTCGAAGCCTGACATGTCGGGCAGACGCAGGTCCAGCACAACGCAGTCCGCCGGCATGTCGCGCAGGGTGGCGATCGCCTCGCTGCCCGTCTCCACGGTCACGATGTCGATGTCGTCGTGGCCGAGCAGCTCGGTGATCGACAGGCGTTCGGCGGCGTTGTCCTCCACCACCAGCAGCTTCTTGCGCCGCGGCCTGACGTACTGGGTGATGCGACCGAACGCCTCCTGCAGGCCTTCGGTCGTGGTCGGCTTGGTCATGAACGAGAATGCGCCGCGCGCCAGTCCGTGCTGGCGGTCTTCGTCGAGCGTGACGATCTGCACCGGGATGTGCCGCGTCGTCGGGTTCTGCTTGAGCTGACTCAGCACCGTCCAGCCCAGCATATCCGGCAGGAACACGTCGAGCGACACCGCACTCGGTCGATACTCCTGCGCCAGGTTGAGTGCATCGATGCCGCGCATGGCCACCAGCACCTTCAGCCCATGATCTCGCGCCAGATCGACCAGCACGCGCGCATAGTGCGGATCGTCCTCGACGATCAGCAGCACCGAATCGCCTGGTGCAATGGCATGGCGATCATCCGACACCGCCTCGACCGGGCGCTCGGCCAGCCGAACCGGTGTCGGCGTCGCATGTTCAGCGCGTGGCGCTGCATCGGCTATGAGGACACGCGAACCGGACGCGGACCCGGTATAGATGAGCGGCAGATAGAGCGTGAACGTGCTGCCCACGCCGGGTTTGCTGCGCAGCTGGATCTCGCCGCCGAGCAGGCTGGACAGCTCGCGACTGATCGCCAGCCCAAGGCCGGTGCCGCCGTACTTGCGGCTGGTCGAGGCATCGGCCTGCTGAAACGCCTCGAAGATGATGCGCTGCTTCTCGGGCTGGATGCCGATGCCGGTGTCGCTGACCTCGAATGACACCACAGTCGGCGCGTGGTCCAGGATCGGGTGGCCGCTGGTCCAGCCGCCGGTCACCGCGGTGATGCTGAGTTGCACGCCGCCATGCTCAGTGAACTTGAAGGCATTCGACAGCAGATTCTTCAATACCTGCTGCAGGCGCTTGTTGTCGGTGGTGATGCCGCGCAGCGAAGGATCGACCTGCACGTTGAACGTGAGGCCGCGGCTCTCCGCCTCGTGGCGGAACGGCCGTGTCACCGTCTCCTGAAGGTTGGAAACCAGCAGCTCCTCCGCATCCACCGACATCGTGCCGGATTCGATCTTCGACAGATCGAGGATGTCGCTGATCAGGTTCAGCAGGTCGGTGCCGGCACCGTGGATCGTGCGCGCGAACTCGACCTGCCGCGCCGTCAGGTTGCCGTCCGGATTGTCGCCCAACTGCTGGCCCAGGATCAGGATCGAATTGAGCGGCGTGCGCAGCTCATGCGACATGTTGGCGAGGAATTCGGACTTGTACTTCGAGGTCAGTGCCAGTTCCGCCGCCTGCTCTTCCAGCGCCCGACGCGCCTGCTCGATCTCCTGATTCTTCCGCTCCACCTCCACGTTCTGTTCGGCGAGTTCCTGCGCCTTCAGCTCGAGCTGCTCGTTGGTCTGCTGCAGCTCGCGCTGCCGCGTCTGCAATTCACCCGCGAGCTGCTGCGACTGCTTCAGCAGCCCCTCGGTCTGCATCGTCGCCTCAATCGAGTTCAGCACGATGCCGATGCCGGCAGTGAGCTGTTCGAGGAACGACAGTTGCAGCTCGGTGAACGACCCGACGGAGCCGAGTTCGATCACCGCCTTCACCTGGCCTTCGTAGAACACCGGCAGCACGACCACGTTGTTCGGCTTCGCCTCGAACAGGCCGGAGCGGATCGGCACCACGTCGCCGGGCAGGCTGGTGATCAGCATGCGCCTGCCATCCATGGCGCATTGGCCGATCAGGCCCTGCCCCATCCGCAGGTTTTCCAGATGGCCGCCCTCGGCATCGTCGGCGTATGCGGCGAGCAGCTTGAGGTTCGGCGTGCCTTCCTGATCGACGCGATAGATCACGCCG
>DASSRN010000404.1:0-4823 GCA_035701785.1 Acetobacteraceae bacterium | reverse complement strand
GGGGAGCAAAGCCCCATGCTGAGAACGCTGCTTCAGGGCCTGCGCGCGCCGGTCACCGAAGCGCCGCCGGTCGAGCGCCTGGCCGCGGACCTGAACCGCGCGGCACAGCGCGTGCTGGGCCGCAGCCTGGCGATCCGTGAGGTGGACGCCGGCTCCTGCAACGGCTGCGAACTGGAAATCCACGCGTCGAACAACGCGTTCTACGACCTGGAACGCTTCGGCCTGCGCTTCGTCGCATCGCCCCGACATGCCGATGTGCTGCTGGTCACCGGCCCGGTGACGCGCAACATGCGCGAGGGCCTGGAGCGTACCTGGCGGGCCACGCCCGATCCGAAATGGGTGGTCGCGGTCGGTGACTGCGCCGCCGGGTGCGGCGTGTTCGCCGACAGCCCCGCCTGCATCGGCGCGGTCGAGCGGATCGTGCCGGTGGACCTGGTGATCCGTGGCTGCCCGCCGACGCCGACGCAGTTGCTGCAAGGGTTGCTGACGCTGCTCAGCGCCCGCTGATTGACAAGCCGGTCGTCGCACCGCCACACAACGTCGCACAAGTTGCGGGAGGAACCATCTGATGCTCAGCCGGCGCGGCCTCGTCGCCACAACTCTTGCTGCGCCCGTCATCCTGGGTGCGCGCGCCCGTGCCGCCGGGACGATCCAGATGATCAGCCATCGCTATCCCGCGCTGGAGTACTTCGCCGAAAAGATGCGCAGCGCGATCCCCGGCGTTGCGGTGAACACGCAGTTGATGCCGTTCGACAAGGCACTGGAGTTGATCACCATCGCGATGTCGTCGAAATCGGACACGCCCGACATCGTCTATGCCAGCGACACCAGCTTCCAGACTTTCGCCAAGAACGGCTGGCTGCGGCCACTCGACGATCTGTGGGCCAAGTACAGCAGCGAGTTCAGGCTTGACGACTGCCCCGAGGCAGTGCGCAAGACCTACACGCATGACGGGCATCTCTACGTCGTGCCGCACACGCTCAACACGATGATGTTCTTCTACCGCAAGGACCTGCTGGACGCCGCCGGCAAGGCGCCGCCGAAGACCATCGCCGAGTACCGCGACATGGCGAAGTCGCTGAACAGTCCTATGCGGTCGGGCAGCGTGAACTGCCTGAAGCCGGTGGATGCGGCTATCAACGAGGCGCACTGGTATTTCAATGCACTCGGCGACGGCTGGTTCGATGCGGACTGGCGGCCGGTGTTCAACAGCGCAAAGGGCGTGCAGGCGATCGAGATGATGAAGGAGATCGCGCGCTACGCGCAGCAGGGATACACCGCCGCCGCCAACGACGAATGCATGATCGCGTACCAGCAGGACACTGGTGTCATGGGCCTGCAATGGGCGACGCGTGCCAAGGCGATGGACGATCCGGCGAAGTCGCGCATCGTCGGCAAGATCGACTGGACGCCGCCGCCGCAAGGACACGGACGCATTTCCGGCGACGGCTATGGCATTTCGGCCTTCAGCAAGCAGGATCCCGATACGCTGTTCCGCATCATCGCCACCTCGTCCAGCGAGGCCAGCCTGCGCGGCGCTGCATCGCTGCTGATCCCGCCGCGCACGGCACTGCTGGAAGACCCGGAACTGCGCAAGGCAAATCGCTTCTATCCTGCCGCGCTGGCGTCGTACGACATCGGCACCCCGGCGCCGTCATTGCCGGAATTCTACGCGGTCGGCGAGTTCATCACCCGGCGCATCCTCCAGGCAGTCACCGGCGAGATGCCGGTGAAGCAGGCGCTGGATACTGCGGCGAACGAGACCACCGACTTCCTCAAAGGCCACGGCTATTACAAGTGACGTCCGGCGCCGCCGGCGCGGCGCATTTTCCGGTCCCGAGGGAAGTTGGTGGGCGTTCCTGCTCCCGAGTGCGGTGGTGCTCGCAGCGGTCATGCTGTACCCGCTGTGCTACGCGATCTGGCTGAGCCTGTACAACTACGACATCGGCAGCGGCGCGCGCGACTTCATCGGCCTGGGCAATTACGCGGCACTGCTCACCGACGCACGCTTCTGGGACACGCTGAACCGCACAGTGTTGATCGTGCTGGCCGCCGTCGGGCTGGAGTTCTGTCTCGGCCTGCTCGTGGCCTATGGGCTGTATCGCCTGACCTTCGGCGTGCGCACGCTGAACCTGCTGGTGTTCCTGCCCAGCATCGTGACGCCCGTCGTCGCGGCGCTGTTCCTGCGCTGGATCTTCATCGGGCGCTGGGGCCTGCTCAGCGCCACGCTGATCTGGCTTGGCATCTTCCCGCCCGACTTCCTGGGCAATCCGAACTGGGCGCGCGCGACCGTGGTGCTGGCGGATTCCTGGCAGTTCACGCCTTTCATGATCCTGGTGCTGTTCGCCGGGCTGAACACCGTCGATCACAGCCAGATCGAGGCCGCGCAGATCGACGGCGCCGGGGTCTGGACGCTGCTGTTCCGCATCATGCTGCCGGCGATCCGGCCGCTGATCGTGTTCGTGCTGGCGATCCGGCTGATGGACGCGTTCCGCTTCTTCGACACGATCTACGTGCTGACCTCGGGCGGGCCGGGCACCGCGACCGAGACCATCACGCTCTACACCTACGCGCTCGCCTTCCGCCTGCTGCAGATCGGCAAGGCATCGGCATTGGGCGTGCTGACGCTGCTGTTCGTTGCCGCACTGGTGGCGCTGATGATCCGCCTGGTGTACCGGCGCGAACGAGGCGCGTTCTGATGCGCCCGCGCCTGCGCACGCAGGTGCCGCTGTTCCTGCTGCTGTGCGGCTTCACCGCGGTGAACCTGACGCCGGTGATCTGGGGGGTGCTGACCTCGATCAAGCAACCGGTGGACGCGTTCTCGGTGCCGCCCAGGCTGATCTTCACGCCGACCTTCGAGTTCCACGTGCAGGTTTGGGTGGAGAAGGCGTTCTGGCGCTTCCTGATCAACAGCGTGGTAATCTCGGTGTGCACCGTGGTGACGTCGGTGTCGATCGGCACCATGGCGGCCTATGGCCTGTCGCGCATGCGCAACAACGCCTCGCGCGGGCTGCTGTTCGGGCTGTTGGCGATGCGGATGTTCCCGCACATCCTGCTGGCGATCCCGTTCTTCGTGCTGGCGAAGTCGCTCGGGCTGATCAACACCTATCCGGCGATGATCCTGGCGCTGGTGGCGATCAACCAGCCGTTCACCATCTGGCTGATGCGCAGCTTCTTCGTCGATGTGCCGCACGAACTGTATGAGGCGGCGGCGATCGACGGCTGCACCGCCTGGCAGGTGTTCGCGCGCGTCGCCTTGCCCGTGGTGCGGCCCGGCCTATGGGTGACCGCGCTGTTCAGCCTGCTGCTGGCGTACAACGAGTTCCTGGTCGCGCTGGTGTTGACCGGGCCGGACACCAAGACGCTCCCGGTGGCGATCGCCGAGTATGGCGGCGAGGACATCAACTACTGGTCGCTCTCCGCTGCCGCCGCGGTTGGCATCATGCTGCCGATCGTCGGCTTCATGATGGCGCTGCAGCGCCACCTGGTGCGCGGCCTCGCGTTTGGCGCGGTGAAGGGGTAGCGGCACGCAGCCAGCGGGTGACGGGTCGCTCGAACCACAGGTGCACGCAGACCGCTGCGATGATGGCCAGCGCAAGGGCGGTCGCGGCATAGGTGGCAGCGGCGACTGGGCCCGCGAGGTGCAACCGCAGCCACAGCAGGCTCGCCGCGCGCATGGCGAACGGATGCACCAGATAGAGCGCATAGGATGCGTCGCCCAACAGCAACCATGTGCGCGATATCGGCACTGGCGTTCCCAGCACGGCAGTCGCCAGCAGCAGTGCCATTGGCAGGCCCACCGCAAGCGGAGCGTTGCCGTCCAAGCCCAAGCGATGCGCCAGCATCAACAGCAGCAGCGCGGACAGCAGCAGGGCGGCGCGAACCGGCGCGGTCAACGACAGCCGCGTGGTCGCCAGCAGTGCCACCACCATGCCGAACAGGAATTCCGCCATCAGCGGCGCAGTCCAGAACACCAGCGCCGCAGCATGATCGGGCACCAGTCGGTGCACCGCCATCGCCCCACCCAACAACAACGCGACCAGTGCCACCGCCCGCAGGCACGACAGCCAGATGCAGGCGGCGAACACCACGTAGAAGAACATCTCGTAGTTCAGCGTCCAGCCCAGGCTGTAGATCGGCTGGATGTTGCCATCGGGCCGGCGGGCTGGAATGAACGCGTAACTCTGCACCACGTCCGAAATGCCGCCGATCGCGTCGCTCACGCTGCCCGGCGAGGCCAGCGCCATCACCAGGAACAGGGTCGTCGCCGCCCAGTAGAGCGGCACGATACGGATCAGTCGCCGCGCCGTGAACCTCGCCGGGCTGTCACGCCGTCCAAACAGGTCCGCCGAGGCGTAGACCATGACGAAGCCAGAGATGACGAAGAACAGGTCGACGCCGGCGGCCCATGGAAGCGCGTCGTGCCAGCGTGCCATCAGGCCGCCGGGATCGAGGCCGATCGCGTCATGCAGCACGTGCAGTATGGCGACGCTGAGCGCGGCCACGGCGCGCAGTGCCTGGACCGACTCGATCTTCCGCGGCGGGCTCATCGGCGTGATTATGGCTGAATTGGCGTTGCCGCGGCCATCCCCTATCGTGGCGATCAACACGCAAGGGAACCGATCATGCTGCTGTCTCGCCGTTCGCTGCTCGCCACCACGGGCGCTGCTGCCGCCATGCCCGTGCGCTCACGCGCCCAGGTCCGCCCCGTTGTGCGCATTGGCGTGATGAACGACATGTCCGGCCCGTATCGCGACGTGAACGGCCCCACGGGCGTGATCTGCACGAAGCAGGCGGTGCAGGAGTTCGCCGCCGGCGCGTTC
>DASSRN010000403.1:0-2469 GCA_035701785.1 Acetobacteraceae bacterium | reverse complement strand
TCGGAAGATACCCGGGCCTCAATGGGTCGCGCTGCGGCTGAGCGAGCCGAACGGCTGACCGTCAGGCAAGATAGTCGTCGGTATACTCGCCGCGCGACACCTTCACCGGAATCTCTTCGCCAGCGCTGCACTGAAGGATCTCCGAGCCCGCGGGGCATGAGGGCAGGGCGAGCTGATCGATCCGGTCGGCGAATGCGTCGGCCAGCGGCGCATCCAGGCGCCAGACAAACCGGTTGCCCTCCACCGCTTGGACGCCGGGGGTACCCGCGGATGCGGTCATCGTCACGGCGCTGCGCGGCGTGGCGCTGAAGCCCAACCGATCATCCAGCGGCATGTCGGTGCCCTCGCGCGCAAAGCGGCGCAACGCGCCGGCCAGCAGGCGAAGGTCCTCGGCCTCGCCAAGTATCAGCAGCATCGGGTTGAAGTCGCTGGGCAGGAAGCCGACGCGAAGCACTATACCACCTCGACGATATCGGTGGCGTGGCACAGTTCCTCGGCGCCGTCCTGGCTGTTGGCACCTTCGATCACCCGCACCTTCGCCCACTCGTCGTTGACGATCTCCAGCACCTCGGCGATCACGCCGCCAACCAGGCGCAGGCGGTTGCCGATCGCGACGCTGCTGAGCTCGATCATCAGAAGAAGATGCTCAGGTTTTTTGCCAGCAGCACGTTCTGCTCCAGGATGATCTCGCGCCGAGCGATCTGCCACGACGTTCCCATCCGCCGCAGTTCATCGGTGCGGCGACCGACGAAGGTGGAGGTCTCGTACTCGACGCGGTTCTGATAGACCAGGAAGCGGCTACCGACTGTGACCTCCTGCGCTTCCTCGACCGATGGCCGCACTTCGAGCAGCCGCACGTTGCTCACCATATGGGTTACGCGCGACAGCGGCTCCTCGGCGTAGTGCACACCGGTCAGGATCTGCTCGACGCGCTTGCCCAGCGTCCACTTGTCTTCGTCGAACCAACTGATGCCCTCGCCCTGACGCGTGTTCTCCCGCTCCGCATGCTGGCCGAACTTCACGTTGCGGCGCATTGGCATGAAGTAAACAAGATCTTCGGCGAGCAGATCGAGCCACTCTTTGAACCGCCGCTGGTCGAGCAGGTCGGCTTCCTGGTATAGGAAGTCCTCGATCTCCTCGCGCAGCTGGTACCATTGGAGCGGGCGCATCACTCGGCGGCCGCGCGCATCAACCGGCGTCCCCGCACCGCCACTACTCCGCCGCCACCTGCACCGGTCGTTTGTCGCGGCCGATCAGCATGTCCCAGTCGTCGCCTTTCAGATACGATGCGTAGACACGGTAGTAGTTGCGTGGCGTCTGTTCCGTGATCTGCAGCGAGACATCACCGGGGATCGGGTCGTTGGTGCGGTAGGCACCCATCGACATCTGGTAATTGAACGGATAGCGCCGCGCGATCGTGCCCTTCGACGCGGCGGTGGCGTACAGCCAGTTCTCCATGTCGTCCTGCTCGGTCATCCCGGCAGGTCCGGAGTAGCGCATGTAGAACCGCCGCAGCACGTCCTTCACTTCGGCTGGTGCATCGGCGTCGACCAGGAAGAACCGCCAGCCTTCCGTCTCGGTCGGGCTGTGCGGATGCCAGACGCAGATGCCGCGCGGCTGGCGTCCATGGTAGGCCGCGTTGGGGAAGATGCTGCCGGTGAACGGCAGCAGCCGCGCCTTGTCGCCCAGCCGTCGCTTGCGCTCCTCAAAGCAGTGGCGGAAATACTCGTCAACGATCGGGTACTGCGCGTACGAACTCTCGTATTCGAACTCGGGCGGCATCAGCACGCTGTGCATGCCGTGTCCCGCGGGATGCCCGACCCAGACGTGCTGGCCCTTGTTGTACTCGTTGTCGCGCCGCCCTTTCTGGCCACGCTGCGACGAGGGTCCGATGCCGATCATGTCCACCGAGCGGTGCGACGGATTGTGGTAGGTGTCGCCCAGGAAGTTCTCGGCGGCAAACTTCCAGTTCGATGGGAACACCCATTTGTGCACGCCGATCACCTCGGAGCCGCCGGGCCGTCCGTCGCGGCAGTCCAGCACCTGGTCCAGGTGATCGACCGCAGTGCCCAGGTAATCAAGGAAGTCGGGCGCCGCCGGATCCCACGACGCCCACACCGTGCCCTTGTACAGCGCGAGCCTCGGCACTTCGATCAGCGACCACTCGTCGCGGTTCAGCGTGCCATCATACAGCGCGCGATACAGCGGCACGCCCTGGAGCTTGCCGTCGGTGGTGTAGGTCCAGCTGTGATAGGGACAGGTGAACAGCGAGGTATTGCCCTGTTCATAGCGGCAGACCTTCATGCCGCGATGCCGGCATGAATTGAGGAAGACGTGGATCTCGCTTTTCTTGTCGCGGCAGAGGATCACGGATTCCTCGCCCATCCGCGAGGTGTAGAAATCCCCGGGGTTCGGCACCAGGCTTTCGTGCCCGACCAAGAGCCAGGCGCGCGTGAAAACCTTGTCGAG
>DASSRN010000402.1:0-9044 GCA_035701785.1 Acetobacteraceae bacterium | reverse complement strand
CCCGCCGTGCTGCACGCGCTGGACGGCCGCTATGTGCGGCCGGCGCCGGGGGGTGACCTGCTGCGGTCGGTCGATGTGCTGCCGACTGGGCGCAACGTGCATGGCTTCGATCCGTTCCGTATTCCGAGTGCCTTCGCGGTGCGCGACGGCGCGCAGCAGGCCGAGAGGCTGCTGGCACGGCACAAGGTCGAGACCGGTGCATTGCCTGAGACCATCGCGATCGTGCTTTGGGGCACCGACAATCTGAAGTCCGAAGGTGGTCCGATCGCCCAGGCGCTGTGGCTGATCGGCGCCGAGCCACGTTGCGACAGCTACGGACGCATCGCCGGCGCTCAACTGCTGCCGCTCAATGTGCTGGGGCGCCCGCGCATCGACGTGGTGGCGACGCTGTCGGGCATTTTCCGCGACCTGCTGCCGTTGCAGACGAAACTGCTTGCCGAGGCGGCGCTGCTAGCGGCGACTGCGGACGAGCCGATCGAGGGGAACTTCGTGCGGCGGCATGCACTGGAATTCCAGGCGGCACATGGCGGCTCCATCGAGGATGCTGCACTGCGCGTGTTTGGCAATGCCGATGGCGCGTATGGCGCCAACGTCAATCACCTGGTCAGCAGCGGCGCGTGGCAGGACGAAGACGAGTTGGCAGAGGCCTTCCTGCGCCGGAAAGGGTTTGCCTATGCGGCGTCAGGCGAAACGCGGCGGCATGACGCGTTGCTGCAACATGTGCTGACCGGCGTCGATGCTGCCTACCAAAACCTCGACTCGCTTGAACTCGGCGTCACTACTGTCGATCACTATTTCGATTCGCTGGGCGGCATCAATCGTGCCGTCAGACGCGCCCGTGGCTCCGGCACGGCGGTCTATATCGGCGACCAGACGCGTGGCGACGGCACCGTGCGCACGCTGTCCGAACAGGTGACGCTTGAGACGCGCACGCGCGCGCTCAACCCGAAATGGTACGAGTCGCTGCTCGCGCATGGCTACGAAGGTGTGCGCGAGATCGAGTCGCATGTAACCAACACGCTGGGCTGGTCAGCCACCACCGGTGGGGTGGCACCATGGGTCTATCAGCGCCTGTCGGAGACGTTCGTGCTGGACGAGGCTATGCGCGACCGGCTTGCGGCATTGAATGCGAGCGCTTCGGTGAAGATCGCCAATCGGCTGATCGAGGCGCACGAGCGCAACTACTGGACGCCCAATGATTCCACGCTCGACGCGCTGCGACGCGCCGGCGAGGACCTGGAAGACCGGCTTGAAGGCATCGGCCTGGAGGCAGCTGCATGACGGTTATCCGACGAGTTCCGGCGCGCGGCGACGGCGCGGGCAGCGTGCAGGTGCACATGGACAGCGCGATGCAGATCGGCAACGCGCGGGTGTTCGCGGTGTACGGCAAGGGCGGGATCGGCAAGAGCACGACGTCGTCCAACCTGTCGGTCGCGTTCTCCAAGCTTGGCAAGCGCGTGCTGCAGATCGGCTGCGATCCGAAGCACGATTCGACGTTCACGCTGACCAAGCGGCTGGTGCCGACGGTAATCGATATACTGGAAACCGTCGATTTCCATGCCGAGGAACTGCGCGTCGAGGACTTCGTCTACCAGGGCTACAACGGTGTGATGTGTGTCGAGGCCGGCGGACCGCCGGCGGGCACCGGCTGCGGCGGCTATGTCGTCGGCCAGACGGTGAAGCTCCTGAAGGAGCATCATCTGCTGGAAGACACCGATGTCGTCATCTTCGATGTGCTTGGCGACGTGGTGTGCGGCGGTTTCGCGTCGCCGCTGCAGCATGCCACGCGTGCGCTGATCGTCACCGCCAACGACTTCGACTCGATTTTCGCGATGAACCGCATCGTGGCGGCGATCCAGGCAAAATCGCGCAACTACGAAGTGCGGCTGGGTGGCGTGATCGCCAATCGCAGCGCCGGCACCGACCAGATCGACAAGTTCAACGAGCGCACCGGATTGCGGACGCTGGCGCATTTCCCTGACCTCGACGTGATCCGGCGTTCGCGGCTGCGCAAGTCGACGCTGTTCGAGATGGAACCGTCGCCCGAACTCGAGGCGGTGCAGGCCGAATATCTGCGCCTGGCCGCGACCCTGTGGGCTGGCACCGAGCCATTGCAGACGCGACCGCTGCGCGATCGCGACATCTTCGACCTGCTGGGATTCGATTGATGCCGACCCTTACCTATCAGTCCCGGCGCGGCGAGCTGCTGGAGTATTTCGACCGCACCGCAGCGGATGCCTGGCGCCGCCTGACGTCGGATGCACCGGTGAACCGGATCCGCGCCACGGTGCGCGCAGGTCGCGACGAGATGCGCCGGACGCTGCTCGACTGGCTCCCGCAGGACCTGCATGGCGCGCGCGTGCTGGACGCCGGGTGTGGCACTGGTGCGCTGGCGGTCGAGGCTGCGCAGCGCGGTGCGCACGTGGTCGCGGTCGACCTGTCGCCGACGCTGATCGACCTGGCGCGCGAGCGCCTGCCGCACAGCCTCGGTCACGGCAGGATCGAATTCCTGGTTGGCGACATGCTGGATGTGCAGCTCGATCGCTTCGACCACATCGTGGCCATGGACTCGCTGATCCACTATCGCCTGCGTGACATGGTGCGCGTGCTGGCTACGCTGACCCGGCGCACCGACTGTTCGTTGCTGGCGACGTTCGCGCCGCGCACCCCGATGCTGGCAGTGATGCACGCGATCGGCCGGCTGTTCCCGCGCGGCAACCGTGCGCCGGCGATCGAACCCACGAGCGAGCGCGCGATCATCCACCACATCGGCGATGACACGGCGCTGGACGAATGGTTGGTGCGGCGGACGCACCGGGTGGCGCGCGGTTTCTACATCTCGCAAGCGCTGGAGCTCGTTCGCGGGTGAGCGGTCTCGGCACACGCCTGGCACGGGGCTGGACGCATGTCGGCACGCGATTCCTGCCATTTGCCGATGCGGCGACGCCCGAGCTGCCGCTTGGCCGGCTGCTGCGCCTGTCGCTGTTCCAGGTCTCGGTCGGGATGGCAGTCGTGCTGCTGATTGGCACGCTGAACCGCGTGATGATCGTCGAGCTCGGCGTGCCGGCCTGGCTGGTGGCCGTGATGATCTCGCTGCCATTGGTATTCGCACCATTTCGCGCCCTTGTCGGCTTCCGCTCCGACACGCATCGCTCGGTCCTCGGCTGGCGCCGTGTGCCGTACATCTGGATGGGTACGCTGCTGCAGTTCGGCGGCTTCGCAATTATGCCGTTTGCGCTGATCGTGCTGTCGGGTGACGCTCAAGGCCCGCTGGTGATCGGTCAGATTGGTGCAGGGCTGGCATTCCTCCTGGTCGGCGCCGGGCTGCACACGACCCAGACCGTGGGACTTGCGCTGGCAACCGACCTGGCGCCGCCGCACGCGCATCCACGCGTCGTGGCGCTGCTGTGCATGATGCTGCTGCTGGGCATGGTGGGCGGGGCGCTGAGCTATGGCGCACTGCTGGCGCATTTCAGCGAGATCCGGCTGATCCAGGTCGTGCAAGGCACTGCGCTCGCGACGATGGTGCTGAACGTCGTCGCCCTGTGGAAGCAGGAGGCGCGCAACCCCTCGCTGACTGCACATGACCGGCTGCATCCGACGTTCGGCGAGGCCTGGCATAACTTCCGCCAGACCCCGCAGGGAACACGCCGGCTGATCGCGCTCGGGCTCGGCACGATCGCGTTCAGCATGCAGGACGTGCTGCTGGAGCCGTATGGCGGCCACGTGCTGCATCTCGCGGTCGGTACAACGACGATGCTGAGCGCGGTGCTCGCCGCAGGCGGCCTGGGCGGCTTCGGCTTCGCCGCGCGCACGCTTGGACGCGGCGCCGATCCATATCGGCTTGCCGCGGTCGGCGCACTTGTCGGACTTCCAGCCTTCAGCGCGGTGGTGTTCGCCGCTCCGCTCGAGTCGCTCCCACTGTTCGCGATCGGCACCGCGCTGATCGGATGCGGCGCCGGACTGTTCGCGCACTGCACGTTGACCGCCGCAATGGGATCGGCACGACCGGGGCAGATCGGTCTCGCACTCGGCGTGTGGGGTGCGGTCCAGGCCTCTGCCGCCGGAGCAGCCGTGGCGGCGGGTGGACTGATCCGCGACGGCGTCACCGCACTGACCTCGAGCGGTTTGCTGGGTCAGGGCCTGTCCGGCCCGGCAACCGGATACTCCGTCGTCTATCACCTGGAGATCGCCGCGCTGTTCGCGACCCTGATCGCGATCGGACCGCTCGTGCGACGCCCATTCGCCAACCCGCGCCCGCGCACCGCGTCGGGCCTCGGTCTCGGCGAACTCCCTTCCAATCCGCTCAGCCTGCCGAGGTGACGCCATGCAAGCCGGAGCCATCACCAGCACCATCGATGTAGCGCAGGTCGCGCTGTATGCCTTTTGGATCTTCTTCTTCGGCCTGATCATCTACCTGCGCAAAGAGGACAAGCGGGAAGGCTACCCGCTGATCTCGGATCGCTCGGACGCCGTGCGGCTCGATGGATTCCCGCGCATGCCGGCTCCTAAGGTCTTCCTGTTGCCACACGGCGGCAGCGTGATGGCGCCACGCGAGGAGCCGCCACAACCCGCATTCGACGCGGTTCCCGTCGCCGCATGGCCAGGCGCTCCGCTACAGCCGGTGGGCGACCCGATGCTGGCCGGTGTCGGACCGACGGCGTCTGCGTTGCGTGCCGATGTGCCGGACGTGACGTTCGAGACCGGCGAGAACCGCGTCGTGCCGCTGCGTGTCGCAACCGACCACTCCATCGATCCAGAGAGTCCCGATCCCCGGAATATGGAGGTGGTGGGTGATGACGGCGTCGTCGGTGGCGTAGTGACAGATCTTTGGATCGACCGCGCCGAGACCTTTGTCCGCTATCTCGAGGTGACGCTGGCTGCCGGCGCATCCGTCCTGCTGCCGATGCCATTGGCAAAGTTCGACGTGAAGGGAGGCCGCATCATCGTGCACTCCATCATGGGCGCCCAGTTCGCTGATGTTCCGCAGCTGGCCAATCCCGATCAGGTTACGCTGCGCGAAGAGGATCGCATCGCCGCGTTCTACGCCGGCGGCAACCTGTTTGCCGAGCCGCGGCGGATGGAGCCGCTGCTGTGAACGAACACGAATTTGAGCCGGTCCCCGGGCTGCCGGCGCCGCTACCACCGGGGGAGAGCATTCTGTGGCAGGGTTCGCCGTGCTGGCGCAGCATGATCTGGCGAACGCTCCGGGTTCGGCAGTTCGCTGTCTATTTCTCGCTCCTGACTCTTTGGACTGTGGTAAGCGATATTTCAGGCGGTGCCACCGCTGTCGATGTTGCGCAGTCCACATTCCGCGTGATTGCGCTGGCCCTGTTCGCGCTCGGGCTGCTGGCGCTGTTCGCGTGGCTGGTGGCATGCACCACGCTTTACACCATCACCACCCAGCGTGTGGTGATGCGCATCGGCATTGCGTTGCCGATCACATTGCAAATCCCATTCAGGACTGTCGAGGCAGCCGACTTGCGTACGTGGTCGGATGGGTCCGGGGACATCGCGCTCACGCTGCGCCGTGCCGATCGCATCGCCTACCTGCTGCTGTGGCCGCATGCGCGGCCGTGGAAGGTCGGCCGGCCTCTGCCCTCGTTCCGTTCGCTGCCAGACGCTGCACCGGCAGCGCGAATCCTGAGCCGAGCTCTTGCGGCCGCCGCGGCGCAGCCGGCGCAAAGCCTGGCGGTTGCAGTGCCGGGCCAAGCGTCTGGCGATGCGCACGTCCCAGCGGCGGCCTGACGGAGAACCGGTAATGGCACACGCATCATCCGCCCCGGCCTTTCCGCGCGGTGCGCTGTTCGCAGCGGGCGCGGCCATCGCGCTGTCGATCATTGTCGCCGCGGCGGGGCGGATCACCGGCGCGGCGAACAGCGAACCGACAGCTGCGCCATTGGCCGAGCGACTGCTGCTGTTCAAGGACCTGCCCAATGGCGGTGTAGCTGTGTTTGACGCGCGCGACGCCAATATGCCGATTGATGTGCTGGCGCCGGAGACCAATGGCTTTCTGCGTGCCACGATGCGTGGTCTCGCACGCCAGCGGCTGCGCCAAGCCGAAAGCCGCGAAACGCCGTTCCGGTTGACGCAATGGGCCGATGGCCGGCTGACGCTGGCCGACCCCACCACCGGACGGCGCGTGGAAATGGAGGCATTCGGCATCACCAACGAGTCGGTCTTCGCCGGTCTTCTCTCTGCGCGTGCGACGCCATGAGACGCGTCGATGTCCCCTGCACTCTCGACATCGAGCGGTCAGCCGAGAGCCTGCATGCCCATGCCATGCCCGAGGGTGTCGTGATTCGGCCTGGCGACTCGGTTCTGCTGCACGGGGCACCATCGCGCATCGGTTTCGGCGAGCGCATGCGGCTCGAGTGCACCGCCACCGTGGTGCGTGCCGGCATGATGGGACGGTGGCGGGCGCAGCTGGGCGGCCTGCTGGCTGTCACGGAGCTGTTCGAAGTCGGCTTTCAACCGAAGGAGCGGCGATGACACACGACAAGCCGATCAGCGAGACCACGAAGCTGGCGCAGCGCGACACGGTTCTCAGCCCACGCTTCTATACGACCGACTTCGCCGCGATGGACCGGCTGGACGTGACGCCAGTGCGATCCGAGTGGGATGCACTGATGGCGGAGTTCGCGCGCGACACCAACAAGGGCCACTTCGTTCGCACGGAGGAATTCGACCAGGATCTGTCGGCGATGCCCGCTGATTTGCGAGAAGAGTTCCTGGAATTCCTAGTCAGCTCGGTGACCGCCGAATTCTCCGGCTGCATCCTATACGCCGAGATCCGCAAACGGGTGACGAACCCCGAGATCCGCGACTGGTTCGGCTACATGAGTCGCGACGAGGCGCGGCATGCGGGGTTTATCAATGACACGTTGAAGGATTTCGGCGTGGGCGTCGATCTCAGCTTTCTCACCAAGATGAAGAAGTACACCTACTTCCAGCCCAAATTCATTTTCTACGCGACGTATCTGTCGGAGAAGATCGGCTACGCCCGCTACATCTCGATCTTCCGCCAGCTCGAGCGCCACCCCGACAAGCGCTTCCATCCGATCTTCAAGTGGTTCCGCGAGTGGTGCAACGACGAGTTCCGCCACGGCGAGGCATTCGCGCTGATCATGCGGGCCAACCCCCGCGTGCTGACCGGGCTCAACCGACTTTGGATCCGCTTCTTCCTGCTGGCGGTGTTCGCGACGATGTTTGTGCGCGATCACGCGAGGCCGGTGTTCCATGCAGCACTCGGTCTGGACCCCACCGACTACGACATGCAGGTGTTCCGCATCACCACCGAGATCTGCCGCCAGGTCTTCCCGGTCACTCTCGATGTCGACAATCCGCGTTTCGTTGCTGGGCTGAAGCGCCTGCAGCGCGTCAGCGAGCGTATCGCCGCGGCCAGGACGCAACGCGGCATCGGCGGAGCAGTGAAACGGCTTTTGCTGACCGCCGGTGCGGGGCTGACCCTCACCCGGCTGTTCTTCCTGCGGCCCATGCGGCGTGCACTGCCGGCGCATGTGCGACTGGCGCCGGCCTGGTAGACGCCATGGCGCAGTTTGCGTTCCCCGCCTTGCACGGCCTGCTGATCTGGTGGTGCGGCACCGCGCTCATCCTGTTTCTGGATGGCCTGCCGCGCCGCACGTTCCGCTGGAGCATGGCCGGTGCCAGCGCCGTGCTGATCGCTGCGCTCTACGGTGTGGCAGTCAGTGCAACGGACCCGAGCGCACTCGGCGCCTACGCCGCATTCACCTGCGGTATCCTGGTCTGGGCGTGGCTGGAGATCAGCTTCTATACCGGTTACCTGACCGGGCCACGCAAGCATCACTGCATGCCTGGCTGTCACGGCTGGGCGCACTTCCGACACGCCATTCAGGCCAGTCTGTATCACGAACTCGCTGTGCTGGCACTTGGCGTGACCGTGGTGGCGCTGGCTTGGCGCGGCAGCAACATGTTCGGGGTCTGGACCTTCGTGGCACTCTGGTGGATGCACCAGAGCGCTCGGCTCAACGTTTTCCTTGGCGTCAGCAATCTGAACGCCGAGTTCCTGCCGCAGCATCTTGATCATCTCAGAAGCTTCTTCGCCTTGCGGCCGATGAACCTGCTGTTTCCGTTCTCGGTCACATTGTCGACCATGGCGGCGGTGCTGCTTGCACAGCAGGCGTTGGCGTCCGGCGGCGATCCGTTCCACAGCACGGGTTTCACCCTGCTGGCCACGCTCATGGTGCTGGCAATCCTGGAACATTGGTTCCTGGTGCTGCCGATCTCGGCTGCGCGGGTGTGGAACGCGATGTGGCAGTGGAGCCTGGGGGCACGCAGCGCACGGGTACGGCCCGTGCGAGGGGCGCCGACGGCAGCACAGGAAGCGACGATAGGGGGGCATCCATGAATTATGAAGCGTTTTTCCGCCGTCAGCTCGATGGACTTCGGCGCGAAGGCAACTACCGGGTGTTCGCCGATCTGCAGCGCGAGGCGGGCGCCTTCCCACGCGCCGTGCACCATCGCGAGCGCGCCAGCACGCCGGTGACAGTGTGGTGCTCGAACGACTATCTGGGCATGGGCCAGCATCCGGCGGTCCTCGCCGCGATGCACGAAGCGCTGGACCGCTGCGGCGCCGGCGCGGGCGGCACGCGCAACATCGCCGGCACCAACCACTATCATGTGCTGCTCGAGCGCGAGCTCGCTGACCTGCACGGCACCGAGGCGGCGCTGCTGTTCAACTCAGGCTACATGTCAAACTGGGCCACGCTCAGCACAGTCGCCGCGCGGTTGCCCGACTGCGTCGTGCTGTCGGACGAAGCAAACCACGCTTCGATGATCGAAGGCGTGCGGCACAGCCGCGCCGAGAAGCGCATCTTCCGCCACAACGATCCCGACGACCTGGCGCGCCAGCTGGCGATGCTGGATCCGGCACGCCCGAAGCTGGTGGCATTCGAGTCGGTCTACTCGATGGACGGCGACATCGCACCGATCGCCGCGTTGTGCGATGTCGCCGATGCCTATGGTGCGATGACCTATCTCGACGAGGTGCACGCGGTCGGACT
>DASSRN010000401.1:0-24086 GCA_035701785.1 Acetobacteraceae bacterium | reverse complement strand
CGGACGCCATGGTGTTCGTCAGCTACGAGGACGATGACGGCTATACCCATGTTCAGTTCGGCGACGGCGTGAACGGCGCGCGGCTGCCGACCGGGCGCAACAATATCGTCGCCACCTACCGGGTCGGCGCCGGCGCGGCTTCGCCGCCGGCGGGCCAGCTGACGGTGATCGCGCAGTCCTATCCGGGCCTGCGCGCGGTGCTGAACCCGGTGGCGGTGGGTGGCGGTGCCGATCCCGACCCGCCCGACCAGATCCGCCATTTCGCGCCCCGTTCGGTGCTGGCGTTCGGTCGCACTGTCTCGGTGTTCGACTACCAGGTGATTGCCGCGCAGACCCCTGGCGTGACCCGTGCTGCGGCGACCTGGGCCTGGGATGACAGCCGGCAGCGCGCCCTGGTCACCGTCTATGTCGGCGACGATACGGCGGCCGTCACAGCCGCCAAGGCGGCGCTTGCCGCCGCTGGCGACCCGAACCGGCCGATCAGGGTCGTCGGCGCGATCGGTATCGCCGTGGCACTGTCGCTGAGCGTGGTGACAGTGCCTGGGGCGGACACCGCCTCGATCGTGGCCGGCATCACGACCGCGCTGGCCGATGGCGAGACCGGCTTGTTTGGCGCGTGGAACCTGGCCCCGGGCCAGACTGTGTTCGACAGCCAGATCGAGGCTGCGGTGCTCTCGGTCCCCGGCACTGTTGCGATCACAACGATGAGCTACCTGGCCGACGGCAGCGCCGATGTCGGGCCGCTGCACAACCCGGGCGAGGGGGCCTTCTACGTCCTCGATCCGGCCGACATCACCCTCGTCACGGAGCCCGACACCCATGCCGGATGACGGCTACGTCGCGTGGTACCAGTCGAAGCTGTGGCAGCTTCTGCCTGGCATCTACCGCAGCCTGGACCAGGCAGCGGTGCCAGGGGCACAGGGACCGCTGTGGGAACTGCTGGGCCGGCTCGGGGCACAGGCAGCGACGGTTCGCCGCAGCATCGACCGGATGTGGGAAAACCAGTCGCTGGAGACCTGCGACGACTGGGCCGTGCCCTACATCGGCGACCTGCTCGCGGCGCGGCTGGTCGCCTGCCTGGATGCGCCGGCGCAGCGCCTTGATGTGGCAAAGACCATCTACTACCGCCGCCGCGCGGGCACGCTGGGTGTGCTGGAGGAACTAGCGGCCAACATCGCCAACCGCGATGCGCGCGCGGTGGAATTCTTCCGCCGTCTGGGTCGCACGCGGCATCAGTTCGACCCGCCGATCGGCAATGCGTTCGATCCGGTTGCGCCCGCGTGGCAGCCTTCCACGACCTATGCGACCGGCCAGAGCGTGGTGCACGCGGGCAACGTCTATCGCTGCATCGCCGGTGGGATTTCCGCCGGCAGCGGTGGTCCGACCGGCACGGGCACCAGCATCCTGGACAACAGTGTCACCTGGACATTCGACGGGCCGGTCGGTTCGCGCGTTCCCGCCGTGATCGAGGGCCTGGCAGGCGCGAATTCCCGCACGCCGGCCGGCGGCTTCGCCGATCTGCGCAAGGTCTACGCGGCGAGCAATGCCAGTAGCGCGTTCGGCGAGCTTGCCCGCACCGCCGACCTGCGACGTGGTGCGCAGTCCAGCGGCTGGCACAACGTCTCGCATCTCGGCGTGTTCGTCTGGTGGCTGCAAAGCTTCCAGATCGCGGGCGCCACGCCGGTCTCCAACGGGAAGACGCCGGCCTGCTACAGCTTCGATCCGAGCGGGCGGGAAATCCCCCTCTACGCGCCCGGCAGCCGCACCTCGGCGAGCTACGGCGAGGACTGGATATCACCAGACGAGTGGGAATTGCCGGTCGCGGTGCGCGATACGCTGTGGAACGACTACCCGGATCAGCTTTATCCGGCGGCGTTCTTCGTCGGGACTGCCGGGGGAGGGGCGTCGACCCCGCTGCCGCGCAGCGAAGTCCGCATTCATCCGGAACGCGGCGTGTGGTCGTGGACCGGCACGCCGACCGTGGGCCAGATCGTCACACAATACCATTTCGGCTTTATGTCGCGCATCGGCGCCGGCGGGTTTCCGGTGTCGTTGCTGGAGACCGTGGCCCGGCCGGCGACGATAACGCCGGCGAGCGGTGGTGGGACCGCGCTGAACGCGCCCCTCGGCGGCATCACCGGAGACCTTGCGATCGAGATCAGGGACTCGCTGACCTACGCGGGACCGACGGCCGCGCTGACGCTGCCGAGTGCCACTCCTGCGCCAACGCTGGTGCTGCGCGCACTGGATGGGCAGCGGCCGATGATCCGCTGGGCCGGCGGTGGCGCCACGGGGCACATCACCGGCAGCGGCGGCAACCTCATGCTGCAGGGGGTCTGGCTGCAGGGTGCCGACATCGTGCTGTCGGGCAGCTTCGACTCGGTCAGCCTGCGCCTGGCGACCCTCGATCCCGGCACCGCTGGCACGCAAGGCGCGCTGATCGGCGCAGCGATCGATGGCATGCCGTTGGCGCCGGTGCATCTCTGGATCGAGGCGAGCATCGGGACGCTGTCACTGGAGCGCTGCATTGTGGGACCGATCCGTACCCGCAACGCTGGTGCGATCGAACAGCTCACTGCAACCGACAGCATCATCCAGGCGATCCCAACCTCCGCCGGCGGCGACCTCGCGCTTGAGACCGAGGTCGGCAGCATCTCGCTGGCACGCTGCACCGTCCTTGGCCGCATCAAGGCGCATCGGCTTGCGGCCAGCGAGTGCATTTTCGACGACCTCGCCACAGCAGAGGACCCGCAGCACGGCTGCGTCCGCTTCAGCGCCTATGCGCAGGGCAGCGCGGTGCATGCGCCGTACCGCTGCGTCGTCGTGCCGCCGGTCGCACCGATCTTCGTCTCCCGCTGTTTCGGCGAGCCCGGCTACGCTCGTCTGCGCCGGCTCGCCGACAACGCCATCATCAATCCGCAGCCCGGGGACACGATCCTGCGCGGCGCGCAGAACGAGTCGGAGATGGGCGCCTTCACGCGCGAGAACATCCCGCTGAAGAAGCGTGGGCTGGCCATCAAGTTCGAGGAGTACGCGCCCCTCGGCATCTATCCGGTCTGGATCGATGCCGACTGATTGCAACCAGCGCCGACACCGGTCGCGCAACCAAGAGTGCTGACATGACCGCGGACATCGCCCGAATCACCTATGATCCGACGCGGCAGTATCGCTCCGTCGTCACCCAGCAAGGTCGCGTGACGCTGGAGGCCGACAACAATGAAGCGGCGATCATTGCCAGCGAGGCGCTGCGATCGGAAACCATCGACGTCGTCGGTCCCGCCGGCACGCCCGACGATGGATATAAACCCGGCTCGGGGTCCGGGGCCGGAGGCGTCAGTGTCGGCGCGGGCACTTATTACCTCGGCGGCTGGCGGCTGCGGCTCGACAATGCGGTCGATCTGGCCAAGCAGCCGGACTGGCTGGACGCGCCCACGGCGGCCGTCAGCGGCAACAGCGCCGTCGTCCTGCTGGTAACCGAGCAAAGCATCTGTGCGGTCGAAGATCTGACGCTCCGCGAAGTCGCCCTTGGCGGGCCGGACAGCGCCGCGCGCACACGGCTGATGCAGCAGTTCCTGCGTCTGGGCATGGACGGCAACACCTGCGCCGCTGGCGCCGACCGCATTCAGACGGCGCTGACAGCCGACGGCCTAACGCTCGATGCGAAATCGCTGCAACTGGTTACTGCCGCACGGCTGAAGGCCGGTGTTGTCCCCGGTCCGACCAGCACCGACCCCTGTCAGCCGACCGCCGCCGGCGGTTACCTGGGTGCCGACAATCAGCTCGTGCGCGTTACCGTCATCGCCTATGACTCCGAGGCGCAGACCGGCACGCTGTTGTGGAGCTGGAACAACGCCTCGCTGCTCTACCGCGCCACTCCCAACAATGCACTGACACTGACGCTCAGCACCACGCCGGTCGATGAAGAGCATGCACCACAGGCGGGACAGGCGGTGGAAATCCTGCGCTGCCGCACTGATCTCGGTGACAACAGCTTCATCGCCGCCCCGCAGGGTTTCGTCACCACTTTGTCGCAGGGTTACTCCTTCGACACCGGCCAGATCGGCCTCAGCGACGCGCTTCCCGCCGAATATCTTGCCGACAAGACGCCGCTGTTCGTTCGCCTGTGGCAGGCGAAGGCGCCGTTCAATGCCGGCCAGGTGACGCCGCTCGACAGCACGTCCGGGATCACCGTGACGGTGACGCTGCCGGCGCTGCCGACGCAGATCGGCCTGCGCCCGTTCTGGCGGTTCGCGGTGCGTCCGAATACGCCGGTGGTAATCTATCCGCAGCGTTATCAGGAAGCGCCGCAGCCGCCGGATGGACCACGCCAATGGGTGACTGAACTCGGCGTCGTGCATGCCAATGCGGCCGGCTCGACGCTGCTTGCGGATTGCCGCGTGCCCTTCCTGCCGCTGACCGAGCAACTGGGCGGCTGCTGCAATCTGGTGCTCGGGCCGGCGGATGTCGCGGGCCGCGGTGGGCTGCAAGCAGTGATGGATTCGCTCGCCGGCACGCAGTCGAGCGTCTCGCTGCGCCCGGGGACATATCAACTTCCGGCACCACTGGTGCTAGGCACCAGGCATGCCGGGCTGACCCTGGAAGGCTGCGGCGCAGGCGTTATCCTCGCTGCGCATGCCGACAACCTGACGCCGTTCATCTTTGGCCTGATCGTGCTCGAGCAGGCGCCGGACATTACGCTGCGCAGGCTGGTCCTGCAGCAGAGCAACATTCCGGTCGGTGCCGCGACCGCAGTGCAGCAGCAGATCACCATCGGCATTCTTGCGGGTGCGGCGCCGCGGCTGACGGTTGAGGATTGTGTGTTTCACCTCCAGCCGACAGTCGCAACGTTCGGCGCCGGCATCTTCCTGGTTGGCGACTGCGGTGGCGTGACGGTGCGGCGCAACGGTTTTTCCGCGGAACGATACGTCAGCGGCGCGCTGGTGTTCGGGGTGCTTGCCAGCCTGGTGACCGGCAATGCCACGGCGTCAATCGGGGATGCCGATATCAGCAACAACGTGTTCCAGCGCCTGCCCGGCGGGGTCGTTGTGTTCGCGCAGTTTGGCGTCGTTCGCTGCACCGGCAACCGTGTCATTGGCTGTGGCACCGGCATCTACTTCGCATCCGCCAACGTCGCCGGCACCGCCGAGGTGGGCCGCAACGCGCTGACCCAGGCCAATGCCAATGCCGACCTGGTGCAGGCCGTCGGGACCGGGCTGCAGGCATCGATGCTGTCGGGGATCATCGTCAACACGCCGCAGTTCGCCACGCGCATCCCGCCGCCGACGCCGGTTCCGACAGTCTCGACGGCAGCCAGCGATGTGCTGCTGCGGGATGTCAGCAGCCGCGGCAGCATGGCTTTCACCTCGCTGAACGCCGCCATCCTGTCGCAAGTGGCCGCTGGTGCCGTTGTCGCTTCGACCCCAGCGTCCGCCGCTGCGACGGCCGCCACGTTCACGCCGGCGGCCGCCGCAGCGGTTGCTGACACGAAGGCGACGACAATCACGGGAGCGGGAATCGCCACGCGCGCCGCCACGGTCACTGCCGGAGCTGGCACAACGACCGGTGCGACGCCGGAAGCAGCCGCGGTGACAAGCGCTACATCTGCGGCAACCGTGACCACGGCGACGGCTGTCTCGGGCAATGACGCCATGCTGCAGGCGATCGCTTCGGTGCGCGACGTCGCGATCCAGGCCGCCGTTGTCGGGATCACCCAGCTGCCAGGGCTGCACATTTCCGGCAACGACGTCGTGTTGGGCGTCACCGGAGGCACGGCTGGTCTCGGGATCGGAGCGGTGTTCCAGCCAGGCGATGCGACCACAACCGTGCTGGTCAGCGGCAACCGCGTTGTCACTGCCGATCTCCGGACCGCGGCGGCAGCCTTGCTCTATCCTGCCGCGGCCACGGTGAACGGCAACATGTTCGTCCAGCGCGGTGGCGGCGACGGGCGCGGCCCGGCGTTGCTCGTGCTGACCGAAGAGAGCGCAAAGGTCGCGGTGACGGGCAATGTCGTGCATGTCAGCGATCTGATCCTGCCGGCGCGCGGCAATGCGGGCCTGGCGACCAATTGGAACTTCCTCAACACGGTTGGCTGATCGCCCACGGCCGGGGAGGCGAATGTGCAGCAGATCGTGCGATTGCAGGCGAATGCGGAACGCAGCAACGCCGTCGCGCCCGCGCATGTGTCGCTCGCACGGATGACGGCGCATCCGGTCATCGGCAACCAGGCGCTGCTGCGATGCCTGAGTCCCGTGCAGCGCGGCCTGCAGCGACAGTTGGAGATCGGCGCAGCCAACGATCCGCTGGAGCATGAGGCCGACGCCGCCGCAGAGCATGTGATGCGCATGCCGGCCAAGGTGTCCAGCGGCGTACCCGCGAAGCTGACGCGCAAATGCGCTGCATGCGAGGAGAACGAGCGTCAGGGCGCACCCGGCAAGTGCTCTGCATGCGCTGCGAAGGACGCCGATGCCGGTACGTTGCGTCGTCAGCCGGCACCGGCACCCGCCCCCGCGCCGGGCCCTGCCGCGGCCCAGGCTGCGCATGTGTTCCAAGCCGAGGGCGTGAACATCATCCTGCGCCCCTCCTGCGCCACCACGGGTGGTTTCTCTTTCGCAATCGTCGAAGCGGCCGTGCGCGACGCATTGGACAAGATCTTCAACAGCACCTGCATCGATGCCAGCCATCGACAGGCCATGCAGGCCAATCTGCGCAAACACGGCTTCGAGTTCCGCGCCGCCGATTCAGCGAATCTGCAGAACGCGGGTGCCTGCGCCGAAGGAACCGGGTTCTCCATTCCGGCGAATATCGTCACGCTGGGCACGGCTGCATTGCAGGCGACCTGTGGGCCGCTGGCGTCAACCGTGCTGCATGAGATCGTGCATATCATTCGCGGCTTCTTTGCCGAGGCCCTGCCGCGCTCATGCGAAGCGTCCTGCTATGCGCAGCCGGGCGATCCGACGCTGTGCCGCGATACCGATGTCTCGGGCCGCCGCCATCCGCCACCTGGTCCGACACCAGCACCAGCCCCTGCCCCAGCGCCGCAGGCGCCGCCGAAGCTGCGACGAGACGCCGCAGGCAGCGGCGGCGACGCGCTGGCCGGCGGTCGGGTTCCGGGCAGCGTGCACGACGTGCTGCGCCAGCCTGGCGAAACGCTCGATGCCGATACGCGCGGCTTCATGGAGTCGCGTTTCGGCTACGACTTCAGCGACGTGCGCATTCATCGCGATGCGCGTGCCGCCGCCTCGGCGCGCGACGTGGCCGCCCGCGCCTATACGGTGGGCAACCACATCGCCTTCGGCGGCAATGCGTATCGACCTGCTGATGTGGAAGGGCGCAAGCTGCTTGCGCATGAACTTGCGCACGTGGTGCAGCAGGGCGACACGGGTGGTGCGGCCGCGCCAGCGCCCATTCCCGCGCTGCGCCGCGATTTCGATTCAACCATGCAGATCTGCCATCGCGTGCTGAATTCGCGCAACTTCGACGTCACCGGCGGCACGGTCTCGGTCAGCCTTCGCGCGACCTTCGGCGCTTCTGACGACTCGCCCGACGCTTCGTGTCCGGCTCCCGGCTATTTCTTCATCTCGCTGGAAAAGAACGGTGTGGTGCGGGACAGTGAGATCGGCACACATCCAGTGCCGTTCGGGGTGAGGGCGATGCGGACGTGGAGCGGCCTGGAAGACGGCAGTTATCACCTGATGATCTGGACCAGCAACGGCAACCCGAATTGCTGTGTCACCGGCGACATCTCGGTTCACACCGGTGCATCTGCACCAACCGTCGCAGTCCCCGGGCTGTCGACCGAGGCCTGCTACGACGGCGACCAGCTCTATGTCAGCAAGGGTGGTGCAACCGCCGCCTGCCCGGCGCTGACCGGCACGGTGGGCGATCCGACGCCGCCTGGACAGTATTGCGTGCGGCCGCAGGGCGAAGCGCAGGTCTCCGGCGGTCTGCGGGGCAGGTTGCTGCAGGACCGCTCGAAATGGTTCCTGCTGGAACCACAGTTCACCACCACGCGCAGCCGCATGATGCTGCATCCCGGGATCATGAGCGCCGGCTGCATCACGGTGATGGACCGTGGCTGCTTTGATCGCATGGCGGCGGTGCTGAACGCGGGGGCGCGCTCCAGCGCCACCGGCTACGACGGATATCCGCCTGGCAATTCCGCCGGCGTGGAGAACACACCGCGCGCAGTGAGTTGCGTTGGCACGCTGTCCGTGGTCGGCCGTGTCGGTGGCTGCAACACAGCGTCAGGCGGCGCACCGGCGCCAGCGGGGCACGACCGGGCGCCGCCCCCGAAGATGCCAGAGCGCACCGCGCCAGCCCGCGTGGCGCGTGCGCCGCTCCGACGCGCACCGGACCGCAGGCTGCGGCGTCAGGGCAATCCGCCAAGCCCCGGATCCGCCGGCGGCAGCGATCCCGGTGACTGGCTGAAGCTGTTCCCGCAGGCGAGCCGCGATGGTGCGACAGCGCCGCATCTGACGCTGGAGCAGTTCAAGAAGCCGACCGACCCGGTCCTGCACGATGCCGACAAGGGCGGTTCGGGTGCGCAGCTCACGGCAGACCAACAGGCCGCGCGGGATCGCGTCGCCGCCGCGCGCGCCACAGTGCCGGCGGTGCACTTCAACCTTCACTCGTTCAACGAGGGCTATGGTTACGAGTACGGTGGCCGCAACACGGCCCAGCCGAGTTCCCTGACGGCCGATCCGTCGAAGGCGGGCGATCCCAAGGCGCAGCGCAGTCAGGCAGTGAGGCAGGCGGTATTCGACGAAGTCATCGGCAGCGAGGGCGGCACCTCGGCGATCAACGCCTATGACAGCGCGCGACTGACCTGGGGACCTGGCATGACGATGTCCGGTCCACTGAAGGGCATGCTGGGCCGGGTGTTCGCCAACCAGACCGCGCACAATGCCTTCCTGAAGCAGGGCATCGACTGGAACGGCAGCTCCTTCCTGGTGTTCAACGAAGCCAACAACAGCATCGAGACCGGCAACGATGCCCTCAATCTGATCCAGGGCCGCAAGGACCTGCTGAGTGTATTCGTCGCGGTGGCCGAGGCGCCGGACACTGGGCAGGTGGTCGCGGATGCTGATATGGCCGAGCTCGACAAGCGCATCGCCGGCATGCCGCAGGAGATCCACGACACCTGGGATATCGATGTCCTGCGTGTCGCGTTCCACATCGACTACGGCCGTTCGGCCGACGGCTATTCGACCCGCCGATCCGACTATGTCGCGACCGGCGGCGACATGATGAAGGTGCTGATGGTGTGGGGCCGCAGCGCAGCGGGCAAGGCGGAGGCGAACGGCGCCTGGATGATCTCCTCCACAGGCTTCAAGCTGGCCATGCCGCAATTCCAGAAATGGGGGCACGGCGTTGCCTGGAAGGCGATACAGGCGGTCTGCCCGGTTCCGGTGACGATGACCCGCGCCGATGCCAGATCGCGCGCGGAGCTTAAGGACCATGTGCTGATCCGTACTTTGGCCGAGACCGGCGGCGAGCCGGCGGGCTTTTATATCATCCCGCAGCCGCCGCAGCCGTTCCCGGGCGGCGGCGGTCCGCCCACAGCGAGCGATCCCGCCTACTACGCGCTCTACGAGCTGAACGGCGAACCGCCGGAAACGCAGTTGGCGCGCGCTCAGCGTTATTCGGCGGGCGAGCTGGATCAGCTGATCGACGCCTGGGACAAACGCAATCTGCGCGGCTCGTTCAACATTGCTCTGGGCCTGGTGCTCAAGGCGGTGCGGCTGCGCAAGACGAAAAAGAAGCCGAAGAGCGGACCCGATCTCGACGCTGATGCGTTGCTCGGTTCCGCGGACTTCGCCACCGTGCAGACCAACGAGCCAGCCCGGGCGACGATGATCAGCAATTATCTGTCGCGATGAAACTCGTCCGCGGACTGTGGTCGCCAAAGACTCGAGCTGCGTTCACCAGCACAGATCTTCCAGTCGCGGTTACGAGCGGTCACGTGTTCGTCTGTCGCATGTGCGATGCCAAGGCTCGGGAAAGCGATTATCGCGCCCATCCCCCTTCCTGACGCCAGGCGCAGCCGGCATTGGTGACATAAGAGTGCCGCGCCAGCTCGCGATCGCGACGACTGCGTGACCGTGATATGGCAGGCCTTCTTAAGGGACGCCGTGATAAGGTGCCCTTATGGCGGCTGGCACTGAGGCGCGGGACGCGGTCATCGTTGGTGGTGGCCATAATGGCCTGGTCTGCGCCTGGTACCTGGCCAGGGCGGGGCTGAAGGTGACAGTCTGCGAGGCCCGGGCGGTCGTCGGCGGCGCTGCGGTAACCGAGGAATTTCACCCCGGTTTCCGTAACTCAGTAGCCAGCTACACGGTCAGCTTGCTCAATCCACAAGTGATCGCCGATATGCGCCTGATGAGCTACGGCCTCCGCATTGTCGAGCGACCAATAGCCAACTTCCTGCCGATCGATGAGGCGAGATATCTGAAACTAGGCGGCGGATTGGAGCGCACCCAGGCCGAGTTCGCAAAGTTCTCCCATCACGACGCAGTGGCCTTGCCTGCCTGGTATGCGATGCTTGGCGAGATAGGCGACACGCTGCGCAGTCTGGCCCAACAAACGCCGCCCAACCAGGGTGACGGGATTCCCGGTTTGATGCGTGGCCTGCGCCAGGCCGGCCGGCTGGCCTCGCTGTCGCTGCCGCGCAAGGCAGACCTGCTGGACCTGTTCTCGGAGAGCGCACGCATCTTTCTGGATGGTTGGTTCGAAAGCGAGCCAGTAAAGGCTGCATTCGGGTTCGACGCCGTGGTGGGCAATTACGCCTGTCCCGATAGCGCAGGCTCGGCTTATGTGCTGCTGCACCATACGTTCGGCGAGGTTAACGGCAAGAAAGGCGGCTGGGGGCACGCCGTTGGCGGCATGGGCGCCATCACTCAAGCCATGGGCAAGGCTTGTGTTGCTCAGGACGTAGACATTCTGACCGGCACACCGGTCAGGCAGGTGTTGGTCAACGGAGGCAAGGCGGCAGGTGTAGAGCTGGCGGACGGCCGGCGCATCGCGGCGGGCATCGTCGCCTCCAACGTGAACCCTTCTCTGCTGTTCCAGCGATTGGTCGCGCCCGCCGATCTACCGGCGGCGTTTCGCTCCCGGATTGCACGCTACCGCAATGGCTCGGGAACATTCCGCATGAACGTCGCCCTATCGGAGTTGCCGGACTTCACCTGTCTGCCCGGCAAGGCGGTCGCGGAGCATCATCAGTCAGGCATCATCATTGCCCCGTCGCTCGACTACATGGACGTGGCCTGGCACGATGCAAAGACGTTCGGCTGGTCGAAGAAGCCAATCATCGAAATGCTGATCCCCTCCACACTCGATGACAGTCTGGCGCCGTCTGGCCAACATGTAGCGAGCCTGTTCTGCCAGCAGTTCGCGCCGCTTCTGCCGGACGGGCGTTCGTGGGACGATGCCCGTGAGGAGGCGGCCGACCTGATTACCGACGCAGTCAATGACTGGGCGCCCAACTTCAAGGCGTCGGTGCTGGGCCGCATGATCCTCTCGCCGCTGGATCTGGAGCGCGAATTCGGCCTGACCTGCGGCGATATCATGCACGGTCACCTGTCGCTGGATCAGCTCTGGGCTGCACGCCCGTTGCTCGGCAGCGCCAGCTATCGCGCGCCGATCAAGGGTCTTTATATGTGCGGTGCAGGCACCCATCCTGGTGGTGGTGTTTCTGGCAATCCTGGGCGCAATGCCGCACGCGAGATCCTGCGCGACCGCAGCTTGCTCATGGCGTTCGGCCTGGCTCTGCGAGGCCGCTGACCTTGAGGCTGCCGATGACCGGTATCACCGAAGCCCATCCCGATGACGATCTCGGTCTACCCGGATGGGTCTATTCCAACCCGAGCTTCTTTGCGGCTGAGCGGGAACGGATCCTCGCGCCCTCCTGGCAGGTGGTCTGCCATCTGAACGATATCCCGAGGCCCGGCGATTTCCACACCTTCGACTTTCTCGGCGAGAGCATCGTCGTAGTCCGCGACCACGACGGTACACCTCACGCCTTCACCAATGTCTGCCTGCACCGTGCCGCAAGACTGGTCGACGGAGCCACCGGCCAATGCGGCCGCATTGTCTGTCCCTACCATGGCTGGACGTACGACCTGCGGGGCCGGCTGATCGGTGTTCCCCTGCGTGAGACCTATCCGAAGCTTCGACTGGGCGAGCGGCACCTGCCGCCGTTCGAGCTGGAGGTGTTCAAGGGTTTCATCTTCGTGCGGCTGGAAGGCGGCGGCCCGAGTGTGGCCGAAATGATGGCACCCTACGCTGACGAACTTGAACCCTACTGCTTCGAATCGCTGCAACCTCTTGGCCGTGTGACGCTTCGGCCGCGTACGACCAACTGGAAGATCATTGGCGATAACTATTCCGATGGCCTGCACATAACGGTGGCTCACCCCGGGCTGGCACGATTGTTCGGCCGCAGCTACGGCTTCGAGGCGGCCCCTTGGGTGGACAAGATGTGGGGCCAACTGCGCGCCGAGCCGTCAAACAATCTATCGGAGCGCGCCTATCAGGCCCTGCTGCCCGACGTCGAGCACCTGCCGTCACAGTGCAAGCGGCTATGGGCGTATTACAAGCTCTGGCCGAACGTTGCTTTCGACGTCTATCCTGATCAGGTCGACTTCATGCAGTGGATTCCGCTGTCGCCGACCGAGACCCTGGTCCGCGAGATCGCGTATGCGCTGCCAGATGCTCGCCGCGAGATGAAGGCGGCGCGGTACCTGAACTGGCGGATCAACCGCCGGGTCAACGCTGAGGATAGCGAACTGGTGGCACGCGTGCAGCAAGGCATGGCCTCGCGTCGGTTCGAACCTGGTCCGCTGAGCAAGACGGAGGTCTGCCTACGCAGCTTCGCTGGCCGGCTACGTGAGCTGATACCCGAAACCCGCTTGCGCAGCCCACCAGCCGATTGGCGTCCCTGATCGTGCTCCTGCGCGTTCAAGCGGCTCTGCGTTCATCCCATCTTGTGGTGCTGTGATAGCGTCTTGCGCCGCGTGCGCGTCCACATCACCCTGAAAAACCCTTTACGGGCACAAGGGGTTCGCCGCGATATTCCCATTCCGCTGCTTCGGCAAGGCCGATATGATAACGCGGCTCACGGCCGGTGCGCCCGGAGAAGAGTGCACGTGGCATGTTGATCCATTTGGGCGCGTGTGGGCGCTCATAGAAGATGGGCGTACCGCAGCGCTTGCAGAAGCTCCTTGAGCTGCCCGTTTCCGAATGTTGGAAACTGGCGAGTTTGTCTGCGCCTTCCAGCACTCGCACTCGGCTCTTCCAGGCACCGACATAGGTCGCATAGGCGGAACCGTGGGCGTGGCGCGTGGCGGGCGAATGATCGTGCCAAGCCCAGAAGGCCGGAAAATCGAGCTCGATAACGACGTCGCCGCAGACGCAGCCTCCTGCCACATGTGTACGTTTAGGAGATTTCCCTGATCCCTGTGCAGCGGACTGCGGAATGCCAGAGGGCGGGCTCATCATCGCTGCTCCAACTTCATGACGCATAGCCTATGGTCCACTGGCCATCAGGTGTCCATGAAAGGTGCCTTTTCTTGGTCGCCATGCGGGTTGCGTCGATGCAGGGCTGGACACGTCGCTCGAACCCGCGCAGCTGGATAAGCCGCGAGCGCAGCTATGGGCTGAAGCCGTCCGCAGGTGCGCGGCCTGTGTTTCCGAGGACGCGTTCGCTCGATCTCGGCGCTCAGGCCATCTCGTAGACTGCTGCCTCAAAGGCCCCGAACAGCGCCACCGCGGCGGCGTCAAAGAACGGCAACAGTTGTGTCGCGAAGACACCGGCCACCTTCTTCGACGGATCGATCCAATAGTAGGAATTGGCGAGCCCAGCCCAGGCCAGCGATCCGGCTGACCGACCACTCGGCAAAACCTCCGGATTGATCAGGAAGCTTAGACCCCACTGCATTCCGGCCAGGAAGCCGACGTCGTTGGTCGAACCCGGAGCCGCGGATTTCAGCGCCCGGCAGCGCAGATCGCCCATCGCATTCTGACCCATGGTCGCCACGGTCGATGGCGCCAGCACGCGTGTGCCGTCCAACACGCCGCCGCCCAAAATCATACGCGCAAATCGCAGATAGTCGCTGACTGTGGCATAAAGTCCGCCACCGCCCATCTCAAACTCGGGCGCTTGGGGAATCTCGAAATCGGTAACCACGACTCCATCCGGCGTGCGCGCGTGAACAAGCGCGAGCCGGGATCGCTGGTCATCCGAGATACGAAATCCTGTGTCACGCATACCAAGCGGCCTGAACAGACTGTCCACGAGATAGCTGCCAAGCGTTTTGCCGCTCACCGCTTCGACAGCTTTGCCGGCCCAATCGATGCCGATGCCATAATCCCAGGCGGCGCCAGGGTCGAAAACGAGCGGCAAATCCAGTGCCGCGTTGGTACAAGAGATAATGCCGGGCTTGCCGGTCACTTCCAGATAGCGAGCCATATCGGCGTTCCACAGGTCGTAAACGAACCCGGAGCTGTGTGTGAGCAAGTGCCGCAACGTAATCGGGGCGCGTGCCGGGCGCAGTTTGGGCGCGCCGCCGGCCTCGAAGCCATCCAAAACCTGTACGTCCGCGAGTTGCGGCAACACCGAACCGATCGGCGCGTCGAGCGAGAGCTTGCCTTGTTCCACCTGTTGCATTGCCGCTGCGGCGGTGACCGCCTTTGTCATCGAAGCGATCCAAACGATGCTGTCCGGATGCATCGCGGCACCGCTATTGACATCGCGGACACCAGCGGCGGCCGCAACGATCTCGCCGTCCGGAAACACCGCTGCAACCGCGACACCGGGCAGGCTTCCCTCCGCGGTTCCCCTGGACAGAAGTGCCGAGATCCGATCAGTCCGGTGTGTCATCCAGTCCTCCTGTGACGCTCGCTCTCAGCTAGATCATAGGCTTCAATCGCACGCGCCAAACGCGGTTATACCGGACGGGAACATGGGCGCTGGCTAGGCATGCAACCGGCCCGATAGGCCTCTATCAGCTCGCCCCGTGGTCTCGCTGTTGCGCGGCGACAATCACGGTGGTGCCGTATTGCCTCATTCAGGAGTGCTTCCCGGAGAACGCCGATTGCCTCACCCCGGTGCCGCACCTTGCGTGTTGACGAACACCGCATAGAGCGACTGGCTACCGGCCATGAACAGGCGGTTCCGCTTGGGTCCGCGGAAGCACAGGTTTGCCACAGACCTCCCTCAAGCGGATGCGGCCGACCAGCTTCCCCCTCCGGCGTCCGTACCGTCACGCTGTTGTATCCGGCATGGGGTCCGGCGTTGCTCGAGATCCACACGTTGCCGTCCACGTCGCATCGCGCGCCGTCCGGGCCGCATTTCACACCGTCACCATGCAGTCGGTGAACAGTTTCTGGTTGGAGAGCTTGTTGTCGGCACCGACATCGAAGACATGCATGTAGCCCTTACTCCCCGCATGCTGCCGTCCTGACCTCCTCATCGCGTGAAGGACAAGACTGTATGGCTTTGGCCCGCCCAGCTAAGCGCGCATCCGCGCGATATCGAGGAGGACACCCGCCTCCAACTCCTTTTCGTCGAGGCGATGCTTCACCAGATCGCCGATACTCACGATGCCTTTCAGCTGACGGCCCTCGATCACCGGCAGGTGGCGAATTCGTGCTGTAGTCATAGTCGCAAGCACCGCGTCGACCCGATCCGACGAGTGACAACTGATGATCCGCGTTGTCATGAGTTGTTGAACTTCATGGTTCAGCACCACGGCACCATCTCGAGCTATCGCGTTGATGAAGTCTCTCTCTGAGAATATCCCGACAGGCTTCATCCACCGATCCTGAACCACCAAGGCTCCGATGCGATGCTCGGCCAGCCTGCGCACGGCAAGTTCGACCCTGTCTGTGTCATTTGTCTTCACAACGTCCGAGCCTTTGATCCGCAAGACGTCGGAAATGAGCATAGCTGCCTCCTGCGACCCGACCCGCTTGGCAGCCTGACGACGGCGGCTGCCCAGTGGGCAATCCTCCGATCAGTCGGGACTAACCTTATATATCACCGAGCGTTGTCCTGATAGTGGCTGATTGCACAGCGCTTTGGCCAAAGCGGAGCCTCAGTGATAATGACGAATTCTGCCAGAGGGCGTGCGCATGGATTGGGACGGACAAGTGGCCGTTGTGACTGGCGGTTCGCGCGAAATTCCCACGGCAGAAGCGGAAGCGTTGCGCGCCGACATTGGCGCGGCCGGCGGCCGGACTGCGTTACTCCAGGGCGACGTAGCTGATCCGGCCGCCGTGATGGATGTTCTCCGAGGCGGAAGCGGGGGCCTTGTCGATAAGTGGGCGGCAGCGCTCCTCATGGACACCTCCGACAAGATGGCCATATTGAGCGGTCGGGCATCACTCTATGATTCGCTGGCAACAGTATTCGCGCGCCGCGAGATGGGCGGTGGCCGATGCGGAGGGCCGAAGCAATCCGCGGCAGAGGCGTGATGTCCGAGCAAACCGTCCAGGCCCACGTGGACCGGATGCGCACAGATGGCCCGGCATCAATGCGGTAGCGGCGGACCTAGGCTCGCCAGTCAACTCGACGGGGCTCGAACTGCTGATCGGATCACTGGATGCTACGAAGTGCCCTTATCTTCCTGCTCTTCGCTGGGGTCGCGCCCTCAGCAGTTAGCGCGACTCCCAAGGAGTTAGCGGGCACGAACTGGCGCTGGATTGCGCTAACGTCTTCAACGGAGAACCTGACGATCGCGGAACCCGATCGCTATACCTTGACGTTCACCAAAGGTGACCGCGTCGCCCTCCGTGCTGACTGCAATCGCGGCGCTGGCAATGTCGCCTTTCCAGGGGCTGGAGTAGTTCGATTGGGTCCACTCGCCCTGACCCGCGCCATGTGTACCTCGGGTTCTCTGGGAGAGCGCTTTGCGCGAGAAGTGGAACGTGCCGACCACTGGTCGGTTCGTGGTGATGAGCTGTCCTTGGAGCTTGAGTCGGACGCAATCACTCTGCGTTTCAAACGGCGCCCCTAGGATTGCCGTCGCTGCACAGATTTGCCAGCCAGCCGTGAGGGGCGAACCGACGGGTCGTCTCGATCCAGCCTGGGAGGTCGGTCCCACCTTGACACTGATGTAAGCGATTACTATCAGCGACCCCCGCACAGCGGGAAGGCGCATGCAGATCTACGATTACATCATCGTCGGCGGCGGTTCGGCAGGCTCAATTCTTGCCAGCCGGCTCTCCGCGCGGAGCGCAATTCGGGTCATGCTGTGCGAAGCCGGCGAGGACACGGCGGATGGCCGTGTTCCCGATGAAATTCTCGACAGTCGCTCTGGCGTCGCCGCACGCGGTTCACGCTTCATCTGGCATCAGTTGCAGGTCACCACTGAGACAAGGCCGCACAATGATCCGAGTGCGCCTCGCCCCCGCCTCGTGCGCTATGAGCAGGCGCGCGTACTTGGCGGCGGCTCGTCGATCAATGGTCAGCTCGCGAATCGCGGCGCGCCGCACGACTACGACGAATGGGAACGGCGCGGCGCCAACGGCTGGAACTGGCAGACAGTGCTGCCGTATTTCAAGAAGATCGAACGTGACATCGATTTCGATGGCCCGTTGCACGGCTCAGACGGCCGCATCCCGGTGCGTCGCGTCTTTCCGGACAACTGGTCCGACTATGCCAAGGCGGTCGCCGAAGCGTTCAAGCTTGCCGGCTATCGCTACGTTCCGGACCAGAACGGCGAGTTTCAGGACGGCTACTATCCGCTCGCGATGTCCAACTTGTACGACCAGCGCGTCTCGGCGGCGGTTGGCTACCTCGGCCCGACCGTTCGCCATCGCGACAACCTGACGGTGATGACGAACGTGCAGGTCAGCGAGTTGCTGTTCGAAGGAGCGAGGTGTGTCGGTATCCGTGCCTTGATGGGCGGGCAGGTGGTCGAGTACCGCGGCAATGAGGTGATCGTTTGCTGCGGTGCGATCCACTCGCCGGCGATGCTGCTGCGCGCCGGCATCGGTCCCGTCGGCCATCTGCGCGATCTTGACATCACGGTGCGTGCAAGCCGTCCGGGCGTCGGGCAGCGGTTGATGGACCACCCGTCGATCTCGGTCGCGTCCTTCCTCAAACCGGGTGCTCGGAACAACCGATACAGCAAGCGTTCGCTGCATCTGGGCATGCGCTTCTCGTCCGGCATCGATGGCGCGCCATCCGGGGACATGGCGCTGACGGTCTCCAACAAGTCGGCCTGGCACGCCATCGGCGACCGTATCGCGGTGATCACGCTGTGGGTGAACAAGACCTTCTCTGACACCGGTCAGGTGCGCCTCGCATCAGTGGACTGGCGGCAGGAACCGGAAGTCGACTTCAACCTGCTGTCCGATTACCGCGACCTGCAGCGCCTGGCGCGCGGCTTCCGGCAGATCTCTGATCTGCATGAACTGCCGCCTCTGAAGGCGGTGACCTCCGATGCGTTTCCGGCAAGCTTCACAGACAAGATCCGCCGCGTCAGCACCTACAACTCGAAGAACCGTATCCTCACCCGGCTGGGGGCTACGCTGATGGACGGACCCGCGTTCCTGCGCCGGTACGTGATTCGCGGCTTCATCATGGAATCGGCCAACTTGGTGCAGGCCCTCAAGGATGACGAGACGCTGGAGAACTATATCAGGCGCGCCGCGGTTGGCGTGTGGCACTGCTCCTGCTCGTGCAGGATGGGGGCGGCCGATGATCCGATGGCGGTCACCGACAACGAAGGCCGCGTGTACGGTGTGCAGGGCCTGCGCGTGGTAGATGCCTCGATTTTTCCGGTTGTGCCCTGCGCCAACACCAACTTTCCTACGATGATGGCGGCAGAGAAGATCGCCGATGAAATCCTCCGGACGCGACCGGTGCCGCGTGCCATGCAGGATGCCATAGGGGCGGCATAGCCCCCTGGTATGGGCAGTATGGGCAGACTGTCCTAGTACGTGCCGACGCGCTGCCGGGCTTCGGCCGGGTGTGCCAGTGAGGCTTCACCAAGCATGGCCCGCATACCTTCGCCGTTCTTGCGCCACCAGTCATGCAGAACGCGCACGTCCCAGCCGATGCAGAAGTGCTTCACGCCCATCTCGATATATGGTGCGGCCTGGCTGATGTCGGCCAGCTCGACGCGCGGATGCAAGCCCAACTTGAGCGCGGTCTCGATGGTATGGAATTCTGCCTTGCGCACCTCCGGGTGATTGCGCTGACCGGTCACGCCGATGCTCATCGCATAGTCGGACGGCCCGAACTGCACCATGTCGATGCCGTTCACCGCCAGGATCGCATCCAGGTCTTCGACGCACTCGCGCTTTTCCACCATGACGGCGATCACGACGTCGTTCAGCGCCTCCACATAAGCTGGCGAGCCGCCTTCGCGCACAGTGCCCACGTCGCGCCGCATGCCGACGCCCAGCCGTCCGCCGGAATTCGGCGTCTCGGCTCGTACCGCTGCGACACAGGCACGCGCATCGGCGACGCTGCGCAGGTCGGCGAACAGCACGCTTTGGAAGCCGGAGCCGATGGCGCGCATCGCCTGATGCGTCCACATCGTCTGCTCGACTTTGATCATGCCGGCCAGATCCTTCAGCTCCAGCGCGCGGCCGAGATTGTCCAGGTCGTGCATGTCGAACGGCGAATATTCCGCGGTGAACTCGATGTAGTCGTAGTTGCCGGCTTGCCCCACCAGCTCGACCAGCGTCGGCCAGGTAGACAGCAGATGCGTTCCAATGGTGGGCTTTCCGGCCGCGAGCAGTTCGCGGAGGCGATTATGGCGCATGGTTGACGGCTCCCCCCGAAGGAACGACGAATGGTGCGTCGTAAGCGTTTACAACCGCTCTGTCCAGCGGATAGGATCGGACGACATGACAGTGATTCCGGCCTCAACCCGACCCATCGATTGTGACGTGCACCTGACGGTGCCCAGCACGCGCGCCCTGTTGCCATACCTGGAGCCCTACTGGCGCGAGCACATCGTGCGACGCGGCATCGACGGTGAAAACCTGGAGCTCTCCGCCTATCCCCCGAACGTGCCGCTGAACTGCCGCCCGGACTGGCGTCCGGCAAAGGGGCTGGCGGGCTCGCAGTACGAGCAGTTGCGCGACCATGTGCTTGAAACATTCCAGCCGCGTTTGGCCATCTGCAACGCGCTGCATGGTTCGCAGATCATGTTCAGCGAGGATCTGTCAGCTGCGCTGTGCCGGGCGGTCAACAACTGGATCGTCGCGGAATGGCTGGATCGCGATCCGCGGCTGCGCGCCTCCATTGTGGTGCCGGTGCACAGCCCTGACCTCGCGGTGGCGGAGATCGAGCGCCGCGCGGAGGACCGCCGCTTCGTGCAGGTGCTGCTCCTGTCGTTGGCCGAGTTGCCGCTGGGCCGCCGGCAGTATTGGCCGCTGTATCAGGCGGCGGAAAAGCACGATCTGCCGATCGGTATTCATGCCGGCAGCAGCTTCCGGCATCCGCCGAGTGCGGGCGGCTGGCCGTCGTACTACATCGAGGATTACGTCGCGCAGTCGCCGGGATTCTCCGGCACGCTGAACAGCCTGGTGACCGAGGGCGTGTTCCACAAGTTCCCGCGCCTCAAGGTCGTGCTGCTCGAATCCGGCGTGAGTTGGCTGCCGGCACATATCTGGCGCATCAACAAGACCTGGCGCGGTGTGCGCGCGGAAACGCCGTGGCTTGACCGTCCGCCTTCCGAGATCATCCGCCAGCACGTGCGCCTGACCGTGCAGCCATTCGACGATCCGCCGGAGCAGAGCCAGGTGCAGACCATCATCGAAGAGATCGGCGCCGATGAAATGCTGCTGTTCTCGACGGACTATCCACACTGGCACTTCGAGGGAACCGACGCCATTCCGCCTGGTTTGCCCGACGGCATGCTGAGCAAGCTGCTGGTGGACAATGCCCTGGCCACCTATCCCCGCCTGAACTGACGGAGACGACCGACATGAACATGACGGTTTTGGACCGCAAGCCGGAAGTCAACAGCCAGAGCCATCTGGGTTTCATCGATTGCGATGTGCATCCCTTCTTCAAGTCGCCGGATGAGTTCGATGCATTCCTGCCGCAGCGCTGGCGGGAGCACCGCCATACGTTCGGCGGGCGCACGCGGCAGGGTCTCGCCAAGGCGGGGAATTATCCGCGGATGTCGCCTGGCGCCGGCCAGCGGATGGACGCGTGGCCGCCTGACGGCACGCATCCTGGCTCTGACCTGCCGTTCATGCAGCAGCAGTTGCTGGACCTGTTCAACGTCTCCTACGGCCTGCTGGCGCCGCTGGTCGGCGGTTCAGCGGGCGAGCGCAACGTCGAGTTTGGCGCGGCGATGGCGATCGCGGTGAACGAGTGGCAGCTTGCCCGCTGGTGCGATCCAGACCCGCGGCTGAAGGGGGCTGTGAACATCAACCTGGAGAACGAGAAGGCGGCGATCGCCGAGATCGAACGGCGCGCCGGCGACCGCCGCTTCGTGCAGGTGCAGATTCCGCCGCGCAGCCTGGAGCCGCTGGGACGTCGCCGCTACTGGCCGATCCTGGAGGCATGCGCTGCGAACGGCTTTCCGATCTCGCTGCATCTGGGCGGCAGCAGCGGTCATCCGTCCACCGGTGGCGGTTGGCCCTCATTCTATCACGAGGAGCATCCGTCCTACGTGCAATCGATGCAGACGCTGGTGTCGAGCCTGGTCTGCGAGGGTGTACTGGAGCACATCCCCAATCTCAAGGTCGTGCTGGTGGAAGGCGGTTTCGCCTGGCTGCCGGCACTGTGCTGGCGGATCGACAAGGCGTGGAAGTATTTGAAAGCGGAAGTGCCATTCCTGAAGCAAAAGCCCTCTGAGTACGTGCGACAGAGCATTTGGGTCACCACGCAGCCGATCGAGGAGCCGGAGCGCCCGCGCGACATGCTGTCCACGCTGGAGTGGATCGGCATCGACCGGGTGATGTTCTCCACCGACTATCCGCACTGGGATCAGGATGATCCGCGCTACGCCTTCAAGGTGGCGCTGCCTGATGATTGGAAGCGAAAAATCTACCACGACAACGCGGCTGCGCTGTACGGCTTGGACTGAGCATGAGTCGCCACATCGTTGCGACCGTTGGCGAGATCGCGCCTGGGACCTGCAAGATTGTCACCGTGAAGGGGCGCGAGATCGGCGTCTTTCACGTGAATGACGAGTATTTCGCGCTGATCAACCGATGCCCGCATCAGGGGGCGCAGCTTTGCCGGGGCGCCCTGCTGAGCAAGCTGGAGTCACCCGCCCCCGGTGAGTACAGCCTGACGCGCCAAGGCGAAATGCTGCGCTGCCCATGGCACTGTTGGGAATTCGACATCCGCACCGGGCAGTCCTGGTGCGACCCGGACAGTGTGCAGGCGCGCACCTTCGCGGTCGAAGTAGAACCGGGGACGACGCTGGCGAAGGGGCCGTTTGAAGCTGAGACGGTACCTGTCAGCGTTGAGCAGGACTACATCGTGATCACCGTTTGAGAGGGAGCAGCGGGGCGCGTGGTCCGGAGCGATCGCGTCAATGCTGGCTTAAGGAGCCAGCGACGACCCCGCCGATCCGGTGTGGCATCGGTAAAGCTGGAGGACGTGGCACGCCACGCCGGCGTCTCGACCGCATCAGTGTCGCGCGCTTTGAATACGCCTGCTCTTGTTTCGCCGGCATTGCGCGATCGCATTGTCCAGGCGGCACAGGAGCTGAAGTGGGTGCCCAACGGTGCGGCAAAAGCATTGGCCTCGCTGCGGACGCGTACCATCGGTGTCATGATCCCGACACTCAGTCATCAGAACTTCGCCTTATTGATCGAAGCATTGCAGCAGGATCTGGCTGCGGCGCACTACACACTCATCCTGTGCTGCATGGACGTAGGAGAGGAGATACGTCTGCAGCAGGCGCGCGCACTCGTCGAGCGTGGTGTCGAATGCCTGGTACTGGTCGGCGAGGCACACCCAGAGGCGCTGTTTGATCTGCTGCGATCGCAGAACGTCCCGTACGTTATCACCTACACAAGCGGCCGGGATCAGAGACACACGTGCATTGGCTTTGACAACTATGCGTCATCGACCAAGGTCGCAGAGCATTTGCTGGAGTTGGGTCACCGGGATTTCGCGATGATCGCCCATGATAGGGAGGACAACGATCGCATTCAGCTCCGCATCGCTGCCATCCGGGATGTATTGGCGCAGTCCGGACTGGCGATCCGGCCGCAGCACTTCGTACGCGTGAACAGTCGCCATATTGCGAGCGGCCGCGAGGGCATGCGTCGCATTCTGGCGGACGGCACATTGCGCCCGACTGCCCTCGTATGCACAAACGACTACATCGCCACCGGTGCCATGATCGAGGCCAAGGAGCTTGGCTTGGACATCCCGCAAGATATCAGCATTGTGGGCTTCGACGACACGGACATGTCCGCGCATCTTGATCCGCCCCTTACGACCATCCGCGTGCCGAGCCGGCGGATGGGCGAAGATATTGCTCGGTACATTATAAGCCGTCTGGAAAGCGGCGCGGCTCAAGTGCCGCCTCCACTTCAGGCGGAGTTGATTGTGCGAAGTAGCACCGCACCTCCCGCCAGACAGCGGTAGCTTGTCATCAGCGACAGTCTGCGTGCCCGCGTTGGTTCGCCGGTTGCGCGGTGCAGCCTCCCGGCAGCCTGATCGTGGTCAGCGCCGGCAACGCCAACGAGCGTGATCGCCTGCTCCCAACAGGTTGTGCGCAATCGCCGCCGGGTTCGCCCCTAGGCGAACCCGCTCGATGCATGCCCCGGCATTGCGACGTGCGGTAGGCCATGAGCATAATGAGAGAAATGCCGATGGGAGGACAAAGATGCCGCCAGTGCCAACTGTTCGCCCTCTCGGGGAGACACTCGGCACCGAGGTCTGTGGTATCAACCTCGCCACAGCGCTCGACGCTCCTACCATCGCCTGGATCCATCAGACCTTCGCCGATCATCCGGTCCTGGTCTTCCGTGACCAAGAGCTCGGCGCTAACGAGCTCGCGGATTTTGGCCGCGCCTTTGGGGTCCCTCGGAAGCACTCACTGGTAAAGTACCGTCACGCCGACAATGACGACGTCTCCTGGATCACCAACGTC
>DASSRN010000400.1:0-6677 GCA_035701785.1 Acetobacteraceae bacterium | reverse complement strand
GAGCGTACGCCGGCAAACTATGTGCCGCTGTCCCCGATCTCGTTTCTGGTCCGTGCAGCGCGCGTGTATGGCCAGCGCATCGCGGTGATCCATGGCGAGCGGCGCTACACCTATGCGCAACTGTTCGAACGCTCGCGCCGTCTTGCATCGGCGCTGGCAGATATGGGGATCGGCAAGGGCGACACGGTGTCCATCATGGCGCCCAATACGCCGGAGATGCTGGAGGCGCACTACGCCGTTCCGATGCTGGGCGCCGTGCTGTGCTCGATCAATATCAGGCTGGACGCCGGCGCGACCGCATTCATCCTGCAGCATTCGGAGGCCAAGGTCGTGCTGGCCGATGGCGAGTTCTGCGCCGTCATGCAGCGTGCGCTGGCCCAGAGCGGCCGTCGCCTGCGGCTGCTGGACATCGACAGCGAGTACGAAGCGCTGCTCGCTGATGGTGACCCGGATCATCCGGTGCGGCTGCCGGACGATGAATGGCAGGCGATCGCGCTGAATTATACGTCGGGCACCACTGGCAATCCGAAGGGCGTCGTGCTGCACCATCGCGGCGCCTATCTGAACGCCTGCGGCAACGCGCTCACCTTTGGCCTCACGCCACGCAGCGTCTATCTGTGGACGCTGCCGATGTTCCACTGCAACGGCTGGACCTACACCTGGGCGGTGACGCTTGCCGGTGGCACGCATGTGTGCCTGCGGCGCGTCGAGCCGGCGCCGATCTTTGCGGCGATCGCGGAACATGGCGTGACGCATATGTGCGGCGCGCCGGTCGTGCTCAGCATGCTGATCCATGCGCCGGAGAATGCGCGGCGGAGTTTCCCACAGACCGTGCAGATCGCCACCGGCGGTGCCGCGCCGCCATCCACTGTGATCGCGCGCATGGAGGCAATGGGATTCGCGGTGACGCATCTCTATGGCCTGACCGAAAGCTATGGCCCGTCCACCGTGTGCATGTGGCAGCCCGGTCTCGACGACATGCCGATCGAGCAGAAGGCGTCGTTCATGGCGCGACAGGGCGTCAACATGCCGACACTGGAAGACGCCGCGGTGCTTGATCCGGTGACGATGCTGCCAGTCGTCCCGGACGGGACCGCAATGGGCGAACTGATGCTGCGCGGCAATACGGTGATGAAGGGCTATCTGAAGAATCCGTCGGCCAGCGAGGAGGCGTTCGCCGGCGGCTGGTTCCATACCGGTGATATCGCGGTGATGCACCCCGATGGCTATGTCGAGGTGAAGGATCGCGCCAAAGACATCATCATCTCAGGCGGCGAGAACATCTCGTCGCTGGAGGTGGAAGAGGTGCTGTACAAGCACCCTGACGTGATGGAAGCAGCGGTGGTGGCACGGCCTGACGAGAAGTGGGGAGAGACGCCGCAGGCGTTCGTCACATTGAAGCCCGGCACCCCCGGCGTCACCGAAGCCGACATCATCGCCTGGTGCCGCACGCATCTCGCGCACTTCAAGTGCCCGCGCTACGTCACCTTCGGGACGCTGCCGAAGACCTCGACCGGCAAGGTCCAGAAGTTCGAACTGCGCGAGCAGGCGCGCGGGTAGGCTACAGCCGCGCGACTCCGGCGCGGGCGCAGTCCTCGTCCTGCTGTGCGGAGCCGCCGCCCACGCCGCAGGCACCCTCCACCCCGCCATTCCGCAGGATCGGCACGGCACCCTGGCCCATGATCATGTGGCCGCCGGACGCAGCGGCGATGCCACGCGGCGTCGGGTGCTCGGCGCGCTCGGTCAATTCGCCGCTGGGGCGGCCGAAGGCAGCCGAGGCGATGGCCTTGCCCTGGCTGCCATAGGCACTGGCCCAGATAGCGTCGTCCATACGCTGGAACGCGACCAGCCGGCCGCCCGTGTCGCACACTGCGACGCTGACGCGGATGCCAAGCTCCTGCGCCTTGGCGATCGCGCCCTGGATGACGCGGTTCGCTTCATCGAGTGTCAGGGCCATGTCCGTTTCCTCCTCATCACCGGTGGCAGGGGGGCAGGGCCATTTCCCTTGACCCTGTGGTAACCCCCTCCCCATAGTCTGCCTTATGGCCCAGGTGTATAGGCACCCGCGAATTACCGGCCCGGCGGCTCGCTGAGCCCCGGGACGATCAACGCGCCTGCCCACCCCTGACGCGGCTCCGGCCGCCTGGACACGCCATGAACGACGCCCCCGCCGATCCTGCCCAGCGCGATTACCGCGATACGGTATTTCTGCCGCAGACATCCTTCCCGATGCGCGGCGACCTGCCGAAGCGCGAGCCGCAGATCCTGGCGCGCTGGGAGACGATGGACCTTTGGTCGCGTCTGCGCGCCGCCTCGCATGGACGGGAAAAGTTCATCCTGCACGACGGGCCCCCATACGCGAACGGCAACATCCATATCGGCACCGCGCTCAACAAGATCCACAAGGACGTCATCAACCGCACGCGGCAGATGGCCGGCTATGACGCCGACTACATCCCCGGCTGGGACTGCCACGGACTGCCGATCGAGTGGAAGGTCGAGGAGCAGTATCGCGAGGCGAAGCGCGACAAGGACGCCGTTCCGGTGCTGCAGTTCCGCGCCGAATGCCGCGCCTATGCCGAACACTGGCTTGGCGTGCAGATGCAGGAGTTCCGCCGTCTCGGTGTCGAGGGGAATTGGCGCGAGCGCTACTCCACCATGGACCACGGCTCCGAGGCGGCGATCGCCGCGGAGATCTGCAAGTTCCTGCTGAACGGCGCCCTGTATCGCGGCCTGCGCCCGGTGATGTGGTCGCCGGTCGAGAAGACCGCGCTGGCCGAGGCGGAGATCGAGTACCACGACCATACCTCCACCACGATCTGGGTGCGCTTCCCGGTGCAGTCGTCACCGGCCCATGACCTGGTCGGCGCGTCGGTGGTGATCTGGACCACCACCCCCTGGACCATGCCAGGCAACCGCGCGATCGCCGTCGGTGCCGAGTTCGATTACGCGCTGGTGCACGTCGACAGCGTCGAACCGGGATCACTGGCGCGCGCCGGCGAGAAGCTGGTGTTGGCGCTCGCGCTGCTGCCGCAGGTCTGCCAGGACACCGGCATCGCGACGCACCACATCGCCCGCGTGCTGAAGGGCAGCGACGTCGCCGGCACGATCACGGCGCATCCGCTGCGCGGCTGTGGCTACGACTACGACGTGCCGGTGCTGCTGGGCGAGCATGTCACCACCGAGGCCGGCACCGGCTTCGTGCACATCGCGCCGGGCCATGGCGAAGAGGATTTCGATCTGGGCCAGGCGAACAGCCTGGAAATCCCAGACACCGTCGGTCCCGACGGGACGTTCAACGCCTGGGTCCCGTTGTTCGCCGGTGTGCACGTTTACAAGGCTGCCGATCCGGTCTGCGCTGCACTGCTCGATTCCGGCAGCCTGCTGGCGCGCGGCAAGCTGGTGCACGCGTATCCGCATTCCTGGCGGTCGAAGGCACCGCTGATCTTCCGTGCCACCACCAACTGGTTCATCCGCCTCGATGGAGAAGGCGGCATCCGCGAGAAGGCGCTGGAGGCGATCGCCAAAACGCACTTCGTGCCGGAAGGCGGCCGCAACCGGCTCGCGTCAATGGTGGCGTCCCGTCCGTCGTGGTGTATCAGCCGCCAGCGCGCCTGGGGCGTGCCGATCACCGTGTTCGTCGATCGCCGCACCGGCGAGCCGCTGCGCGACGAAGCGGTGGTGGCACGCATCGTTGAGGCGTTCCGCGCAGAGGGCGCCGACAGTTGGTACTCCTCGCCGCCGTCGCGGTTCCTGGGGAACGACCGTGATCCGGCGGACTACGAGCAGGTGATGGACATCGTCGATGTCTGGTTCGAATCAGGCTCGACGCACGCCTTCACGCTGGAGGCGCGCAACCTGCCCTGGCCGGCGGACCTGTACCTGGAAGGCTCCGACCAGCATCGCGGCTGGTTCCAGTCCTCGCTGCTGGAATCGGTCGGCACGCGCGGGGTGGCGCCGTTCAAGGCGGTGGTGACCGACGGGTTCGTCATGGACGAGCAGGGACGCAAGATGTCGAAGTCCCTGGGCAACGTCACCGCGCCGCAGGAGGTCGCCGACAGATACGGCGTCGATATCCTGCGGCTGTGGGTGATGATGTCCGACACGTCGGAGGACCTGCGCATTGGGCCGGAGATCCTGAAGCAGCAGGTCGAGCTGTATCGCCGCCTGCGCAACACGCTCCGCTGGCTGTTGGGCAGCCTCGCCGGATTCAGCACGGCCGAAAGCGTGCCTTATGCCGAGATGCCGGAGCTGGAGAAGTGGGTGCTGCACCGGCTTTCGGAGCTGGGCGCACGCATCGCCGCGGCGGTGCAGAGCTACGACTGGACCGGCATCTATCCTGAGCTGCACAATTTCTGCGCCACCGACCTCTCCGCATTCTACTTCGACATCCGCAAGGATGCGATCTACTGCGATCGCCCCGACAGCCTGCGCCGGCGCGCTGCGCGCACCGTTCTGGACCAACTGCATCGCTGCCTGACCACCTGGCTCGCGCCGGTGTTGTGCTTCACCGCCGAGGAGGCGTGGTGTGCGCGGTTCGGCGAACAGGACAGCGTGCATCTCCAGCTGTTCCCGGCTTTGCCCTCAGAGTGGCGAGACAAAGCGCTCGCGGCGCGCTGGGAGACGATCCGCGCGATCCGCCGCCGCATCACCGTGCCGATAGAGGAAGCCCGGCGCGCCAACACGCTCGGGTCGTCACTGCAGGCCTCGGTGACGCTGCCGCTTACCGAAGAGCATGCGGCGCTGCTCAGCGAAGACGAATGGGCCGAGATCGCCATCGTGTCGGACATGCACGTGATCGCAGGCCATGATGATGCACTCGCGACCATCGGTCCAGCGCCGGGCACCAAGTGTGCCCGCTGCTGGCGCGTGCTGACGGAGGTCGGACAGCAGGCGGCACATCCGGCACTGTGCGCACGCTGCGCCGATGCGGTTGACTCGGGACTGGTGTGCCGCGGGTGACGACGCGCAATGCGCTCACCGTGCTGGGATCCATCGCCGCCCTCGTCGTGCTGGCCGCCGATCAGGCCAGTAAGTGGTGGATCCTGCATGTGCTCGATCTGCCGGACATCGGCCAGATCGTGCTGCTACCGGTGCTCAATCTCACCATGGTGTGGAACCGCGGTGTGACCTTTGGCCTGCTCACCGGGTTCGGCCAGTGGAGCTACTTGCTGCTCGCGGCCGTGGCGCTCGCCGTGGTGGCGGCGCTGGTGGTCTGGCTGCGCCGCGCCGAGTCCCGGCTGGTGGCGACCGCGCTTGGCGCGATCGTCGGCGGCGCGATCAGCAACGTCATCGACCGGCTGCGCTTCGGCGCCGTGGTCGACTTCATCCACGCCCATATCGGCGCCTGGTCCTGGTATGTCTTCAACGTGGCCGACGCCGCCATCGTCTGCGGCGTGGCGGCGCTGGTGCTGGAGAACCTGCTGCCGCGCGCCGATCGGGCCAACTCGACCGGATGACCGGCTTGCGACGCGCCCAGCTGAGCGGATACAACAAGTACGATGCCTGACCAGACCAGAGCCTGCCCGACCGTCCTTGTGCTGGCCGTCGTGGCCGTGGGGCTGTCGGGGTGTAGCGGCAACCAGCTCGAACGTACCCTGGGGCTGGTGCATGACGCGCCGGACGAATTCACGGTGACCACGCGGGCCCCGCTGGCGATGCCGCCCACCTTTGCCCTTCCGCCGCCGACGCCAGGGGTTGGCCGGCCGCAGGAGGTCAGTGAGCGCACCCAGGCGGAGCTGGCACTGGTGCCGCAGATGGCACTTGGCGCCCCGGCGGAGGGGAGTGGCAGCCCAGGGCAGCAGGCGCTGGTGCAGGCCGCGGGCCCGCCTGCCGGCACGGCGATCCGAACCGAGGTGGACCAGGAGGCGAAGGCCGATCGGCCCTCCCAGGGCATCGGCGACCGCCTGATGTTCTGGCGGGCGCCGCCGCAGCCGGGGATCGTGGTTGACCCGGACAAGGAGGCCAAGCGGCTACGGGAGAACTCTGCGCTTGGTCAGAGCCAGGAGACCGGCGACACCCCGATCGTCCAGCCGAAGAAGCGCGGCTGGCTTGAGGGGCTGTTCTAATTCGCGTATCATAACGAACCCGGCGAAGGCGACGAGACACGTCAGACTCGTGTGACGCGAGCACTTGTCACTTTGCCGGCACGAACACGGCTCCAGATCGAGCCGCATGTCGAACGCTGTATCTCTCCCCGCCGGCACGGGCATCGATGAACTGAAGGCCGCGGCCAGTGCGGCCGGACTACGCTATGTCACGGTGCCTGCGCCGGGCATCTCCCGCATCCGCACGAAGGACGGCTTCATCTATCGCGCGCCGGACGGCAGCAAGGTGAAGGATCCGGACACTCTGGCGCGGATCCGCAAGCTGGCGATCCCGCCGGCCTATGAGGACGTCTGGATCTGCCCCCGCGAGAACGGCCATCTTCAGGCGGTCGGCCGCGACGCCCGTGGCCGCAAGCAGTACCGCTACCACCCGCGCTGGCGCGAGGTGCGCGACGAAGCCAAGTACGGCAAGCTCCTGGTGTTCGGCAAAGCACTGCCCGGCATCCGCAAGCGTGTTGAAGAGGACCTGGCCCGCCGTGGGCTGCCGCGCGAAAAGGTGCTGGCCGCCATCGTGCGCCTGCTCGAGACCACGCTGATGCGCGTCGGCAACGAGGAATATGCCAAGACCAA
>DASSRN010000399.1:0-8770 GCA_035701785.1 Acetobacteraceae bacterium | reverse complement strand
TGCCCGGCGCGATCGTCGATTCCAGCTCCAGCATCGAACCCGGAACATTGGTCACGGCCAACTGCGGCGTGTGGCCGTTCCTGTCGATGGTCAGTGCGGGCTTGATATCGAGCGTGCCGCCGTTGGCGAGGATTGTGCCGGCGCCGGCGATGACCGGGCCGGCACCCGCGACGACGCCGGTCCCGGCGGTGCTTTCCAGCACTCCGCCGAGTGTGAACGAGGCGGCATTGCCGGTGAGGAATTTGAGGGTGCCGCCGGAGCTGACGTCGATCGTCGTTCCGGCAAGCGATTGCAGGTACGCGACAGAGAGGTCGGCGCCGCTATTGTCGACTGTGATCGTGCCGGCGTTCAGGAACACCTGGGAAGCGGTCAGGGTCTTATTGGCCTGCATCGCGAGCGTGGCCGCTGTGCTCGCGATCGTCAGACTGCCGATCGTGACGTTGACATCTTCCCTGACGATGTAGGGCGACAGCGCGCCCATCGGCGCATTGATGGTGACGATCGAGTTTGGGTCCGGCAGCGGGCCGCCGCCCGGGAAGATGCCGCCGCCGAGGCCACCACCGCCGCCGCCACCTCCACCACCACCACCGCCGCCGGTCAGCAGCCAGTCGGCCGGCAGGCTCCAGGCGCCGCTATATCCAAGCGCCCAGGTATAGGTTTGCGGTGCTTTGGCCATGACCCTCTCCCCGCAGCCGCAGCTTCGCCACAGCCGGAATGTTGATGGAACCGATCTATAACATAATCGTGATAATTTCCAGAAGGAATTTTTCCCGCCACGCGGTCAAGTCAGGGGATCGGCGGCTGCCGCTGTCAGTAAAGCCCGATCGGCAGCTGGGCAGGAACCTGGGCGCGATACTGCTCGTAGGTGGCGCCGAACTGCGCAAGGAGGAAGTGCTCCTCGATGGCGATCTCGCGCAGGAAGGCCAGCGTGACCAGCACCGGCCCGAACCATACTGGATAGATATGGTGGCTGGGGCGGGAGGATTCGAACCTCCGGTGGCGGAACCAAAATCCGCTGCCTTACCCCTTGGCTACGCCCCAATCGGCCTCACGTGCATAGGTCGCCGACAACGTGAGGTAAAGCCTCGGTCATTCGCTCTGCAAGGGCCCTGACCAGCACCACGCGACCTTGTGCCGCAATCGAGCAGCTGCCCGCGTGGCCGCCGTAGTGTCAGGGTAGAGGCCGAAGCAGGTAGCGCCGGACCCGCTCATCCGTGCCAGCAGGCAATCCTGCGTCTCCTCCAGCGCGCCCAGCAGGTCGTCGATGACCGGACATAGTCCGATTGCCGCCGGCTGGAGGTCGTTGCCCAGCCGCGCGAGATCAGCAGCCATCGCCGGTGCGCTCTCCCAGGCCGACGGCAGCTCCGGCACCTGTGACCATGGTCCGGTCCGGGCACGAAACACCGCGGCAGTTGCAACCCCCATTCCTGGATTGGCCAGCACAATCCCGCACGGCGGCAGCCTCGGAGCAGGGTCGAGCCGCTCGCCGATCCCGCCCATCCGGGCGTTCCGACCTGCGAGACACACTGGCACGTCGGCGCCCAGCCCGGCCGCCACAGCGGCAAGCGTGCGGGGCGGCGGCGTCACTCCCCAGAGGCGGCAGAGCAGCCGCAGGGTCGCCGCTGCATCGGCAGAGCCGCCACCGATGCCGGACGCCACCGGCAGGTTCTTTTCCAGCACGAGCTGGCCCCCCGAGGTGACCCCACACTCCGCTGCGAGCGCCCGCGCCGCGCGCAGGACCAGATTGTCGGGCTCGCTCGCCAGCCCCGCCGCGAAAGGCCCGCTCACCGTGAGGTGCAACGCATCCGCTGCCGCCACGGTCAGGCTGTCGGCTGCGCTGGCGAACACCACGAGGCTGTCGAGCAGGTGATAGCCGTCGTCACGCCGGCCGGTCACGTGCAAGTACAGATTGATCTTGGCCGGCGCTGGTTCGGTCAGCCGGGCAGCGACCAACCGCTACTGGCCGCCCACGACGGTGGCCGTGCGGCCGTTCTGGAGCTTGGCCTCGAGCTTCGCCGCGTCCTCGGGCTCGGGATTGAAGATCAGCGCTCGCCGCCACTGGTAGGTCGCTTCCAGCTTGCGGCCCGCCGCCCAATACGCATCGCCCAGGTGTCCGTTGATCGACGCATCCTCGGGATCAAGCTCGACCGCGCGTTCCAGCGTGCGCACCGCCTCGGTCACATTCCCCTGGCGCAGCATGACCCAGCCCAGGCTGTCGACGATCGCCCCGTCGTTGGGTCGGCGCTGTGCCGCCTTTTCGATCATCGCCCGCGCCTGTGTCAGGTTCTGGCCCATGTCGGCCCACGAATAGCCGAGATAGTTCAGCACGAACGGCTGATCCGGCGAGAGCGACAGCGCGTGCTTGAAGTCCGCCTCGGCCTTGGGCCACTGGTGCGACCGCTCATAGCAGATGCCGCGATCATAATAGGCCAGCCAGTCGTGCGCCGTCGGCGTCTTGAGCCGGGAAATGGCCCGGTCGTAGGCGCCGATCGCGTCGGCGAAGCGCTGTTTGCTGCGCAGCATGTCGCCCTCCCGCATCGCCGGGATCGGGCTGTCGGGGTAGTCGCGCGCAAGCCGCTGCAGGGCATGCATCGCCTCGTCGGTGTGGCCCAGCCGCTCGACCAGCGTGGCGCGCTGCAACCGCACCACCGCGATCAGCGGATCGTCATTAGCCACCGGCGCCAGCATCTGCAGCGCGTTCTCCAGATGGCGTTGGCCGTCCAGGATGTCCGCCGCCAGCAGTCTGGCCGGCGTGAAGTCCGGCCGCAGGTCGAGGGCCAGGCGCAGCACCAGCATCGCGAACTCACCGGCGTCCTGCGAGCGCAACGTTGCCGCCAGCGCGAGGTAGGCCTCGGCGATACCGTCTACCGGACGCGGCACGGCCGGCGCCGCGCTGGCAGCCATCAGCGCCGGCAGGGCGATCGCCATTTCGGGTGCCTCCGTAGCGATGCCGGCAAGGGTGCGCTGCGCTTCGGCCGGGTGACCGTGGCGGGCCTGGGCACTCGCCAGAACCTGGGCGAGCCGCAGGTTGGTCTGGCCGAACTCGACCTGTGCCTGATGATAGAGCTTCGTGGCGTCCGCCGTGCGACCCGCCTGGTCGACGATCATCGCCGCATGCAGCGCGTAGACGCCTCGGAACCGCTGGCCCTCCAGGTACGGATGCAGCGTCGCCAGGGCGGCATCGGTCCGCCCGTCGCCCTGCTGCGCCCATGCGACCAGCAATGGCTGAAGCAACTGGGTCAGGCCCTGGCGCGGCAATGACTGGAACCGCTCCTCAGCCGCCTGCCAATGACCGGCGCGCACCTCGGTCTGGCCAAGCAGCAGTTGCGCCGCCTGGCTGTCCGGCAGTGCGTGCGCCAGCTGCACTGCCTCAGAGCGGCCAGCGATCAGCGTCGCGATGAAGGCCTGCTGCTGCAGGTCGCTGTCATCGGGGCGGGTCGCGAGCGCGTTGAGAAGCTGCGTAGCCGCCGTCTGCGAGTCCGCCTCGCTCATGGCAAACCGGCCTGCCAGATACTCCCCGAACACCCCGGACAACGGATCCCGGCTTGCCACGGCCGGAGCGCCGGCCGGCGTAGGATCGGCTGCCGCACAGGCGGACAACAGCGCAATCGCAAGAAGAAGTGGGCGACGGACGGTGCGGATTTGCTGCATCTGCTCAGACTACGTCATGCGAGAACGCAAGTCATGCGGATTTGATGAACCGTCAGCAACCGTTGTTACATCCCACCGGGATAGTTCGGACCGCCGCCGCCCTCGGGCGTGACCCAATTGATGTTCTGCGCCGGGTCCTTGATGTCGCAGGTTTTGCAGTGCACGCAGTTCTGCGCGTTGATCTGCAGCCGCGGTGTCCCTTCGTCAGCACCGACGATCTCATATACCGATGCGGGGCAATATCGGGTCTCCGGACTGCGGAAGCGCTGCCAGTTCAGTGTGACCGCCAGGTCAGGATCCGCGAGACGCAGATGCGCGGGCTGGTTCTCTTCGTGATTGGTGTTGGATATGAACACCGACGACAGCCGGTCGAAGGTCAACACGCCGTCCGGCCGCGGGTAGTCGATACGCTGCGCCGCGCTCGCCTCCAGCAATGTCTCGTTGTCAGGATGGGGGTGATGCAAGGTCCACGGCGCCCTGCCGCGCAGCAGGTATGTATCCAGGGCGGAATACGCCAGCCCACCCCACAGCCCGAACCTGGCGAACGACGGGCGGATGTTCCGGACCAGCGACAGCTCCTCCCACACCCAGCTGTTCCTGAGCCGCTCCTCATACGGCGACAGGTCGTCTCCTGTTCCGCCCGCCAGCGCATCCGCCACCACCTCGGCAGCCAGCATGCCGGACTTCATCGACGTATGCGTGCCCTTGATCTTCGGCACGTTGACGAAGCCGGCGGCGTCGCCGATCAGCGCACCGCCAGGGAACGTGAGGCGCGGGATCGATTGCAGGCCGCCTTCGTTCAGCGCACGCGCGCCATAGCTGATGCGGCGGCCACCTTCAAAGTGCTTGCGCACCTCGGGATGGGTCTTGAAGCGCTGCATCTCGTCGAACGGCGACAGCCACGGATTGCGGTAATCGAGACCGATGACGAAGCCGTACGAGATCAGATTCTCGCCGAAATGGTACAGGAAAGAGCCGCCGTAGGTCCCGCGATCGAGCGGCCAGCCGACTGTGTGCTCGATCAGCCCCGGCCTGTGGTTGGCAGCAGGGATCTCCCACAGCTCCTTGATGCCGATCGCGAACGTCTGTGGTTCACGACCATCGCGCAGCTCGAATCGCCGGATCAGTTGCTTCGACAGTGAACCGCGACAGCCTTCGGCCAGCAGCGTGTAGCGTGCCCGCAGTTCCATGCCACGCTGGAAGTTGTCGGTAGGGTTGCCGTCCTTGCCGATGCCCATGTCGCCGGTGGCGATGCCGACGATGCGGCCATTCTCCTCCAGCAGTTCGGCCGCCGGAAAGCCCGGATAGATTTCAACGCCGAGTGCTTCGGCCTGCTGTCCCAGCCATCGGCACACATTGCCGAGTGAGACGATGAAGTTGCCCGCATTGTGCATCTGCGGCGGCGTCGGCAGTCGGAACGCGCGCGTCGCCGTGAGAAACAGGAAGCGGTCATCGCTTGCCGGCGTGTCCAGCGGCGCGCCCTGCTCGCGCCAGTCGGGGATCAGTTCATTGAGCGCACGCGGTTCCAGCACTGCCCCCGACAGGATATGCGCGCCGATCTCGCTGCCTTTTTCCACCAGGCAGACTGCTGCCTCTGGGGCAAGCTGCTTCAGGCGGATCGCCGCGGCGAGGCCGGATGGACCTCCGCCCACGATGACCACGTCGAACTCCATTGCCTCCCGCGGGGGCAACTCATCGGACATATGCGCGTCTCCTGGTCGCTGACGAAGCGCCAGCTTCGTGTCGAGTAAGCCGATTTTGCCCGGCGATGGAAGAGTGCCGCCCGTTGGGCAGCTTTCCACAAGCTGCTACGCTGCCGGCAACACCCGCTTCCCGGAGGAACGCTTATGGCCGCTTATGCCCCGCAACCCGGCGACGTCACCGATCGCAACCTGGCGCTCGAACTCGTGCGCGTGACCGAGGCCGCGGCACTCGCCGCATCACGCTGGATCGGCCTTGGCAAGAAGAACGAGGCCGACGGCGCCGCCGTCGAAGCGATGCGCCGCGCGTTCGACCAGGTCGCCATCGAAGGCACGGTCGTGATCGGCGAAGGCGAGATGGACGAGGCGCCGATGCTGTTCATCGGAGAGAAGGTCGGCGCAGGCGGACCACAGATGGACATCGCCGTAGATCCGCTGGAAGGCACCACGTTGACCTCGAAGGGCGGCCCCAGTGCTCTGGCCGTCGTGGCGCTGGCCGAGCACGGCAACTTCCTGCACGCGCCGGACATCTACATGGACAAGATCGCGATCGGCGGCGGGCTGCCGGACGGCGTGGTGGATCTGGATGCATCGGTCGGCAGCAACCTGCGAGAACTCGCCAAGGCGAAGAAGTGCCAGGTATCGGACCTGGTGGCCTGCATCCTCGACCGCGACCGTCACAAGGACCTGATCGCCCAGGTACGCGAGGCGGGCGCGCGCATCATGCTGATCAGCGATGGCGACATCACCGGGGTCGTCGCCACCGCTACCCCCGACTCGGAGATCGACATCTATCTTGGATCGGGCGGCGCGCCTGAGGGCGTGCTGGCGGCGGCGGCGCTGCGCTGTATCGGCGGGCAGATGCAGGGACGCCTGATGTTCGAGAACGACGAACAGGTGCAGCGCGTGCGCGATATGGGCCACAACGATCCGAAGCGGAAGTTCACCCTGGAGGAGATGGCGAAGGGCGACGTGATGTTCGCCTGCACTGGCGTCACGTCAGGCACGATGCTGCGCGGCGTGAAGCGCTTCGGCCATGGCGCGCTGACACATTCCATGGTGATGCGCAGCAAGTCAGGCACGGTGCGGTTCGTCGAGGCGCACCACAACTTCAGCACCAAGACCTGGATGCAGGATTAATCGGATTGAAACCACGGCTGCGCACCGATGGACACGGATGTCCCGTCAGCGGGCGTCCGTGTTCATCTCTGGTTCGGTTCGCATGAGTGGCAGTGCGCTTGGAATCGATCGAAGCCTGAGCGGCCGGCGCTGGGTGTGGCGCAGTGGAGAGGATCGCATTGGTCTGGGTATTGCCCAACGCGTGGGCGTGCCGGAAATCGTCGGTCGCATGCTGGCGGCGCGCGGTGTCGATACCGAGACGGCAGGTCACTACCTCGAGCCGACGCTGCGCGCTCTGCTGCCCGACCCTTCGCTGCTGATCGACATGGATATCGCCGCCGACCGCCTGGCCTATGCGGTGCAGCACGGCGAGATGGTGGGCGTGTTCGGCGACTACGACGTGGACGGCGCGTGCAGCGCAGCGCTGATGTGCACGCTGCTGCGGCAGCTCGGCTGCGAGGTGCTGCACCACGTTCCCGATCGCATGATGGAGGGCTACGGTCCGAACGGACCTGCGCTGCACTCGCTGGTCCTGCGCGGCGCACGCCTGATCGTGTGCGTCGATTGCGGGACTGCAGCAGCCGAGGCGCTGGCGTTCATCGCGGGCGACGCCGATATCGTGATCCTCGACCACCATAAGGCGGAAGGACCGCCGCCGCCGATCGTGGCCACTGTCAATCCCAACCGGCTGGACTGCACGTCGGGTCTGACTTTCCTGTGTGCGGCCGCCGTGGCGTTCATGACCGCGGTCGCACTGGTGCGCGCGCTGCGCCGGCAGGGGTTCTTCAATTCCCGCAAGGAACCCGACCTGATCGGCCTGCTCGATCTGGTTGCACTTGCAACGGTCTGCGACGTGATGCCGCTGACCGGGGTCAACCGGGCACTCGTCTGTCAGGGACTGAAGGTGATGGCGCGTCGGGCGCGTCCTGGTGTCGCGGCGCTGCTGGACGTGGCGCAGTCGCGCGATCGCCCGAACACCGGGACCTGCGGTTTTGCGCTTGGCCCGCGCATCAATGCCGCGGGGCGCATCGCCGATGCCGACCTCGGGCTGCGGCTGTTGCTGTGCGAGGACCCGGTCGAGGCCGCCTCGCTTGCCGCCACGCTGGATGCGGTGAACCGCCAGCGCCAGGAGGTCGAGGCGGCGATGCTCGATGACGCGCTGCGCGCGGCCGAGGCGCAGGCGGCACACGGTCATGCAACCCTGGTGGTGAGCGGCCCTGCGTGGCATCCCGGCGTGGTCGGCATCGTCGCCGGCCGGATCAAGGAGCGGTTCAACCGACCCGCCTGCGTTGCCGGGATCGCCGATGGGATAGCCAAAGGTTCGGGACGATCGGTGACAGGATTGGACCTGGGCGCCGCGGTGATCTCCGCACGGCAGTTGGGCATCCTGACGACCGGCGGCGGACATCCGATGGCGGCAGGGTTCTCGCTGTCTCCGACGCGACTGGCCGATTTCCATGCCTTCCTCGACGAACGACTTGCGGCGGCAGCGCTGCTTCCGACGGCGGCTGATCTTGCGGTGGAGGGCGCGCTGGCGGTGCCCGGCGCCACGGCTGACCTGGCCTACAACGTAGCCAGGCTGGCGCCGTTCGGCGCCGGGAATGAGGAGCCGATCCTGGTCCTGCAGCGCAGCCGTATCGCGCGCGCGGATCGGGTGGGGCGCGAGGGCACAGCAGTCCGCGCCTTCGTCGAAGGCGAGGGCGGTGGTCCGCGGGTGAAGGCCATGCTGTTCCGTGCACGCGACAATGCGTTGGCCGACGCATTGCTGGCCGCCAACGGCATGCCGCTCCATCTTGCCGGACATCTGCGCGCCGAAGAATGGAACGGCACGGTTGCGCCCTGCTTCGTCATATCCGACATGGCGGTAGCTTGACCCTGCTGGGGGCCTCCGCTACCCACCGCTGCCCTCGTCCCGTTCGTCTAGAGGCCTAGGACACCAGCCTTTCACGTTGGTAACACGGGTTCGAATCCCGTACGGGACGCCAATGCGGAACAGAGCTGCGAACGCCGAGTTCCCACTGCGGCGTCAGCAAGCGGTCGGCTCGATCAGTACGAAGCCTTCCTTGCGCGCCGCGTCGGCGAGTCGCTCGTCGAGAGTTACAACTTGCAGCGATGCCGGACGGCGTTCGGCGGCCGCGAAGGCCGCCGCGAGCTGGAGTGCGTCAGCCGCTCGTAGCGGATGCACGCGGAGAAATCGCTGGGCATTCTCGCGCACGGTCTCGCTGGCTTCGATCTCATGCCAGCCATCGGCAAACTGCCTTAGCCGATCAAACGCGAGCGATATTCCTTTCACGTCGAGC
>DASSRN010000398.1:0-4928 GCA_035701785.1 Acetobacteraceae bacterium | reverse complement strand
AGGGCACGCCGACCGGTGCCTCATCAGGCAGATCAAGGATGCCGGTATGATCGTCGCCCAGGCCCATCTCGCGCTCAGAGACCAGCATGCCGGCGCTCTTCACGCCGCGGATTTCGCCGACCTTGAGCGTGATTCCAGTGCCGGGGATGAACGTGTCCGGCGGTGCGAACACGCCCTTCATCCCGGTGCGCGCATTTGGCGCGCCGCACACCACAGTCACCGTGCCGGCGCCGGTGTCCACGGTGCAGACCCGCAGGCGGTCGGCGTTGGGATGCTGCACCGCCTCGATCACCCGCGCGATGCGGAACGCCGCAAGCACAGCACCGCGATCCTCCACGTCTTCCAGTTCCAGGCCGATGCGTGTCAGCGTGTCGGTGATCTGCTGCAGCGTGGCGTCGGTCTCGAGATGCGTCTTCAGCCAGGAGAGGGTGAACTTCATAGCCGCATCATCCCCTCTCCGCCCCTGGGGGTGGAGAGGTGAAGTGCGTGGTCGTAGCCATCACACTCCCTCATGCAGCATTGTGGGTGCGAGCGGCGAGAAGCCGTAGTGACGCAGCCAGCGGATATCGGACTCGAAGAACGGCCGCAGGTCAGTCATGCCGTGCTTCAGCATGGCGATGCGCTCGACGCCCATGCCCCAGGCGAAGCCCTGCCATTCGCGCGGATCGATGCCGCAGTTCGCCAGCACGCGCGGATGCACCATGCCGGAGCCCAGGATCTCCAGCCAATCGCCGCCCTTGCCTAGTTCGCCGGTGCGGCGGTTCCAGCCGATGTCCACCTCCATCGAGGGCTCGGTGAACGGGAAGTAGCTGGACCGGAATCGGACCGGCAGGTCGGCAATGCCGAAGAAACTGCGCAGGAAGTCGATCAGCGTGCCCTTCAGGTGGCCCAACGTGAGGTCGCGGTCCAGCACCAGCCCCTCGCACTGATGGAACATCGGCGAATGCGTGGCGTCGTGGTCCGCGCGGTAGGTGCGGCCGATGACGATGACGCGGATTGGCGGCTGCCGCGCCAGCATGGTGCGGATCTGCACGGGCGAGGTCTGGGTACGCAGCACCGGCGGCGCGCTGTTGCCCTGGGCAGGCAGGTAGAACGTGTCCTGGTCGGCGCGCGCCGGATGGTGCGCCGGGATATTGAGCGCGGAAAAGTTCATCCAGTCGGACTCGATGTCGGGCCCTTCGGCGATCTCGCAGCCCATCGCGCCGAAGATGACGGCGATCTCCTCCATGGTGCGGCTGATCGGGTGGATCGATCCCATCTCGCGCGGCCGCGGCGGCAGGGTGGGATCGAGCCTCTCGGCAGCCAGACGGGCGTCGAGTTCGGCATGTTCCAGTTCGGCCCGACGCGCCTCGATCAGCAGCGTGAGCGCGTCCTTCAGCTGGTTCAGCGCTGCGCCGCGCTCCCGGCGCTGTTCGGCCGGGGTCTTGCCGAGGTCGCGCAGCAGCCCGGTGAGGCGGCCGTTGCGACCCAGCGTAGCGACGCGTACGGCGTCCCAGGCGCGCAGATCGCCCGCGGTGGCCAGGGCTGCTTCGGTTTCGGACTGGAGGGCAGCGAGGTCGTCGGTCATGGCGGCCACGGAAAAGGCGTGAATGGCCGACGCAACGCCGGCCATGACGAAGGGACGGCTATAGCGCGGCCTGAACCTTGCGGACGATCTCCGCGAAGGCGGGGGCATCGTCGTAGGCGATGGCGGCCAACACCTTGCGATCGATCTCGATGCCGGCCTTTTTGAGCCCGTCGATAAATCGGCTGTAGGTCAGGCCGTGTTCGCGGACCGCGGCGTTGATGCGCTGGATCCACAGGCCGCGGAAGTCACGCTTGCGGTTGCGCCGGTCGCGATAGGCGTACTGCAGCGACTTCTCCAGCCGCTCCTTCGCAGCGCGATATGTGGTGGAGGTCCGGCCGCGGAAGCCCTTCGACTGCTCGAGGACCTTCTTGTGCCGCGCGTGGGTGGTGGTGCCGCGCTTGACGCGTGCCATGTCGGTGCCTCCTCAGTCCAGCCCGTAGGGTGCCCAGGACTTCACCGTCCGGGCGTCCATCGGGGTGAGCACCTGCATGCGGCGGTTGCTGCGCTTGGCTTTCTGCGTGCGGTTGACAAGCCCGTGGCGTTTCATGCCTGGGCCGGCCTTCACCTTGCCGGTCGCGGTCATCTTGAACCGCTTCTTGACCGACGACTTGGTTTTCGCCTTGGGCATTTCTGTCTCCTTCGGTTTGGGCCTGCCGGGAAGGCAAGCGATCGCGGCCGGGCATGCCCATTCCAGGCCCGGGCGCGCGAGCGGCGGGGTATAGCGGCGGTGGTCAGCCGGAGCAAGCGTCGGAGCAAACGAAAAGGGCACGCCGGAGACCGGCGTGCCCTTCCGTTGCAGGCGCGTGCCTCTACAGATTCGCCTGGAAGTCCTGGTAGTCGCGCACCTTCTTGTAGATCTGCAACCGGTTGCGCTGGCTGTCCGCCACGATGATCTCGTCCGTCGCCGGATTGAAATCGACCGCGGTCGGGAAGCAGAACCGCCAGAGCGGCTGCAGATTGTTGACCCGGCGATACGCCTTCATCATGTCCGGATTGGCATCGACGCTCTGCTTGGCCCACTTCGAGAATACCTGCGCGTCGCCGTACAGGTTGGTCAGCGGCGTGCCATCGGCTTCGAAGATGCTGATCCGGTGGTTGCCCCAGTCGGCGATGTAGATGTCGCCATCGGTATCAACCGCCACGTCGGTCGGATGGTTCAGCAGCCCGGCCTTCGGATAGGTCGAAGTCGGCAGACTGGACACGTACGGACCAAGGTAGGTGACCGCATAGGCGTCGTCCGGATGCGGCAGCTCGCCATACGAGCCTATCGACATCTGGAATTTGCCCTGCGGCGACAGCTTTTGCACGCGGTGGTTCTTCCAGTCCGCGACGTAGATGCTGCCAGCCTTGTCGAGCGTGATGCCCCAGGGCTGGTTGAACTCGCCCTGGCCCGATCCGGCCTTGCCGCATTGCGCGACCAGCTTGCCTTCGGGGGTGAAGACCTGCAGCCGGTTGTTGCCGCTGTCCACCACGATGACGTTGCCGTTCGCCTCGACCGCCAGCCCGGCTGGGCGCATCAGTTCGCCGTCGCCACTTCCGGTCTTGCCGAACTTGTATTGGAACTTGCCGTTCGCGTCGAACACCGAGATCGTGTTGGTCCACTCGTCCGAGCAGAACACCCGCCCGTCTTTGCCAACCGCCACGCCGAACGGCCAGGTCGCCTTGCCGTCGTCCTCGCCGTGCTGGAAGAACTCCGCCAGCAATTCTTCGTCGCCGGCACCGCCGAGACGGATGCGGTTCACCCGCATGCCGAAGTTGTTCTCGTTGCCACGATTGGCCGTATAGAGATCGCCGTCGTTGCCCAGGCACATGGTCTGGACATAGTTGAAGCCAGTGCCGGTTGCCGCGCCGCGTCCGATGGCGTGGCTCCAGTCATAGGCCCTGCCGCGGACGACTGTCGTAAGCGCCATTATTCCCTCCCGTCATGCTGCAAGGTGGCCCCCTCCCGCCCACGACGGACAGGAGGGGCAGTCGGTCTGCCTCAGTGCAGGAAGGCCGGCTTCTCGTAGGTGCCGTTGACGATCGGCGCCGGGTTAAGGTGCAGCCACTTGTCGAGGATGGTCGAATAGATGCTGCGGAAGTCCATGCTCGGGTTCAGGTCGCCCTGCACGAGCTTGCTGGCATCCAGCGACGGATACTCGCCGTAGTGGCCGCCCTTCACCTTCTCGCCGAGTACGAACGTCGCACCCGCCGCGCCGTGGTCGGTGCCCGAGCCGTTGTCGCGCACGCGACGGCCGAACTCCGAGAACATCAGCACGATGACATTGTCGGCTGCATTGTGCTGACGCAGGTCGGTCATGAACGCCTCGAGGCCTTCAGTGACCGCAGTCCACAGACCGGCATGCAGCGGCGCCTGGCCGGCATGCGAGTCGAAGCTGCCGTGGTCGCAGTAGAATACCCGCGTGCCGAGATTGGCGAGATGCACCTGGGCGATGCCGCGGAGCTTCTGCGCGATCGTCGTGTTCGGGTACTTCACGTCGGACTTGTAGAGGCCCGGCGCGACCTTCAGGATGTCGGCGCCCTTCAGCCCGTCGAGGCCGGTGGTGCCGAGATAGTCCATCACCCCGCTGCCTTCGATCGGCTGATACATATGCGCGAAGGTCTCCAGCACCTTCAGCCGCTGGGCCTGGTCGCGGATCGTCGGCAGGAAGCCGTACTGTTCCAGCGGGCCGGCCACGCACGCAACCGGCACATTGGGCACCGCGAGCGCGCGGAACAGGCAGGGCCCGAAGCTCACCGCGGTGACGACGTTCTCCTTCTTTGGATCGAACTCACGCACCACGCGGCCCAGCCAGCCCTCCGTGCCGACCTTGTCGGCCTCGCAGGTGTGCCAGATGTCCATGGAGCGGAAGTGCGACCGCGGGGAATCGAGGTAGCCGACGCCGTGCATGATGGCGAGCTTGTCGTCGTCCCAGAACTTCTTCAGCGGCGCCATGTAGTTCGGCAAGGCGTGCGCCTGATCGAGATGGATCATGTCGCTGTCGGCAATGCCGACCGCCTTGCGGTTATCTTTGTACAGGCCGTTGTTGAACGGGATCACGGTGTTCAGGTAGTCGTTGCCGCCGGTCAGCTGCAACACGACCAGCACCGGATCCTTCGATTGCTGTGTTGCCGACATAGATTGAGTTCCTCCTATCCGTTCCGTGTCATGTTTCAGCCGAACTGGTATTCGCGCGTGGCAGCGATCAGCTGCAGCATCTCGGCGGAACGCTGAGCGGCATTGGCTGCGCCGGGGCCGTCCCAGCTGAGTTCGCCCCACTGCTTCGCCGCATCGGTGAGTTCCTTCCTCGTGTTGGCGCTCACTTCCACGGGCCCCATCAGGTCGAGGCAATTGGTGACCAGCTGTTCGGGCGTCTTGGTA
>DASSRN010000397.1:0-7409 GCA_035701785.1 Acetobacteraceae bacterium | reverse complement strand
TCGATCGACGCCGCGGCGCAGATCGCCACCGCCGCGCTGGACGCCGGCATTGCACCGCTGGCGCGGGTGCCGAACGGGGAATACGCGATCGCCACGCGCCTGCTGGACAACGGCGTGCTCGGCATCGTCGTGCCGCACGTCGATACCGCCGATGAAGCGCGCGAGGTGGTGCAGAAGCTGAAATACCCGCCGGTCGGACACCGCTCGATGGGTGGCACCGGCCCGCACTATGCGCTGCGTTCGGCCAGCACCGGCGAGGCGGCCAACGCGCTGAACGATGCCAATCTCACCGTTGTGATGCTGGAAACGCCGACTGCGATCGCCAATGCCGATGCGATCGCCGCGGTGCCTGGTGTGGATGTGCTGCTGATCGGCACCAATGATCTGTGCGCCGAGATGGGCATCCACGGCGACTTCGGCAATGAACGCGTCGCGGAGGCGTATCGGACGATGATCGCCGCGGCAAAAAAGCACGGCAAGCATCCGGGAATGGCGGGCATCTACAACGAGCCGCTTATGCAGCGCTATATCGAGATGGGCGCGCGCTTCATCCTGTCGGGCAACGACGCGAACTTCCTGATCGCCAGCGCCAACCAGCGCACCGCCTTTCTGCGGAAGACCCACACGCCGATGTGACGCAACGCTTCGGTCCGCATTTCACATCTACCCGCTGAACCAGCGGGAGGTGGAGGATGTCACCGAGCGTTACACGACGCGTTATGCTTGCGGCAACGGCAGGCGGTCTCGCACTGCGGCACGGCGTTGCCCAGGCCGACGACACCACGCCGGCCCGTACACATGCTGCGGCATCGCTACCGGTTGATAGGATCGATGTCACGCTGCGGCTTAACGGCGCCAGCGTTCCGCTGTCCGTTGACCCTCGCACGTCGCTGCTCGATGCGTTGCGCGAGCAGGCGAGCCTCGCCGGCACCAAGAAGGGCTGCGACCGAGGCGCGTGTGGCGCCTGCACGGTGCATATCGACGGACGGCGCGTATTGTCCTGTCTGACGCTGGCAGCGCGCTGCGAGGGCAGGGAGATCACTACGATCGAGGGCCTGTCCGGTGATGGCGAGCTGCACCCGGTGCAAGCCGCCTTTCTGCACCACGATGGCTTCCAGTGCGGCTACTGCACGCCAGGGCAGATCATGTCCGCGGCGGCACTGATCAAGGAGGGCCATGCCGGGTCGGACAGCGAGATCCGCGAATGGATGAGCGGCAACATCTGCCGCTGCGGTGCCTATCCCAACATCGTCGCGGCGATCCGCGACGCGGCGCGGGAGGGCTGAGCCATGCAGGCATTCAAGCTCACACGGCCAGCCTCGCTCGATGCCGCGCTGGCCGCGGCACAGGGGCAGGATACGAAGTTCATCGCCGGCGGCACCGATCTGATGCAGCTGCTGAAGGACAACGTCGAAACGCCGAGCCACCTGGTGGACATCGAGAGCGTCGGCCCAGCGGGCATCACGGTCGATGGGAGCGGTCTTCGCCTGGAGGCGCTGGCGCGCATGAGCGATGTCGCGGCGCATCCCGAGGTGCGCGGGCAATGGCCGGTGATCGCGCAGGCACTCGAGGCGAGCGCGTCGCCGCAGGTGCGCAACATGGGCACCATCGGCGGCAACCTGCTGCAGCGCACACGTTGCGGCTACTTCCGCGACACTGGTTTCGCCTGTAACAAGCGCGACCCCGGCAGCGGTTGTCCGGCAATTGCCGGCGAAAACCGCATGCTCGCGATCCTCGGCGGCAGCGAACATTGCATCGCCACCCATGCGTCCGATCTGGCGGTTGCGCTGACTGCGCTGGATGCGGTGCTGGAGCTGCGCTCGCCGCAGGGCAACCGGCAGGTGCCGATCACGTCGTTCTATCGGCTGCCGGGCGACACGCCGCATCTCGAGACTGTGCTGGAGCCGGGCGAAATGATCGCCGCCGCGGTCGTGCCGGCGAGCGCTGCTGCGCGCAACTCCCATTATCTGAAGCTGCGCGACCGTGCGAGCTTCGAGTTCGCGCTGGTCTCTGCCGCGGTGGCACTGGAAGTGCGCGACAACACGGTGCGCGATGTGCGGGTCGCCGCCGGTGGCGTCGGCACGCGACCGTGGCGCCTGCCGGAAGTCGAAGCAACGCTGCGTGGGCAGACGTTGAATGCCGAGGCACTGCGGGCAGCCTCTGACCATGCTGCCGACGGTGCGCATCCGGCCACGCAGAACGCCTTCAAGCAGGTCCTGCTGCGGCGCGTGGTGCTGCGTTCGCTGCAAACCGTCGCCGTCTGAAAGGAATCAGCATGACTGTCATTGGACAGGGGATCGATCGCATCGACGGTCGGCAGAAGGTAACCGGGCGCGCGCGCTATGCCGCCGAATTCACCGTGCCGGATGAAGTGCACGCGGTGCTGGTGCAGAGCACCATTGGCGCCGGCGCGATCACCGGCTTCGATATCGACCAGGCGAAAGGCATGCCCGGCGTGCTGGCGATCCTGGCGCCGGACAATGCGCCGAAACTGTCGATGCAGGGCGGTTCGCAGCAGACGGTGCGTGTGCCGCTGCTGCAGGACAGCGCGGTGTATTTCAACGGCCAGCACGTTGCCGTCGTGGTGGCGGAGACGCTGGAGCAGGCGAATGCCGCCGCGTCGCAGGTGCGCGTGCGCTACCGGCGCGACGAGCCGGTGACGTCGATGGATGCGGTGCTGGATCAGGCGTATGCGCCGAAGCATTTCCGCAATGGCGAGCGTCCGCCGGATTCACAGCGCGGCAACCCGGACATGGCGTTCATCGGCGCGGCAGCAAAGGTCGATGCGACGTACATAACCCCGATCGAGCACCACAACCCAATGGAGCCGCACGCCACGATTGCCCGTTGGGACGGCATGCGGCTGACCGTGTGGACCGCGACGCAGGCGATATCGGGCACGCAGCAGACGCTCGCCGGGCTGTTCGGCATCGATCCGAAGGACGTGCACGTGATCTGCCCGTTCGTCGGCGGCGGGTTCGGCTGCAAGGGCAACACCTGGCCGCCGGCCACGCTCGCTGCGATGGCGGCGAAGGTGGTGGACCGGCCGGTGAAGCTCGTGGTGACGCGGGCGCAGATGTTCACCTCGAACGGCTATCGTCCGCGCACGGTGCAGAAGCTGCGATTTGCGGCGGACCAGGAGGGAACGCTGGTTGCGATGCGCCACGACGGGTTCTCGCAGATGTCGCAGCCGGCACTGGGCGAATTCGCCGAACCGGTGGGGCTGGCGACCGAGATGCTGTACGCCTGCCCCAACGTCGCGGTATCGCATCGGCTGGTGGCGACGCACGCCAGCCTGCCGACGTATATGCGTGCGCCGGGGCTCGCGAGCGGCAACTTCGCACTGGAATCGGCGATCGACGAGTTGGCAGTCGCGCTGAACATCGATCCGCTCGAGTTCCGCCTGCGCAACTACGCCGATACCGAGCCGCACCAGAACAAGCCGTTCGCCAGCAAGGCACTGCGCGAGTGCTATCGCCAGGGGGCCGATGCGTTCGGCTGGTCGCGGCGGTCGGCCGCCCCGCGCTCGATGCGCGACGGCAACACGTTGATCGGCTGGGGCATGGCGACCAGCACCTATCCCACGCATCGCATGCCGGCGAGCGTGCGTGTGCGCGTCGGTGCCAATGGCGCCGCGCTGGTGCAGGTCGGCACGCAGGATCTGGGCACCGGGACCTACACGGTGATCGCGCAGATCGCCGCCGATGAACTCGGCATCCCGGTCGAGCGGATCCAGGTGGAGATCGGCGACAGCGCGTTCCCGCACGCGCCGGTCTCCGGCGGGTCGATGACCGTCGCCAGCGTCGGGCCCGCGGTAAAGGCGGCCTGCGAGGCAGTGCGCGCGAAAATGCCTGCAAACACCGGCGACTTTGTCGAGGCGACGGTGGAGGCGAAGCCGGGTGAGGAGGAGCACCGTTATGCGATGCACGCGTTCGGCGCGCAGTTCGTCGAAGTGCGGGTCGATGCGGACCTTGGCGCGATCCGCGTCAGCCGCTTCGTAGGTGCGTTCGACGCCGGCCGGGTGATGAACGCCAAGACGGCGCGCAGCCAGTTGATCGGCGGCATCGTCTACGGCCTCGGCATGGCGCTGCTGGAAGAGACGCATGTCGATGGCGAGACCGGTCGCATTGTGAATGCCAACATCGCCGAATACCTCGTGCCGGTGAACGCCGATGTGCCCGACATCCAGACCATCCTGGTGGAGAACGATGAATTGACCTCCAACCCACTCGGCGCGAAGGGCATCGGCGAGCTGCCGATGGTCGGTGTCGCGGCAGCGGTGGCCAACGCGGTGTATCACGCCACTGGTGTACGCGTGCGGAAGGTGCCGATCCGGATCGAGGACGTTCTGACCTGAGGGAACTGCGCTGCCTGGACGGCGTTGGCAAATCACTCAGACACGGAGTTTCCGATGACCAAGATCCTGCCTGCCTGTCTTACTGCCGGCCTGCTGGGGCTGGCTGCGCTTCCGGCATCCGCCGCGCTCAGCCAGGGTGATCGTGACTTTGCGCAGCATGCTGCGTCGGGTGGTCTCGCCGAAGTGCAGACGGCGCAGATGGCGCAGCAGCGTAGCAGCTCACCCCAGGTGAAGCAGTTCGCCCAGCGCATGATCATCGACCATACCCAGGCGAACGATGAGCTGATGCAGATTGGCCAGCAGGCTAATCTCGACCTGCCGACGCAGCCGACCGGCAAGGATGCTTCAGCGGCGCAGAAGCTCAGCGCGATGAACGGCACGGCGTTCGACCAGGCCTATGCGCGCGACGAAGTGAGCGACCATGAGCAGGATATCGCGCTGTTCCGCAAGGAGGCGAATTCAGGCCAGGACCCGTCCCTGAAGGCGTTTGCGCAGAAGACCCTGCCGATCCTGCAGCAGCACCTGCAATTGGCGCAGGCGCTCAACACCAAGCGCTGACCGCCCTATGTTGTGGCCGGTTCCCGCCGGCCACAACGAAAGGCGCCGTCATCGATGCCGCGTAGCACCAGCACAGCCCGCGACACCTCGATCACAACCTATCGCGCCAAGCGCGACTTCTCGGTCACGCGTGAGCCGGCACCTTCTGAGCGCAAGAGCAAGCGCGAGGCGCCAATCTTTGTGGTGCAGAAGCATCAGGCGCACCGCGCCGGTCTGCACTGGGACTTCCGCCTGGAGCACGGCGGCGTGCTGTGGAGCTGGGCGGTGCGCAAGGGGCCGTCGCTCGATCCCGCCGACAAGCGCATCGCCGCGCATGTGGAAGACCATCCGCTCGATTACGCTGATTTCGAGGGCACGATACCCGACGGCCAGTATGGCGCTGGCACGGTGGAGCTGTGGGACCGCGGCACCTGGCAGCCGCTCGACGACCCCGAAGCGGGGATGCAGAAGGGCGAACTGCGGTTCGTGCTGGACGGCAAGCGCCTGCATGGCCGCTTCACCCTGGTCCGCCTGAAGCCGCGACCCGGGCAGCGCAGCCGGCAGGACAACTGGCTACTGATCAAGGGTCACGACGAGGCGGAGCGCGCCGGTGCCGACGCGCCGGCCATCGAGCGGCAGCGCGATCAGAAGATGCCGCCGGGTGCGGTGCGGGGAGCGCTGCCGAAGACCCAGGCACCGCAGCTCGCACAAGTGGCGGAGCAGGCGCCCGACGGGGACGAGTGGATCAGTGAGATCAAATTCGACGGCTACCGCCTGCTGTGCTGGCTGGACCATGGAAAGGCCCGCCTGGTGACGCGCAGTGGCCTGGATTGGACAGATCGACTGCCGGCGGTCGCGCGCGCCGTCGCGGGCCTGCCGGTGGAAATGGCGCTGCTGGATGGTGAGCTGGTGGCAATGGACAACCAGGGCGTCACCAGCTTCCCCGCACTCCAGGCGGCGCTGTCAGGGGGCCGGGACGGCACGCTGTTCCTGTATTTCTTCGACCTGCTGCATCTGGATGGCTGGGACCTGCGCGGCTGCTCTGTGGTCGACCGCAAGCGGGTGCTGGAGGGGCTGGGCAGCTGGCACGGCATGCTGCGCTATAGCGACCATCAGGTGGGTCGGGCGAAGGAGCTGGCCGATCGTGCCCGTCGGATGAAGCTCGAAGGGATCATCTGCAAGCGCGCCGACGCACCCTATCGCGCCGGCCGTAGCAGCGCCTGGCTCAAGGTGAAGTGCCGCGGGCGCGAAGAGCTGATCGTGCTGGGCTGGACGCCGCCGACTGGCAGGCGCGTGGGCCTGGGGTCGCTTCAGCTGGGCTACTACGACCGGCAGGACAAGCTGCACTACGCGGGGGGCGTGGGCACCGGCTTTTCCGAAGAGGTGCTCGGTCAGCTGAGCGAGAACCTTTCGGCGCTTGCTGCGGACCCGCCCAAGTCGCTGCTCGTCTCTGACGAGCCGCTGCCAAAGACCATCAACTGGGTTGAGCCGAAGCTGGTGGCGGAGATCGAGTTCGCCGACTGGTCGGGTTCTGGCCGGGTGCGGCAGGCATCGTATCTGGGCCTGCGCGAGGACAAGACGGCGAAGGAGGTGGTGCGTGATCCGGCCGATCCCGACGTGGCGCGCAGGTCGATCGCACCCCGGCCTGGTGAGCCAGGCGCAACTCGGCACCGGGCGGTGCTCGCTGTGCCGCCGCGGCGCAAATCCGCCATCGTTTCGGCAGCCGCACCCGCGCGGCGAGGGGTGACGGTGGGCAACATTTCACTGACGCATCCGGAACGTGAGCTGTGGCCAGGCATCACCAAGCGCGCGCTGGCGGAGTATTGGGCCGCGGTTGCGGAGCAGGCGCTGCCTGGCCTGGCGCGTCGCCCGCTGGCCATTGTGCGCTGTCCGGAGGGGATCGGCGGCCAGCACTTCTTCCAGAAGCACGGCCATGGTTCGCTGCCGTCCACGATCCGCCAGGGCGAAGCGGACGAGCAGCCGTTTCTTGCACTGGACGATGCCGACGGCCTGATCGCCATGGCGCAGATCTCGGCGATCGAACTGCATGCCTGGGGCGCCAGCGAGGCGGCGCCAACCCATCCCGACCGGATGGTGTTCGACCTGGATCCGGGTGAGGGCGTGACGTTCGCTGCGGTGGTGAAGGCGGCGCGCGATGTGCATGATCAGCTACAGCGTCTGGGACTGACGTCGTTCTGCCGCTCCACCGGGGGCAAGGGCCTGCACGTGGTCGTGCCGCTGGAGCCAGTCGCCGATTGGAGCGTGGTGAAGCCGTTCTGCCGCGCGTTCGCCGAGACGCTCAGCCGGGAGGAGCCCGAGCGGTTCCTCTCCACAGTGAAGAAGGCTGACCGGCAAGGGCGCATCCTGATCGACTGGCTGCGCAACGGGCTCGGTGCCACTGCCGTCGCGTCGTTCCGTCCCCGGGCGCGCGAGGGCGCCACGGTGGCGATGCCGCTGTCGTGGGACGACATGCAGCCCGGGCTCGATCCGGCGAAGTTCACGATACTCACGGTGC
>DASSRN010000396.1:0-20089 GCA_035701785.1 Acetobacteraceae bacterium | reverse complement strand
GTCGCTGTTCGGGTTGATGCCGATGGGTCCCATGTCGACGAACGTGCCAGCCTCAACCACCACGCCGCCGGGACGCACCATGCGCAGCGCCTCGACGAAGGTCTGCGGAAAGCCGCTGCAGTCGAGCACGATGTCCGGGCCAAGCCCGCCAGTGTGCTCGCGTGCCCGCGCGATGCGCTCCGCGGGTTCGGTCCGGTCGGCCTGCATCGTCAGCGTCGCGCCGAACTCCTGCGCGAGGCGCAGCCGCGAGGGGAACAGGTCGGTGGCAATCAGCTTCGACGCACCGAGCAGTCGCGCCTTGATCAGGTGGCACAGTCCCAGCGGGCCGACGCCCAGCACCGCGGTCGAATTGCCGAAGCGGTAGCCGCCGGTCAGGCCAAGCAGCGACTGCGCGGTCTCCACGCCATGCGTCACCGCCATGATCTCGGTCAGCACCGCGACGCTGTCGGGTAGGTCGTCGGGCACACGGAAGATCGGCGTGTTCGGCAGCAGGTACATGTACTGCGCCCAGCCGCCGAACAGATGCGGCGCGCGCCCGCAATGCAGGCTGTTGCCGTAATCCTCCATGCGCTCGCACATGTAGTAGGGATAGCCATTGCGACAGAAATGGCACTCGCCGCAGGCGACGTTGGCACCGGGCACGATGCGGTCGCCGACCTTCAGCGCACGCCCTTCGCTGTCGCGCACCACGCCGCCGATTGCCACCACCTCGCCGACATTCTCGTGACCGCAGATCAGCGGATAGGTCAGGTCGCGCTCGTGCGGCGTGCCGGCGTATTGCTTCGTCTCGCCGCGGAACGTGTGCTTGTCGGTGCCGCAGATGCCGGAGTAGTGCACCTTCATCAGCACCGCGCCAGGCTCGGGCTCCGGCAGCGCGAAGTGCCGCAAAGCGATGTGGCCGGGCCGTTCCGTCACCGCGGCGCGCACCTCGTTCATGCCGGCGCCTCTGCTGCGGTCAGTGCAGTGGACAGCAATTCAGCCGCCTCACGGATGCCAACCTCCGGCGCGACGAACGGATCCTCGTGCTCGATCGAGATTGTGCGCACGTTGCCGGCAGCGCGCAGATCATCCAGCAGCGCGGTCCACCACGCCGCATTGTGGCCGCGGCCGACGGTCGCGAAATTCCATGGCATCTCTTCGGGCGGCGCCGGCCAGCGCCGGTCCAGCAGCCCGTTCAGCGCCAGCTGCTCCGCCTGGAATACCACGTCCTTGCCGTGTGCGTGGCCGATACGGCGGCCCAGGCGCCGCACCACCTTGTTGGCATCCATGCCCATCCAGAAGAAGTGGCTGGGATCGATATTGGCCGCGATGGCGGGGCCCAATGCGGCCAGGCGCTCGAAGGTCTCAACGTTGTAGGCGACGGTGCCGGGATGCAGTTCCAGGCAGATCAGCAGCGATGGATGCGTCGCCTGTGCGAACGCGCCGACCTCCGACCAGTAGTCGTGCACGCGTGCCTGCCACTGCCGTTCGTGCACGTGTTCCAGATAGGGCAGCCAGCCGCCGGCGGCGAAGTGTGGGGCACGCTCGCCCTCGATCGCTGCCGGGCAGCCGGCCATGCCGACGATGCGCTCGACCCCCAGTTCCGCCGCCAGCCGCACCGCATCGCGCAGCGCACCGTCATGCGCCGTGCCGATGGCGGGATCGGGATGCAGCGGATTGCCCCACACGTTCAGTGCCGCGATGTGCAGGCCGCGTGCGCCGATCTCGCGCCGGAACGCATCGCGCGCGCCGGCGTCGGCCAGCAGGCGCGGCATGTCGCAATGGTTGGTCGGCGCATAGGCGCCGGCGCCGAGTTCCAGCCCGGTGATCGCCGGCACCTCGCGCACCAGCCAATCCATCACCTCGACGAGCGGGCGTTTGATCATCGCCTCGGTCACCAGGCCGATCGCGAGCGGGGCTGCTGTCATGGCTGCGTCCGTGTTGCGGCGTCGATGTCGACCAGCACGCGGCCGCCCGCGATCCGGACCGGGAATTTGCGCAGCCGATGCTGCGCATCATGCAGCGCGCGCCCGCTGCGCACGTCGAACTCCCAGCCGTGCCACGGGCAGGCGAGGATCGGCGTCGCCGCATCCAGCTCCATATCGCCCGGCCGCATCGCGGTCAGCCGCCCGCTGAGGATGCCGGCACAGACCGGACCGCTCTGATGGGTGCAGAGATTGTGGATGGCATGCAGATCGCCGTTCCATCGCACGATGCCGACCTCGCGGCCATTCACGCCGACAATGCGGAGCGCGCCCTCGGCAAAGTCGTCCAGCGCGCCGACATCGGCGCTCATGCGACTGCCGCGTCCACTGGCGCCGGCAGGTCCGCCTCGGTCCAGCCATAGAAGTCGAGCGCATTCTGGAAGAAGACGCCGCCATGCCAGCTCTCCGGCAGGCGGCTCGCGACGTGGTGGATCTCGTCGGCGTCCCAGTGCGGGTAGTCGGACGAGTATACCAGCTTGCGGCCGCCATCGATCCAGCTCAGCAGTTCGGTGACCTGCTCGCGCCTGGGCGACGACTCCAACGGTTGTGTGGTCAGCCACACATGTTCGGCGACGTATTCGCTGGGCAGCCGCCGCAACCACGGCACTTCGCGTCGCAGCCCTTTGTACTCGGTGTCGAACCGCCACAGCAGGCTGGGCAGCCAGGCGGAGCCGGCCTCGATCAGCAGCAGTTTCAGGCGTGGGAACTTGTCGAACACGCCGTGGCTGATGAACGACACGAGATGCGTCATCACCACCTGCGGCCAAAGCGTGTGCGCCTCGAAGTAGAGATTGACATTGCCGCCGCCGGTGCTTGCCGGATTGGCCCAACCGCCGGCGCCGCCATGGATCGCGATCGGCCGCCCGGTGTCCTCCGCCGCCTGGTAGATCGGATGGAACACCGGATGCCCGAACGGATAGTTGTACGGATTGTCCACCAGCATGACCTGCACCATGCGCGGATTGGCGGCATGGCGGCGGATTTCAGCAGCCGCATGATCCGGCAACTGCGAGGCGACCATGATGGACGACGCCAGCCGCCGATCGGCGCTGAGCCAGCGCTCGACCGACCAGTCGTTCAGCGCGCGCGCCAGTTCGGTAGCGAAATACGGGTTGTGATGACCGGCGACATGACTGTCGTCGCCGAACGTCAGGATGGCGCGGCGCACATCGGCGCGGTCCAGTAGCTGGCGGCGCATGGTGGCGAAGTCGGAGCCGGCGGGGCCGCCGGTCGGCGGATAGGTGTCGGCGCGCATGAAGCCGTGCGGGTTGGGCAGACCGTCCTGCACGGTGAGCGGCATCACGCCGGCCGGGCCGCGATCAGCGACGAATTCGCGCCAGCCGGCCGACATATGCTCGAGCAGTTCCTGGTCGGTGGCGCGCGCGTGGTGCACGTCGCAGTCGATCACCGGCCCACGGTACATGCGCGCCTCGGCAATTTTGGAGCGTTCCAAAACGGTATGGCGGCGGGTGACGGCGGTGTCAAGGAAAGTGGAGCGGCGTCCTAGCGCATGAAGGTGAGATAGAAGGTCTTCTTGATGCCCAGATCCACGCCGTTGTTCTTCATGACGCCGCCTTCGTCATAGTCCTCGCTACCCAAGCGATTGGGCAGCCCGACCACTGTGAGGCCTCCCTCCTTTGCCTCGTCAACGAGTGTCTTCGCATTGTTGAACAGGTTCTTGGCCGGCGTATTGAGACGCGTCTGCTGTGCGGCGCTGAGCAACCCCGGCGCGCCCGACATACCCAGCCGCAATTGTCCGCCATCCTCGGTCAGTGAGTTCGATCGCTTCCGCAGCGCCTGCGAGTGGATGCTCAGCAGGCGATCGCCGGCTGTCGTCTCACTCTTGCCCGTGCCATCTGTCGGCATGATGTTCCGCACGAACATGATGTGTGCCTGCTTCTGGCCGAATGCGCCGGAATCGCGGGTCACGTCCGCGTCGCTGTGGAGCTCATAGGTCTGGTTTTCCGTGGTGCCCCAGCCGTGTACGAACTGCATCACGCTTTCCGCCTTCGCGTAAATCGGATCGGTCTGCGGCTCGTAGATATTGATCACGGCGTGGTACTTAATTCTCGTAGTGGTCTTGGGATAGAACATATGCTTCAGCCCGCTGAGCAGCTTCGCCGCATGCCCGGAATCGCCCGAGCCTTCCCAGCGCAGTTGGATCGGGGTGTTGCTGCCGAGTTGACACGCATAGCTGTAGACCTTGTCCAGGTCGCTCATCGGATTGGTCCTCGTTTGTGGACGCACTCTCAAAGCGCGTGGTTGGTGTGCACCGCGGCGTGATGGTGTTATGCAGGCTGCTTCGAATAGTTGCTGATCAGTTGAACGAACCTCGAAGAACCCAACCCGAGATGTAGCCGCAACTCACGCGTTGCGCGCGCGAAAATACGGACCGCCAAAAACCGCTGACAAACGTCTGCCGTGATTCGCTGAGACCGTCCGTACTGGACGCGACCGCCGCCCTGCGCAAGCCTCACAGGCAAACGACAGGAGACCGCGCATGCAGATCGGCATCCATCTGCCACATATCGGCCGCAAGGCCGGCCCCGACGCGATCCGCCGCGCCGCGGTCCAGGCCGAGGAACTGGGCTTCGCCGACGTCTGGGTGAGCGAGCACATCATCATCCCGAAGGGCGCGCCCTATCCGCCGTCGCCCAACTTCTGGGACCCGGTGCTGACGCTGACCTGGGCCGCGGCGTACACCACGCGCGTCAAGCTGGGCACCAGCGTGCTGGTGCTGCCGATGCGCCATCCGCTGCCATTGGCGAAGGAGCTGGCGACGCTGCAGAACCTGTCGCAGGGCCGGTTGATCCTCGGCGCTGGCGTGGGCTGGATGGAAGCGGAGTTCGACGCCCTGGGCGTGCCGTTCCGCGAACGCGGCCGGCGCATGGACGAAGGCATCGCCATGATGCGCGCGGTGTGGGCCGACGATCCGGTGACGTTCCCCGCGCGATGGATAGCCGCGAAGATCGACACCATGCGCATGCAGCCGAAGCCGTGCGCGCCGATCCCGATCTGGATCGGCGGGTCGTCCGACGCGGCGATCGCCCGCGCACTGCGCCTGGATGGCTGGCATGGCAGCCGCGTCACCCCCGAACAGGCGCCGGCTATGGTACACCGTCTGCGCGCCGCCCGGCCTGAACCCGCATTCGCGATCTCGCTGCGAACCTCGGACGAAGGCCGCGACAGCGGCGCGCTGCACGACCGGCTTGCTGCCTACAAGGCCGCCGGCGTGCAGCACGTGCTGGTGGCACCCGAGGAGCGCGAGCTCGACGTCTATCTGGCAGCCGTCGAACGCGTGGCGCGCAGCGCCGAGGGGCTGTGATGGACCCCGCCACCGACCGCGTGCTGATCACCGGCGCCGCCGGCGCGATCGGCACCGCGCTGCGGAATGGCCTGCGCTCCGCATGGCGCCTGCGGCTCACCGACAGCCGCCCGATCACCGATCCGGCACCGAACGAGGAGTGCATCACCGCCGACATCGCCGACCGCGCGGCGATCGAGCGCATGATGCCGGGGGTGGCCGCCGTCGTGCACCTGGCCGGTGTCGGCGGCGACTACTCGCTCGAGGACCTGTGGCGGGTCAACGCGCGCGGTATGTTCGACGTGTTCGAGGCCGCGCGGCTCGCCGGCGTGCAGCGCATCGTGTTCGCCTCCTCCAACCACGCGTTCGGCTGCTACCCGATCGAGGAACGCGTCTCGCCCGCGCTGCCGCCGCGCCCCGACAGTCTGTACGGCACGTTCAAGGCCTGGGGCGAGGTCATGCTGCGCGGCTACTTCGACCGCCACGGCATCCGCTCGGTGTCGCTGCGTATCGGCACCTACCGGACGCTGCCGATCGACCAGCGCTCGCTCGCCACCTGGCTGTCGCCCGGCGACGTGGCGCGGCTGGTGGACGCGGCGCTGCGCCACCCCGATCCCGGCTGCCTGGTGGTCAATGGCTACTCCGCCAACACCCGGATCAAGACGTTCGATCCGAACTGGGAGTTCCTGGGCTACCGCCCGCAGGACAACGCCGAGGACCACCGCGAGATGCTGCGGAGCAAGGGCGTGGACGTCGACGGCCCGTGGGAGTGGCCGGAGCATGGCGGATCGCACGCCCGCGCGCCGGAGCGCCGCCCCGGACGCTGACGCGCATGCGAGGGCTGCGCTGAGGGCAGGGGTCCAGGGCTTGGTGGAATGCGACCGGCGCCGGCATACTGCCCGGTAGCAGGAAGGTGCCGTACATGACCGCCGCTTTGGCAAGAATTTGCTCTGGTCGGGTCCATTACGCCTGGGTCGCGCTGATCGTCGCGTTCACCGTGACGCTGGGCGCGGTCGGCGTGCGCGCCGCACCAGGCGTCATCATCGTGCCATTGCAGCAGAGCTTCGGCTGGAGCGTCGGCACGATCTCAGCAGCGATCTCGCTCAACATCCTGCTCCTGGGCATGACCGGGCCGTTCATCACTGGCCTGATGGAGACCTTCGGTCTGCGCCGCACCATCCTGTCCTGCCTCGGCCTGCTGGTGGTCGGAACCGGGCTCTCTACGTTCATCACCCAGTCCTGGCAGCTGTTCTTCACCTGGGGCGTGCTGGTCGGCATCGGCGCCAGTGCCGGTGCGATCGGCATGGCCTCGGCAGTGGCGAACCGCTGGTTCGTCGCGCATCGCGGCCTGGCAATGGGCCTGCTGAGCTCGGGCAACGCCGCCGGGCAGCTGATCTTCCTGCCGATCCTCGGCCGGCTGTCGCAGACCTATGGTTGGCAGAGCGTGTCGATCACGGTCGCGCTGACCATCGCCGTGCTGATCCCTGTCGCCGCGCTGCTGCTGCCGGAGTCGCCCGCCGCGGTCGGCCTCACGCCCCTGGGCGCCACCAGCGAGCCGCCGTCCCCGATGCGCGGCGGCAATCCGTTCGGCGTGGCGATCGACGGGCTGATCCGCGGCCTGCGCTCGATCGACTTCTGGCTGCTGGCACTGAGCTTCGCGGTATGCGGCTTCTCCACCAACGGGCTGATCGGCACGCACCTGATCGCGTTCTGTGTCGACCACGGCTACTCGCAGTTCGCCGGCGCCGGCATCCTGGCCTCGCTGGGCGTGTTCAGCCTGATCGGCTCCACCATCTCCGGCTGGCTGACCGACCGCTACAACCCGCGCATCCTGCTGTTCTGGATCTTCGGCCTGCGCGGCCTGTCGTTGCTCGCGCTGCCGTACACCAACTTCGATTCGGTGAGCCTGACGGTGTTCGCGGTATTCTACGGGCTCGACTGGATCGCGGTGATGCCGCCGATCTTCGCGCTGGTGAACGACGTGTTCGGCCGCAAGTCGGCGCCCGTGCTCATGTCGTGGATCTTCGCCACGCATCAGATCGGCGGCGCCAGTGCCGCGGTGGGCGCCGGCATCGTGCGCAGTGCGACCGGCAGCTACCTGCTGGCGTTCATGGCGAGCGGGCTGGCCTGCCTGCTGGCCTCGCTGCTGGTGCTGCGCATTGCGCCGCCCCGGCGCCGGGTGGCAGTGGCGGCGGAGTAGTGCGGCCACCTCGACGTCTGGACGAAGCGGCGGGATACCGCCCAGGATACGCGTTCCAGTTCGCCGACAGGAACCGCAATGCGCATCGAGATCATCTGCACGGGAGACGAAGTCCTCACCGGCAAGATCGTCAACACCAACTTTAGCTACATGGCCCAGAAGCTCGAGGATGTCGGGCTGTCGGTCCATTGGGGCACCACGGTCGGCGATGACCGGGAGACCTTGCTCGCGGCGTTCAGGCTCGCCTCGCAGCGCGCCGATGCGGTGATCGTCAATGGCGGCCTGGGCCCCACGGTTGACGACCTGTCGCAGGAGATCGCTGCGCAGGCGGCCGGTGTCGAGCTGGTGCTGAACGAAGAGTGGCTGACGACGATGGAGGCGTTCTTCACCAAGCGCAGCCGCGTCATGCCGCCGAACAACCGCAAGCAGGCGACGCTGCCGTCGACCGCCGAGATCATCGACAACCCGATCGGTACCGCCTGCGGCTTCGCGCTCGACATCGGCCGTGCGCGCTTCCTCTTCACCCCAGGTGTGCCGCGCGAACTCCGGCGCATGCTGGAGGAGCAGGTGATCCCGCGCCTGCTCGCGCGCAGCGGTTCCCCGGCCACCATCTTCCTCAAGCGCTTCCACTCCTATGGCATCGGCGAATCGCACGCTGATGCGCTGCTGGCCGGCATCGAGGACCTGGCGTCGGACGGCAGCGTTAAGCTGGGCTTCCGCGCGCATTATCCGCAGCTGGAGACCAAGCTGACCGTGCGTGGCGCCGACATGGACGATGTGCGCCGCAAGCTGGAGCCGGTGCAGGCTGAAGTGCGCAAGCGCCTGGGCAACTTCATCCTGGCCGAGGACGACCAGACGCTGGAAGGCGTGGTGCTGGCGGAACTCACGCGGCAGGGGGCGACGCTCGCGCTGGTGGAGACTTTCACCAGCGGCCAGATCGCCGCGCGGCTGGGGCACCTGCCGGGTGCCGAGCACGTGCTGCGGGCCGGCGTCACCGTGCGCGACCGCACCGCGCTGCACAAGGCGATTGACGTTGCGCAAGTCTCGCTTGCCGCGGATCTGACGGAAGACAATACCGCGGCAGTGGCGCGGGCAGCGCTGGTTCACGCCGGCGCGACGCACGCGCTCGTGGTGCTGATCGAGCTTGACGAGGGGCCCGATCGGATAGACTTCGGCGGCACCATCTGGATCGGAATCGCGACAGCTGAGGACGTGGCGCTTCGGCGTTCGCGGATTATCGGGGGGCGCGAGTGGGTGCGCCTGGGCGCGGTCGAACTGGGCCTGGACTGCCTGCGCCGCTACCTCCAGGGCCTGCCGGTGGTCGAGCGGATCGACTTCGAGAAGACCTGAAAAACCCTCATCCGCCGCTCGCTTTTTCCGGATTGCATTTTCCGGACCTGACGCCACATCGCTCCGTGCAACCGTTGCACAAACGCACGGGGGATAACCGACGCCGTGTCCGGGAGGGTCTTTATGTCGACCACCAATGGTAGCGCCGCCAACCGGTGGGTCCAGCTCTGGCTGGGCGTGCTTTGCATGGTGCTGATCGCCAACCTGCAATACGCCTGGACGCTGTTCGTCAACCCGATGCAGAAGGCGAACGGCTGGGACATCGCCGGCATCCAGGTCGCGTTCAGCATCTTCATCGCCACCGAGACGTGGCTCACTCCGATCGAAGGCTACATCGTCGATCGCCTCGGCCCGCGCACCGGGCCGCGCTCGATGGTGACGTTCGGTGGCGTCCTGGTAGGCATCGCCTGGGTGATCAACGCCTATGCCGGCTCGCTTGCGATGCTGTATGTCGGCGCAGCGATCTCCGGCACCGGCGCGGGCGCGATCTATGCCACCTGCGTCGGCAGTGCGGTCAAGTGGTTCCCGGATCGCCGCGGCCTCGCGGTGGGGCTGACTGCGGCAGGCTTCGGCGCCGGTGCAGCGCTGACCGTGATCCCGATCAGGATGGTGATCGACGCCTACGGCTATGCGTCGGCCTTCCTGTGGTTCGGCATCGGCCAGGGCATCATCCTGCTGATCGTCGCGCAGACCCTGCATGGTCCGACCCTCGGCACCGTCCTGCCCAAGGCGACGAACGCTGCGGTGCCGCAGTCTGCACGCAGCTACACCAGCATGGAGGTGCTGCGCTCGCCGGCGTTCTGGCTGCTCTACCTCATGTTCATCCTGGTGTCGTCCAGCGGCCTGATGGCGACTGCGCAACTGGCGCCGATTGCCAAGGATTTCGGCCTGTCCAACACCGCGATCCTGTTCGGCGCAACCACGCTGAGCGTCGCGCTGGTGGTGGACAACGTGATGAACGGCCTGGCACGGCCGTTCTTCGGCGCGGTGTCCGACCGGATCGGCCGTGAATACACCATGGCGCTCGCCTTCACGCTGGGTGCGCTCAGCTACTGGCTGCTGGCGCTGTTCGGCAACAGTGCCTGGACCTTCGTGATCTGCGCCGCACTGATCTTCTTCACCTGGGGAGAGATCTTCAGCCTGTTCCCCTCCACCTGCACCGACCTGTTCGGCACGAAGTACGCGACCGCCAATTCGATGATGCTCTACACGGCGAAGGGCACATCGGCCTTCCTGGTGCCGTTCGCCAACGTGCTGAAGACCGCCACCGGTTCGTGGGAGGCGGTGTTCCTGGCCGCCGCCGCGATGAACATCCTGGTGGTGCTGCTGGCGTTGTTTGTCCTGCTGCCGATCCGCATGCGCCACCACCGTCTTGTGGAGCCCACTCTGGAGGCGGACCGCGCGGCGGGGTAGTCACTCCCCGCCACGCTTGGGGAGGTACACATGCTGCGCGCGTTTCTGGTCTGCCTGGGGCTGCTGCTGCCGGTCACGCTGCATGCGCAGCAGCCGGTCAAGATCGGCGTCATCCTGCCGTTCTCCGGCCAGTTCGCCGATACCGGGGTGCAGCTGGATGACGGCATCAAGCTCTACATGCAGCAGCACGGCGACGCCGTTGCAGGTCGCAAGATCGAGGTGATCCGCAAGGACGTCGGCGGTATCGCGCCCGAGGTCGCCAAACGGCTGGCGCAGGAACTCGTGGTGCGCGACAACGCCGATATCCTGGCAGGCTTTGCGCTGACACCGAACGCGCTCGCCGCGGCCGAGGTCTCGGCGCAGGCCAAGAAGCTGATGGTCGTGATGAACGCCGCGACCTCGATCATCACCACGAAGTCGCCGTATCTCGCGCGCGCCTCGGTGACGGTGCCGCAGATCGACGAAGCGTTCGGCGCCTGGGCGGTCAGGAACGGGATCAAGACCGTCTATACAGTTGTTTCGGACTACGGCCCGGGCATCGACGCCGAGAGCGCGTTTCAGCGTGGCTTCGAGGCGGCCGGCGGCAAGGTGGTGGGTTCCGTGCGGGTGCCCGTCGCCAACCCGGACTTCTCTGCCTTCGTGCAGCGTGCCAAGGACGCCAACCCCGAGGCGATCTTCATCTTCGTGCCCGGCGGCACCCAGCCAGCCGCGATCGGCAAGGCGCTTGCAGCACGCGGCATCACGCCGGCGAACACCAAGATTCTCGGACAGGGCGAGATCGCCTCGGAAGACGCGCTGAAGAGCATGGGCGACGATGCGATCGGCATCATCACGGCGTTCCACTACGACTACAACCATGACTCGGCGGCAAACCGGGAGTTCGTCGCGGCCTACAACAAAGCGTTCGGCCGCAACCCCGACATCTACTCGATCGGCGGCTACGACGGCATGCACCTGATCTATGCGGCGCTGGAGAAGACCGGCGGCAAGGCCGATGGCGCTGACCTGATCGAGGCGGCGAAGAACATGGCATGGGAGAGCCCGCGCGGTCCCATCGGGATCGATCCGGAGACGCGCGACATCGTGCAGAACGTATACATCCGGCGCGTCGAGAAGGTCGGCGGCAATCTGGTCAACGTCGAGTTCGACAAGATCGAGGCCGTCAAGGACCCGGTAAAAGCCCGCGCACCAAAATGACTCCCTCTCCGCCCTGGGGCGGAGAGGGTTGGGGTGAGGTGGGGATATGCCGCTACAGACCAGGACCTTGATTGCCCGCCGCCTGCGCCGCGACGCCACCGAAGTGGAGCGGCGCCTGTGGCGCGGGCTGCGCAACACCGGCACGGACTGGAAGTTTCGCCGCCAGCATCCGATCGGCACGCGCATTGCCGACTTCGCCTGTCCGGAAGGGAAGCTGGTCATCGAGCTCGACGGCGGGCAGCACGCTGAGCGCACCGTGCCGGATGAGGCGCGGTCGGCGGAACTGGCGCACCACGGATACCGCGTGATCCGGTTCTGGAACAACGAAGTATACGAGAACCTGGACGGGGTGGTGCAGGTCATATTGCGCAAATTGGCAGAGGCAGGAGTGCCCCCACCTCACCCCAACCCTCTCCGCCCCCAGGGGCGGCGAGGGAGTTCACCGCGATGATCGCGCCAGCGCTTGGCGTGCTGTTCGACGGGTTCGCTTTCGGCATGCTGCTCTTCCTGCTGTCGGTGGGCCTGTCGGTCACTCTCGGCATGATGAACTTCGTCAACCTGGCGCACGGCAGCTTCGCCATGCTCGGCGCCTATGTCAGCGTGACACTGATGGCTGCCGGGTGGCCGTTCCTCGCCACACTATCGTGCGCGTTCCTCGCCGCGGCCATCGTCAGCGTCGCGTTCGAGCGCTCGCTGTTCCGGCTGCTGTACCGAGCCAGCGAGCTCCAGCAGGTATTGCTGACCTTGGGCGTGGTGTTCATCTCGGTTGCCGCCGCGGCCTGGTTCTTCGGCACGGTACAGCAGCCGGTGCGCCTCCCGGCGTGGCTGCGCGGCTACACCACCGCGATGGGCATCAACTTCAGCACCTACCGCCTGTTCCTGATCGTGCTCGCGGCAGCTGCGACCGTGCTGCTTGTCGCGGCACTGGAACACACCCGCTTCGGCGCCCAGGTCCGCGCCGCAGTGGACAACCGCCGCATGGCGCTCGGGCTAGGCATCGATGTCGACAGCGTGTTCGCCATCACCTTCGCCCTCGGCAGCGGCCTTGCCGGACTGGGCGGCGCGCTGGCGATCGAGATCGTCGGCCTCGATCCGAACTTCGCCTTCACCTGGCTGATTTACGTGCTGATCGTGGTGGCGGTCGGCGGCCTGGGATCGATCCGCGGCTCACTGCTGGCGGCGATGGTACTGGGCGTGAGCGACGCGGCGGGCAAATACTATGTGCCGACCTTGGGGGCATTCCTGATCGACCTCGTGATGGTGAGCCTGCTGCTGTGGCGCCCTTCGGGACTGTTCGCGCGCCGATAGGGCTGGTATCGAGTCCGCATGGCATCTGGAGAAACTGGTCTGCTCACCCGCGCCCCATGGGTCACGCGCCGCGCGCTGACCGTGACCGACTATCACCGCATGGGTGAGGCTGGGATCCTCAAACAGCAGGACCGGGTCGAGCTGATCGAGGGGGAACTGATCGCGATGTCGCCGATCGGCAGCGGGCATTCCGGCACGGTGAATGCGCTCAACCGCCTGCTCATCCTGGCTGTCGGCGACCGCGGGGTGGTGGCGGTGCAGAACCCGGTGCAGCTCGACGTTCTGTCCGAACCGCAGCCCGATTTCGCCGTGCTGAAACCGCGCGACGACTACTACCGCGCAGCGACGCCGCGGCCCGAGGACGTTCTCCTGTTGGTCGAGGTGGCCGAGAGCAGCCTCGCCTACGACCGCGCCGTGAAGCGGGCGCTCTACGCGCGCCACAACATCCCGGAATACTGGATCGTCAACCTCGACGCCGACCGTGTTGAGGTCCACCGCGCTCCTGCCGGGGATCGCTACGCGTCGGTTTCGCATCTGGGTCGCGGAGGCACGCTGGAGCCGATGTTGCTGCCCGGTGCAACGGTCGCCGTCGCGGCACTCCTGGGCTAGTGATCGAAGCGTAACCGCACCGAGTTGAGCGAATCGCGCGCGGTCGTCGTCACGCTGTCGGCATAACGCCGGACCAGGAAGCCGGCCAGGCGCTGCTGGCCATCATCGGCTTCCAGGATCTCGTCGCGCGTCGGCGCATGCGTGGGGAATACCAGCGGTATTCCCACATAGGCGACCACTGCCTGGATGACGAACTCGTCGTAGCTCACCTCGAGCCGGATCACGCCGTGCGCGTTGCAGAATGCGATCACCGCCTCGATCGTTTGCTGCATGGCGAACTCCACGCGGCTGGTCACGTCGCGCCGCGCGCCCCAGACGCCGGCCTGGCGCTCGATCAGGTCCGATACCTGCTGCACGTACGGCGCATCGGCATCGACGGTGGCAGTCACTGTACGGCGGATGCCGATGCGGAACAGCAGGTTCAGCGACAGCGCGACAAGCGTCGCCAGTACCAGCGGCGACGTCACCAGTGGCTGCGCCCACCACGGCGCGCCAGCAAACGCCATCGGGTACACCGAGTCGACGAAGAATGCGATGATTCCCATGCCGACCACCAGCGTGCGCCGTCCGTCCAGTACCCGCGTCGAGATGATCTGCACACCGCTGATCATGATGAACACCGAGGTGAACAGCATCGCCGCTGCCATCACGGGTCGTGGCATGATGGTGAGCACGCCGATCAGCGTTGGCTGTAGCGCCGCAAGTGCCAGGAGGGCGGCAACGGCAAAGCTGATGACGCGGCTCGCCACGCCGGTCGCGGCCACCAGCCCGACATTCGCGCTGGAGACCGTGACGCCGTAGGTGCCAAGCAGACCCGCGATCGTGGTCGCGATGCCATCGCCCAATACCCCGCGGCCGATGGAGGTCATGTCCGGCCGCACCCACTCTGCGTCGGTCAGGCGCTGATACGTGGTGACCACGGCGGTGGTGTTCATCGCCGCCGCGACGCCGGTGACTGCGAACGGCACCGCGAGCGACCATTCGAAGCGCCACGAGACATCGGCGAGACTTGGTGCGGCAAATAACGGGCGATGCAGCAGGTCGGCAACCTCATCCATTCCAAGCAGCCCGACCGCGCCGGCAACGAGATACCCCACCACCATGCCGATCAGGATGCAGAACAGCTTCGGCCACCCGCGGCTCCAGATGTTCAGCGCCGCCATCACCGCGAGCGCGCAACCGGCGACGATGCAGTCGCGCCCGTCCAGCATACCGCCAGGCTGATCCTCGAGCAGCACGCGCAGTGCCGCGAGCCCGATGATGCAGCCGACCAGGAACACCACCAGTCCCGCCGATTCGGGCGGGATGAATGGGCGCAGCCGCGACCATGCACGCGACAGCGCCATCTCAACCACGCCGGCAAACATCGTCATGCCCCACACCAGCGGCATGCCGCCGGCCTTCGCCGCCAACAGCGATGGTGCCAAATAGACGCCGGTGAAGATCGAAGGTGCCAGCAGCCGACTGCCGACCGGCCCTCGCGGCAGCGCCTGGAGCAGCGCAGCGATCGCCAGCACGAGCAAACCAAGCTGAAGCAGATTGGTGAGCCGGTCGGCAGGCAGACCGACTTCGTGCGCGATGATCAGCGGATAGATCATGAAGATCGCCGACACGCCGACATGCTGCACCGCTCCCACCGCGGTGACGACGGCGGGTGGCGTCTCCTCCAGGCCGTAGCTGAGCGTGGCCGGCTTCTTCGCGATGCGACCGGCAGGTGTCATGAGCGTACCGAGTTTCGCAAATCCCGCACCGTTCGCCAGCTTGCTTGACATCTGCGGGCTTTCCTCGGACGACCCCGCGCCACACTTGCGTTTTCCGGGACCTTGTCAACGCAGAATTCCATTCCGCACGCCGATCCGTTGCGGCACTTCGTCATGAAGCAGCGCTGGCGGCCGATCGAGATCGTGTTCTGGCTGGCGACGCTGCTGCCGTTTGTGCTGACGCCGACCTATCTCACCCTGGCCAGTCAGATCGCGATCACTGCGATCTTCGCCGTCTCGCTCGATCTGATCATGGGCTATGCCGGCCTCGTCTCGCTGGGCCATGCAGCGTATTTCGGCGTGGGCGCATACGCGGCTGGGCTGCTGGCAAAATCGGGCTGGGGCGAGCCCTTCACTGGCCTGCTGTTCGCCGCCGTCGTCGCTGGCGTATTCGGCTGGCTCACCGGCTTCCTCGTGGTCCGCGTCCGCCATCTGGCGCTGATCATGATCACGCTGGGTATCGGTCTGCTGGTCGCTGAATTGGCCAATCGCGAAAGCTGGCTGACCGGTGGCAACGACGGGCTACAGGGCGTCGAGATGTGGCCGCTGTTCGGCCGCTTCGAGTTCGATCTCTACGGCTACACCGCCTATGCCTATGCGCTTACGGTGCTGCTGCTGGTCGTGCTGGTGGCGCGGCGGCTCGTGCATTCGCCATTCGGCCTGTCGCTGCGTGCGATCCGCGAGAACGAGAGGCGCATGCCGGCGATTGGTGCGCCAAGTAGCGCGCGGTTGCGCACTGTCTATACGATTGCGGCTGCGATCGCCGGCATCGCCGGTGGCCTGCTGGCGCAGAGCACGCAGTTTGTCTCACTCGGTGCGCTGAGCTTCGAACGGTCCGCGGAACTCGTCACTATCCTGGTGATCGGCGGCACCGGGCGACTGTATGGCGGCATCGTCGGCGCCATCGTCTACTTGCTGGCGCGCGATCAGCTATCAGGAATGAATCCGCAGTTCTGGTACTTCTGGATCGGGCTGATGTTGATCGGCGTTGTGCTGTTTCTGCCGGACGGCATCCTGGGCGGCCTCGCGCGCCTGGTCCCGCGGCACGAGGCCGGCCATGCCGATGGGCGCCGCGCATGACCGCACCGGCGCTGCGCGCGACCGGGCTGCACAAGAGCTTCGGCTCACTGGTCGTCGCGCAGGACGTGTCGCTCTCCCTGCCGCCGGGCGCGCGCTACGCGCTGATTGGGCCGAACGGTGCCGGCAAGACCACGCTGATCAACCTGATCACCGGCGTGCTGCAACCCGACTCCGGCCAGATCATGCTGGGCGGCCACGAGATCACGGCGCTGTCGCCCGACCGTCGCGTGAAGCAGGGCCTCGCACGCACCTTCCAGATCAACACGCTGTTCCCCGACCTGGAGCCGCTGGAGGCGGTGACGCTGGCAGTCTGTGAAAGGGCAGGGGCCGCCAGCATCTGGTGGCGCCGTCTCGCCGGCTTTCGCGACGCGGTGGACGAGGCGTACGCGATCCTGGCATCGCTGCAACTCGCGCCGGTTTGCCGCCGACCGACGCGCGAACTGGCCTATGGCCAGCAGCGACTGCTGGAGATCGCGCTGGCGCTGGCGACGAAGCCGCGGGTGCTGCTGCTCGACGAGCCCGCCGCCGGTGTGCCGCGTGCTGAGGGCAGCGCACTGTTCGAGGCCATAGCCAACCTCTCATCCGACATCGCCGTGCTGTTCATCGAGCACGACATGGAGGTGGTGTTCCGCTTCGCCAGCCGCGTCATCGTCATGGTGGGCGGGCGCCTGCTGCTGGAAGGCACGCCGGCCGAGATCGCCGCCGATCCGCGCGTGCGCGAGGTCTATCTCGGCCGCCGCCATGGCTGAGCCACTGCTGTCGCTGCACGAGGTGCGCGCCGGCTACGGCGATTCCATCGTGCTGGAAGGCGTGTCGCTGGAACTGGCGGAGGGCGGCAGCCTGGCGGTCCTCGGCCGCAACGGCGTGGGCAAGACGACGCTGCTGCTGACCATCATGGGGTTCACGCGCGTGGTCTCCGGCACGATTCGCTGGCGCGGCAGTGATATTGGCCGCGTGGCGCCGCATCGCCGCGCCCGCCTTGGCATCGGCTGGGTGGCGCAGGAGCGCGAGATCTTCCCGTCACTGACAGTGGATGAAAACCTGACGGTCGCCGCACGCCCCGGCCGCTGGGACCTGACCGCAGCCTATCGCCTGTTCCCGCGCCTGGCGGAGCGGCGGCACAACATGGGCAATCACCTTTCCGGTGGCGAGCAGCAGATGCTGGCGATCGCCCGAGCGCTGACCACCAATCCGGCGCTGCTGCTGCTCGACGAACCGCTGGAGGGCCTGGCGCCGATCATCGTGGACGAACTGGCCGATGCGATCGGCCGCATGGTGGGCGAGCAGGGAACCGCCGTCGTCGTGGTCGAGCAGCACGCCGATGTGGCGCTGTCGCTCACGCGCGAGGCCATCGTGATCGAGCGCGGCGCCGTCGTGCAGCGCGGGACCTCGGAGGCGCTGCTGACCGATCAGGCGAGTCTGGACCGGCTGATCGGGCTGAACCTGACCGCCTCGGCAGGCTGACGATGGTCCCCGGCTCTGCTATCCCGCCGGGGTGAACCGAGCAGTGCGGATCGCAGCCGGCAGCATCGCGATCGGCTGCCTGGTGCTGGCGCTGAAGGGCGTGGCCTGGTGGATCACCGGCAGCGCTGCGCTCTATTCCGATGCGCTGGAATCCATCGTCAACGTGGCTGCCAGCGTGATCGCGCTGGGGGCTCTGCGCTTCGCCGCCATCCCGGCTGACGCGAACCACCCCTATGGCCATGACAAGGTCGAATTCTTCGCCGCCGTGATCGAGGGTGTGCTGATCGTCATCGCCGCTTTGTCGATCTTCGAGCATGCGTGGGAGACGTGGCGAGACCCCCGGCCACTCGAGCAGCCCATCGCGGGGTTGGCGATCAACGCGCTGGCGACGCTGCTCAACGGCGCCTGGTGCTGGGTGCTGATCCGCACCGGCAAGCGCGTCCGCTCACCCGCACTGCTGGCGGACGGACGGCACCTGCTGGCCGACGTTGTGACCTCGGTCGGCATCGCCCTAGGGGTTGGGTTGGTCGTGCTGACCGGCTATCTGGTGCTGGACCCGCTGTTGGCTGCGGCGACCGCGGTCTACGTGCTGTGGTCTGGCATGGCAATGATCTCGTCCTCGGTGGGTGGCCTGATGGACGCTGCACCGCAGCCTACGGTGGTGAACCGCATCCGCGAACTGGTCGCCGAGAGCGCGGCGGGGGCGATCGAGGCGCACGATCTGCGCATGCGCCACGCCGGCAAGCTGACGTTCCTGGAGTTTCACCTGGTCGTGCCTGGGTCAATGACGGTCGCCGAGTCGCACGCGATCTGCGACCACATCGAGGACACGCTGCGCAGCGAGATGCAGCACCTGATGATCACCATCCATGTCGAGCCGGAGGAGAAGGCCAAGCAGCATGGCGTCCCAGTGCTGTAGGAGGAGGAGGGGGGAAAAGAAGCTGAACAATTCTCCCCCTCCCCTTGCGGGAGGGGGTTGGGGAGAGGGGGCCGTGCCTCACGCCAGCCGCCCCCTTCCCCCAGCCCCCTCCCGCAAGGGGAGGGGGAGAACCGGGGTGGTCCTGCTTCTCGTCGGATTATGCGGTGCGGCCCCGCCCCAGCGTATCGTTTCGCTGAACCTGTGCACCGACCAGATGCTGGTCCTCCTCGCACCGGAGAAGGTCACGGCGCTCTCGCCGCTCGCGCGCGATCCGGCGCTGTCGTTCGTCGCGCCAGAGGCTGCTCACCTCCCCATTGTGCGTGCGTCTGTCGAAGCAGTGCTGCGGCTGCATCCGGACCTGATCCTTGCCGCTCCGTATGGGGCGCAGACCGCGCTCGCCCTGCTTCAGGAGGAGCGTATCCCAATCCTGCGCATTGACCTGCCGCAGGACTTTGCCGGCATCCGGCAGATGACCCGGACGCTTGCGGCGGCACTGGGCGCGCCGCAGCGCGGCGAAGCGCTGGTCGCGTCAATGGATGCGACCCTCTTCGCCGTCCCGAAGCCAGACGGCCATCGCCGTGCCCTGGTGTGGGAGCCGCGCGGCTTCACCGCCGGTCCGGGCAGCCTGATGGACTCGGTGCTGCGCGCTGCCGGTCTGGCGAACGCCTCGGACGGACGCCGCCTCGGCCTGGAGCAACTGCTGCGCCACCCCCCCGATCTGCTGGTCGTGCCAGCGGCGCCGGACTATCCGGCGCTCGCCACGGACCTGCTGACCAACGCAGTACTCGCCGGACTGCCCCGCCGCGCGATCCCCCCAGCACTGACCATCTGCGCCGGCCCGTTCACCGCCGGCGCCGCCGCGATGCTCGCGCGATGATCCGCTGGCTGGCGGTGCTGCTGGCTGCCCTCGCCGTCCTGTCCCTTTTCATCGGCGACGCCACCCTGGCGCTGCCGGACCGGCTGATCCTGTGGCAACTCCGCATGCCGCGCATGCTGCTGGGCGTGCTGGTCGGCGGCGGCCTGGGCCTGTCGGGCGCGGTGCTGCAAGGCGGCCTGCGCAATCCGCTGGCCGATCCCGGCCTGCTCGGCATCACCGGCACGGCTGGCCTCAGCGCGGTGGTGGCGTTTTACTGGGGCTGGGCCAGCAGCTTCCCGCCAGCGATGGTCGCCGGTGGCCTGATCGGCGCGGGCATCGGTGCGGCCTTCCTGCTAGTCTTTGCCGGCCGCGCGCCATCCGGCCCATCGCTGATCCTGGCCGGTGTCGCAGTCTCGGCGATCGCGTCGGCACTGCTCGCGCTCGCCCTGACCCTTGCTCCCAACCCGTTCGCGCTGACCGAGATCACCTTCTGGCTGATGGGCGGCCTTGCCGACCGGCCGCTTTGGCAGATCGGCCTGGCCGCACCAGCCATCCTGCTCGGCGGCACGATCCTGCTGTCGCTGGGCCGCGGCCTCGACGCGCTCAGCCTGGGCGAGGACACTGCCCGCAGCCTCGGCGTCCCCGTCACCCGCACATTGCGACTG
>DASSRN010000395.1:0-7230 GCA_035701785.1 Acetobacteraceae bacterium | reverse complement strand
CGTGCCGAAGATCATCCCTGTTGCGAGCTTCGACTGCGTCGTGTTCGGCGCCACCGGCGACCTCACGCTGCGCAAGCTTCTGCCGGCGCTGTACTATCGCTTCCGCGACGGCCAGGTGCCGCCTGATTCGCACATCATCGCCGCCGCCCGCTCCGACCTGGACGACGATGCCTACCGCAAGCGCGCCAGCAAGGCGCTGCGCGAGCATGTGGCGCGCGAGGATCTCGACGCCGACACGGCGGACAAGTTCTGCCGTCGCCTGAGCTACGCCCGGATCGACGCCACCGACCCGAAGGGCGATTGGAAGACGCTGAAGGGCATGCTCGATCCGGATCGCGTGCGGGTGTTCTACCTGGCGACCTCGCCCGAGCTGTACGGGCCGATCTGCGGCAATCTCGGCGCACAGGATCTGGTCACCGAGCAGTCGCGCGTCGTGCTGGAAAAGCCGATCGGCCATGACCTCGCTTCGGCGCGCGAGATCAACGACCAGGTCGGCGCGGTGTTCAGCGAGATCCAGACCTTCCGCATCGACCACTACCTCGGCAAGGAGACGGTCCAGAACCTGCTGGCGCTGCGCTTCGCCAATACGATCTTCGAGCGGCTGTGGAACACCGATGTCATCGACCACGTGCAGATCACCGTGGCCGAGACGGTCGGGGTCGAGCAGCGCGGCGGCTACTACGATCGCTCCGGTGCGTTGCGCGACATGGTGCAGAACCACATCCTCCAGCTGCTGTGCCTGGTCGCGATGGACCCGCCGGTGTCGCTCGACGCCGACCGGGTGCGCGACGAGAAGCTGAAGGTGCTGCGTGCGCTGCGCCCATTCGAGCCGCACGAGGCGCTGACCCAGACGGTGCGCGGCCAGTACATCCAGGGTGCGATCGACGGCCAGCCGGTCAGCAGCTACGTCGCCGATCTCGATGGGCCGGAGACCAGCCAGACCGAGACCTTCGTCGCGCTGAAGGCCGAGGTACGGACCTGGCGGTGGGCGAACGTGCCGTTCTACCTGCGCACCGGCAAGCGCCTGCCGCAGAAGGTGTCGGAGATCGTCATCCAGTACCGCGCCCTGCCGTTCTCCATTTTCCCGCCCGATGCCGCCGAGTGGATGCCGAACAAGCTGATCATCCGGCTACAGCCGGAGGAGGGCATGCGGCTGGCGATGATGACCAAGGACCCCGGCCCCGGCGGGCTGCGCCTGTCGCCGACCGCGCTCCACATCCGCTTCGAGAAGACCTTCGGAATGCGCTTCCCCGACGCCTACGAGCGGCTGCTGATGGATGCGGTGCGCGGCTACGCCACGCTGTTCATGCGGCGCGACGAGGTGGAGGCGGCGTGGAACTGGGTAGAGCCGATCCTGGAGGCGTGGGGCAGCCGACCCGACCAGCCGCGGCCCTACCCGGCCGGAACCTGGGGACCGACCGCGGCGATCGCGCTGATCGAGCGCGACGGGCGCACCTGGCACGAGGAGATCGGCTGACAAAAAAAGCGGCCCGGCACCTGCGAGGGCGGCCGGGCCGTTAGGAAGGTCCGGGTTGACCTGGGCCTATCGACCCAGCCGGTCGGCGCGGGTGTTGGGGCAGCGCAGACCGACCCCGCCGTTATGCCTCGACCGGCCGGGCCGTCATGTGAGCTAGTTCACAGCGAGGCGGCAAAAAATCACTTTCGGCAACGAGCCGCCGGGTGGCTGGCCGGCAGCCGGGCTGCTCCGCCGAACAACTTCTGCCGCAATGAGCCGTCCGCATAGGCGCGCTTCATCACCCCGCGCGCCTGCAATTCCGGTACGACCAGCGCCACGAAATCCTCGGCGCATTCCGGGATCACGGTGCGCGACAGGTTGAACCCGTCGACATCGGCTTCGTCCACCCAGGCCTGCATTTCGTCGGCGACGCGCGTGGGCGACCCGACGATCGGTGCCTGGCGGCTGCCCAGCACCATCATCCCGAGCAGCTTGCGCAGTGTCCATTCAGTGCCGCCACTGCGCACGGTGATCGCCTCGAGATTGGATCGCAGCGCGTTGGTGCGTACGAACCGGATCGGCTCGTCCGGCCCATAGCGGGAGAAGTCCACGCCGACTGAAGCCGAGTAGTGCGCCAGCGCGCCTTCCGAACTGGCGTACGTGCGATACTCCGCCAGCTTGTCCTGCGCCTCGGCGTCGGTCGGTGCGACCACCACGGTGGCGCCGACAAACATTTTGATGTCGCGCGGATCGCGCCCCAGCGCCTTCGCCCTGGCGCGGATGTCGGCGACGATGTCGCGCACGTTGTGGCGGAACTGGCCGTTGACGAAGATGCACTCGGCATGCGCCGCGGCGAACGCGCGGCCGCGCTCGGAGGCGCCCGCCTGGTAAAGCACCGGCGTGCGCTGCGGCGACGGCTCGGACAGATGGATCGCGTCGACCTTGAAGTGGCGGCCTTCGTGCTTCACACGATGGATGCGCGCCGGATCGGCGTACACGCGGCCCTGCCGGTCGTGCAGCACCGCGGCATCCTCCCAGCTGCCTTCCCACAGGCCGTACACCACCTGCATGTATTCTTCGGCGATTTCGTAGCGGCTGTCGTGCTCGGGCTGCTCCGGGAGCCCCATGCCGCGTGCCGCGCTGTCGAGATAGCCGGTCACGATATTCCAGCCGATGCGCCCCTTGGTCAGGTGGTCCAGCGTCGACATGCGCCGGGCGAACGTGTAGGGCGGCTCGTAGGTCAGGTTGCAGGTGACGCCGAAGCCCAGGTGCTGGGTCGCATAGGCCATGGCCGGCACCAGCAGCAGCGGGTCGTTGACCGGGATCTGCACCGCGTTGCGGATCGAGGCGTCCGGCCCGTCATGGAACACATCGTAGACGCCAAGGATGTCGGCCAGGAACAGCCCGTCGAACAGGCCGCGTTCCAGCGTGCGCGCCAGCGAAACCCAATGGTCCAGGTCGGTGTACTGCATCGAGCGGTCGCGCGGATGCGCCCACATCCCATGCTGGATGTGGCCGACGCAGTTCATGTCGAACGCGTTGAGGCGGATTTCCTTCGGCATCCCTGCACCCCTGTCAGTGGCGGCAGAGTGCCACGGCGCGGTCGGCTACGGGAACAACCCGCGCGTCGTCTTGGCGCTGCGCACCTTCTCCACGCCGATCGCCATCGCCGCCGTGCGGTGCGGCACGCGGTCGCGCTCCACGCGGCCCATCACCTGCGCGAACGCACGGTCCAGCACGTGGTACAGCTTGCTCATGACCTCGGTTTCGTCCCAGAAGAACTGCTGTAGGTCCTGCACCCACTCGAAGTAGCTGACCACCACGCCGCCGGCATTGCACAAGATGTCCGGCACCACGAAGATCTCACCGCGGCGCTGGTCCAGTACCTCGTCGGCATCGGGTGTGGTGGGGCCGTTGGCGGCTTCAGCCAGCACGCGGCATTGCAGCCGCGCTGCCACCGACGCATCGATTACGCGCTCCACCGCTGCCGGCACCAGCACGTCGCACTTCTGCACCAGCAGTTCGCGTGCGTCGAGCGACAGTTGGTTGGAGAAGCCCGCCAGCACGCCGCGCTGCTGCACATGCTGCATCAGCGCTGTGACGTCGAGCCCACGTGGATCGAAATAGCACGCGGTGTGATCGGAGACGCCGATCAGCTTCACGCCGCGCTGCGCCAGCGTCTCCGCTGTGTAGCTGCCGACGTTGCCGAAGCCCTGCACGATGGCCGTCGCGCCGGAAGCGGGCAGGCCGATCTGCTCCAGCGCGCGCCCGACGCAGTGCGCAACGCCGCGGCCGGTGGCCTCGCGGCGACCTTCGGTGCCGCCGGAGGCGACCGGCTTGCCGGTGACGATCTCGGTCACGGTGCGGCCCTGGTACATGGAATAGGTGTCCATGAACCACGCCATCACCTGCTCGTTGGTGCCCATGTCGGGCGCCATCACGTCGGTATGCGGGCCGACGAACGGGATCATCTCCTGCATGTAGCGACGCGAGAGATTTTCCAGCTCATGTGGTGTCAGCGCACGCGGATCGACCGTGACGCCACCCTTCGCGCCGCCATATGGCAGCCCGGCGAGCGCGCATTTCCAGCTCATCCAGATCGCCAGCGCTGCAACCTCGCCGATGTCGAGGTTGGAGGCGAAGCGCGTGCCGCCCTTGGTGGGCCCGAGGGTCAGATGGTGCTGCACCCGATAGCCCTGGAACACCGCGATGCGGCCGTCGTCGCGGTGAATGGGGCAGGAAACGGTGAGGGCTCGCTTCGGATATAGCAGGCGGTCGCGTTCATCGACGGGGATTTCCAGGTAGTCGGCGATCACCTGGAACTGCTGGCGGGCCATGTCGAACACAGGGCCCGTGTAGATGGTCATCAACCTCTCCTTGCGCAGCCAGGGCGGGTCGGGAATGATCGACGTTGTTGTCCCACATAATTGGAGAGTCCCGTGTCATCCGCAAGCACTCTGGCGGAGCCCAGCGCCGACGCACACATATTGCTGAGCCGTCGCAATCGCGACGGCGCGCTTGCTGCACCTGCACAATGGAACGCAGTGCTGGAGACAATTCTCAATCATCGCTCGGTGCGCGCATTTCTGCCGCGTCCGCTGCCTGAGGGCACGCTGGAACTGCTGGTCGCCGCCGCGCAGTCGGCCTCGAGTTCGTCGAACCTGCAGTTCTGGAGCGTGGTCGCGGTGCAGGAAGCGGAGCGCAAGTCGCGGCTGGCGGAACTCGCCGGGCAACAGCAGTTCATCCGCGACGCGCCACTGCTTCTGGTGTGGGTTGCCGATCTGTCGCGGCTGGATCGCATCGCCGCACAGCGGCAGGCGCAGGTGGACGGCACGCACTACATCGAGGAGTTCATCGTCGGCGTGGTCGATGCTGCCCTGGCGGCACAGAGCGCGCTGATCGCCGCCCAGTCGCTTGGGTTTGGTGGCGTGTATATCGGAGCGATGCGCAATCTCCCGGAGCAGATCGCAGCAGAGCTGGCATTGCCCAGGCACGCATTCGCGGTGTTCGGCATGTCGATCGGGTATCCGGATCCTGCGCGGTCGACTGACATCAAGCCGCGCCTGCCGCAGTCGCTGGTGCTGCATCGCGAGCAGTATTCAGCTGCACCGCATCATGATGAGGTCGAAGGCTACAATCAGACGATGCGCGGATTTCAGCGCGAGCAGGGGATGGCATCGATCGACTGGACACAGCAGTGCTTCAATCGCGTCAAGGACGCGGCAGCGCTGCGTGGTCGTGACCGCATGCGCGAGGCGTTGAGGAATCTGGGCTTCGAATTGCGCTGATTTCAACGTCGCAGTTGGAACGCGCATAGCGCCACCAGCATCAGCATGCCACCGGTGGCCTGTACCGGCGTAAGCGTCTCACCCAGCAAAGCGATGCTGCCGAGTGTCGTCAGCAGCGGCTCCAGGTTCATGATCAGCGCGGTGCGGAACGGGCCGATGCGCAGGATCGACACGAAGTTGGTAAGCAGCGACAGCGTGCTGGTGACGCTCATGCCGACGAAGGCGGCCCAGCCTAGAGCGGTGGCGGGCGCGTTCCAGGTTTGCATTGCAAACGACGCAAGCACGAACACCAGCGCCGAGGGCAGCAGCGAGTACCAGGTGTTCAGCCGCGAGTCGGTCTCGCGCAATGCAGCGCGGGTGATCAGCAGCGACACGACACGCAGCATCGCTGCACCCAGCGCGGCAGCGACGCCGATTGGGTCGACCTCGCCCAGGCGCGCGCCAAGCATCATGGCCAGGCCGATAAACGCGGCAGCTGCGGTCAGCACGCCGCGCAGACCAACGCGGTCGATACCGGTGACGGCACCGGCGAGGCCGGTCAGCAGCGGATAGATGAAGAACGTCAGGATGGCGATCGACAGCGGCAGCAACTGGATTGCCAACAACAGCGCGAACACATTGACGGCGTACATCATGCCGATCGCGAGGGAGACGATGCGTTCGCGCCTGGTGTGTGGTCGCGGCGGCGGCGTCCGGCGCAGCCAGAACCAGAAGAACACCACCGTCAGCACGCCGCGCGCGCTTATGAACGACAGCACGTCCATGCCGTCGTTGAACACGACCTTGCCCAGGATATCGGCGGCGCTGTACGAAACAGCGGACGTGACGCCGGGGAGCAGATCGCTCAGCCGGTCTCGACTCCCCCACCGCTCTGCTGTCTGCTGTCGGAATGCGCGCACCAGTCCTTGCCGTTGCACTGTGCCTCGCTTTCCCCGCCGTCGGCCTGGCAGACGAATCATCTGCCTGCGTAGGCATGATAACGCCGCCCGAGCACCTCAACTACATCTCGCGCGGCTTCAGCCGCGGTCATACCGGGTTGGATATGATGGCGCCATACGGCTCGCCGGTGCGCGCTGCCGCAGGCGGCACCGTGGAGTATGCCGGCTGGTATTACGAATACGGCCGGATCGTCGACATCCGTCACGCTGACGGGCTGATCACCCGGTATGCGCATATGTCCGCGTTCGCGCCGGATATCACGGCAGGCGCGCCGGTCGCGGCCGGCGCCGTGATCGGCCGGGTGGGGATGACTGGAAACGCACACGGGCCGCACGTGCACTTCGAGGTGCGGGTGAACGGGCACGCAGTCGACCCGAAGCCGTACCTGGCGCTGGCCCACTGCCCGCCGCTTCCATCGGAGCCGCTGGAAGAGGCGCGCGCGCCGGATCCCAAGCGCGCACGATAGCGCTACTCGGCTGAACCGATCAGGAACGGCGCCGGCGCTTCGCGCAACGTGCGCGGCTCCTCCACCTGTACGGCACTCCAGCGCAGGCTGCCGACAGTCATGCAGTCGGGGCAGTTGGGATGCCAGGCAGCATGCGCCGTGTGGCAGGCATCGCAGCGCCAGGTCGGGTCCGGATCGGCGGCGGCGGCGCGCCGCAGCGCGTCCCGCTGCGCCAGACGCCCGGCCTCGGTGTCGCCGCCTTCGGCTTCCGCGATCTCGGCCAGCAGCAGCCAGAGCCGGTGCTGGTTGAGGCCAGCGGCGGCGGCCGCTTCGGCCTGATGGCGCGCTTCGCCGCTGAGCCCGGCTTCCAGCGCAGTGCGGGCCAGCAGCAGGCGGCTTTCGGCATGCTCCGGGTTCGCCTGGGTCAGCCGCTGCGCCGCTTGGGTCCGTTGCAACGGATCGTTGAGCGGCGCCAGGGCAAATGCCGCGAGGTCGGGGTGCGGCGCGATCACCCAGGTGTGGCGGATCACAGCAAGCGCCCGGCTCTCCCGCCCGGGCGCACGCAGGCGGGCGGCGTAGGCCAGCGCTGCCGGCGCCAGCGC
>DASSRN010000394.1:0-2656 GCA_035701785.1 Acetobacteraceae bacterium | reverse complement strand
AGCAATGAGGTAGCGGAGATTGAAGCGGGCATGGACCGCTATGCCGTGCTGGTCTTCCACGACCAGGCGCTGACCGACGAGCAGCAATGCGAGTTCAGCCGCAATTTCGGCGAACTGGAAGTGACGCTCGCCGGGCAGATGGCCAAGCCCGAGGACCGGCGGCTGGGCAACCGGCTGGAACTGGGCGACATCTCGAACCTGACCGCACGCAACGAGTTGCGCGCCCGCGACGACCGCAGCCGGATGTACGCGCTGGCCAACCGCCTGTGGCATTCCGACGCGTCGTTTCGCGCCGTCGGCGCCGGCTACACTCTGCTGCACGGGCGAGTCATTCCGGGCAAGGGCGGCAACACCGAATTCGCCGATATGCGCGCCGCCTACGACGCGCTGGATGATGTGATGAAGGCTGAGGTCGAGGATCTGGTCACCGAGCACTCGATCGTCTTCTCGCGCGAGCAGATCGGCTTCGCGGACTACGCCGCCGGCAACGAGGACCGGCTGCGCCCGGTGCAGCACCGCCTGGTGATCACGCATCCGGTGACCGGACGGAAGTCGCTGTATCTATCTTCGCATATCGGCGGCATCGTCGGCTGGCCGGTGCCCGAGGCACGCGCCTTCATCCGCGACCTGATGGAGCACGCGACGCAGCGCCAGTTCGTCTACGCGCACCAGTGGCGCGTGCATGACCTGGTGATGTGGGACAACCGCACGGTGATGCACCGCGCGCGCCGGTTCGACGACATGAAAGAGGTGCGCGATCTGCGCCGCACGTCGATCAAGGGCACCGGCCTGATGGTGGCGGCTGCGAAGGCGGCCTGACTACTCGCCTCCGCACCAGCCGGGCAGGCTGCGCGACGCGATCCGGGTGAGGATCTCGGTCTTGCCGAACAGCGCAATGCCGCTGTAGATACGCGCGGATATTTTGTCGGCTGTCTCGATGGTGGCTGACACGTCGTAGGTGGCGCCGTTCTCGGGATCGAAGAACCGGCCGCCGGCCCATTGCGCAGGGCCGTCCTGCGTCAGCCCCCAGAGCAGCAGCCGCCCGCAGTTCGTCGAGGTCCGCAGCGTCGGATTGCGCAGCCAGGCGATGCGCCCGCACAGCGCATTCTGGCATGGGTAGATGTCGAACGCGATCCGCTGGCTCACCATCCAGGTGCCGTCCGGCAAACTTGGCTGGGCGCTGGCGCACAACGACACGAGACAAACCACGGCCAACGCCAGACGTCGCATTCCTCACTCCCCCGAGGTTTCTGCCATGATCGACTGCGGCGTCAGGCTGTGCAACCGTCGTCGCGCCGATTGATCGGGAGAGACCATGGCCACCATCATCCGTCCGATCCCCGGGACGTTTGCCGGTGAGGTGTCGGGGGTCGATATCACCCGCCCTGTCTCTCACCCTGACATCGTGGCGATCGAAGCGGGGATGGATCGCCATGCCGTCCTGGTACTTCACGATCAGCACCTGACGGACGATGAGCAGCGCGCGTTCACGCGCAATTTCGGGGAACTGGAGGCCTCGCCTGGCGGGCACATCGCGACCGCCGCCGAGCGCCGGTTGCCGCTCGACATGCAGGATGCCTCGAACCTCGACAAGGACCAGCAGCCGCTCGCACGCGACGACCGGCGGCGCATGTTCAATCTCGGCAACCGGCTGTGGCACTCCGACAGTTCATACCGTGCGGTGCCGGCGAAATACTCGCTGCTGTCAGGCCGGATCGTGGTGGCGCGTGGCGGACGTACCGAGTTCGCCGACATGCGCGCCGCCTACGACGCGCTGGACACAGCTACCAAGGCGGACATCGAGGACCTCGTCTGCGAGCACTCGCTGATGTTCTCGCGCGGCGCGCTTGGCTTCGCCGAATTCAGCAGCGAGGAGCACGCGATGTTCCGCCCGGTGCGCCAGCGCCTGGTGCGTACGCATCCGGTGACGGGGCGCAGGTCGCTGTTCCTTTCGGCGCATGCCGGCGGCATTGTCGGCTGGCCGATACCCGAGGCACGCGCCTTTCTGCGCGATCTGGTGGAGCACGCGACGCAGCCAGAATTTGTCTATTCGCATGAGTGGCAGCGGTGGGACCTGGTGATCTGGGACAACCGCCAGACGATGCACCGGGTGACCCGCTTCGACGATACAGAGATACGCGACATGCGGCGGACAACAGTCGCGGGCGAGGAGGTGACCGCCGCGCAAGCAGCCTGACCCACTGTGGTTGAGGCATGTACACTCAAAAGTGTGCGACAGGCGTATGATAGACATTGTGCGCAACCACTATCTGGTCGAAGCGCTATGACCATGCCATCGGCATCGACTGAGGTCGGGGACACCGACGCATTGTGGATCGTCTACGACGGCGAATGCCCTTTATGCTCGCGCTTTTCCATCCTGTACCGCGCGCGCGAGGTCGCACGAAAGGTCAATCTGGTCGATGCGCGCTCGCAGGATCCCATCGTGGCCGAGGTGCGGGCACGCGGCTTCGATCTGGATGCCGGTATGGTGGTCAAGCTGGGCGGTCACTACTATCACGGCGCCGATGCGATGGGCGTGATGGCAGTGCTCGGCAGCGACAGCACGCTGTTCAACCGGCTGAACCGGGCGGTGTTCCGCCATCCTCGCCTCGCGCGAGGTCTCTATCCGACACTCGTTCGTGGGCGCCGGCTG
>DASSRN010000393.1:0-2045 GCA_035701785.1 Acetobacteraceae bacterium | reverse complement strand
GGGCATCGCCAGCCAGCTCTACACCGATCTCGCCAACCACATGACCAGCCTGGCGGGACTGCGGACCACGCTGCTGGGGGCGAGCGATCCGAAGACGGTGGCGGATGCCACGGCGCAGATCGCGCTGGAGCACACCTGGGTGTCGAACACGGCGGCGCAGCTGCAGGCGGTGACGGCGATCGCGCAGGCGCAGCAGCGGGTGAACGAGCAGCAGGCGGACGAGAAGCTCAGCGCCGACTTCGCGGCCTTCATCCAGGCAGCGCCGCACTGAGGGGAGGGCAGGGGGATGCGGTATCTGTTCCAGGCCGTCTACGCCATCACCCTGATCAGCGCCGGTGCTGCGGGCAGCTTTGTCTGGCTGCGGCAGATCGAACCGCAGCTCGCGCCACATATCCTGCACTCGGTGTCCTGGTACAAAGCGCACCCGGACGAGATGCGCCACGACGAGGCGTGGTGCCGGGACAATCCGGGCCTGCGTGATCCGAACTGCGCGGCGGCCTCCGAGGCAAAGCTGCAGGCCGACTTCGATTCCTTCATCAAGGCGCCACGCTGATGGGCGAGGACTTCATCTCTGCCCAGGCGCTGTTCGCTGGCAGCAACGGGCCGGTCGCGACGGACTTCCACATCTTCGCGGCGCTCTACACCGCGCTGTTCACGCCGTTCCAGACAGCGGTGCAGGGCGTGATCGGTGCGCTGTTGCCGTTGATGGCAGCTGCGATCACCGCCGGCGTGGGTGCGGTGCTGATCGCCTGGGCACTCACCATCGCGATCGGTGCCGAGTCGGCTGGAGCGGTGCTGAACCGCATGATCACCCGGGTGCTGCTGCCGGCCGCTGTCGTGCTGTTCCTGCTGTCCGGGGTGGCGTCTTATCAGCAGTGGCTGGTGACGTGGATCTCGCAGCTGCCGGACGATATCGGCCGGGCGGTGACCGGCGGTCTTGGCGGTGCAGCGGTGAACTCCGGCGATCCGTTCGACAACGTCTGGAACAAGGCCTACGTCGCGGGCGCGACGGTGTTCACCAATCTGCCGTTCTCGCTGAAGGGCGCGGTGCTGGCGCTGGTGGTGATCCTCTATTGGATCGCGGCCGCGGCGGCGGTGCTGCTGGCGTTTGCGATGTTCGTGACGTCGAAGGTGCTGCTGCAGCTGCTGATCGCGGTGTCGCCGGTGTTTGTCGGCGCCGGGGCGTTCCAGCCCAGCCGGTTCCTGCTGCGCGGGTTTGCTGCCGGCATTGCCGGGGTCATCACCGCACAGGTGCTGGTGGTGGCGTTGCTCGGCATCGCGTTCAACGTGGAGAACCAGCTGCTGGCGCCGGTGCTGGCCTCGGCGGCCAATGCCAATGTCGCCGGGCTGATCGCCTCGCTGCTGATCACCGGCTGCGTGCTGGGCGCCTGTGCGGTGCTGGCGGTCAAGATCCCGGCCATTGCCATCGGCCTCACCGGCGGTGTGTTCGACGGCATGGCGCCGTGGGTGGCCGCCGGTGGCATGGTCGTGCGTGCGGCCGCCGCCGGCGTGCGCGGCGCCGTCGGCCTCTCGTCCGGCACGAACAGTGGAACAGCGGGCCGGCAGGCGATTGCCGGCCGGTCCTTGTCAGGGAGGCCCTGAACCATGCGCCACTACGTCTTCCCGGTCAGCGCAGCACGGCAGTTCCTCGCGGCACTGCTCTTCCTGGGTCTGACACTCTTCTGCCTCAGCGTCGTCCTCGAGCCCGACCGGCACGCGGTCACTACGGGGGTGCTGAGCATCCTGGGGATCGGGCTGTTCGGCTATCTGGCGATCGGCGCGTTCATCAACGGATGCCGTGTCGCGTCGGCACGCTTCCGGCTGTTCTTTGGCTGGGAGAAGTGAGGTGAGAGTGCTGGCCCTGATGGCGCTGCTGGTGCTCGCCGGCTGTGGCGGCAAGACACTGCCACTCGCTCACACCAGCCCATCCGACCCGATCTGGCCGATCAATCCGGACAAGTGGTCACCGGGCGGCGGCAACGACCTGACCGCGCCGCCGACCGTGCCGGCCGGGCGGCTGCCGAGCGAGGCGCGGAGCTGACGAT
>DASSRN010000392.1:0-31576 GCA_035701785.1 Acetobacteraceae bacterium | reverse complement strand
CGATGCGCAGAAGCTGGGCTACGCCGAGGCCGATCCGTCGTTCGACATCGACGGCGTGGATGCGGCGCACAAGCTGGCGATCCTGGCGGCGCTGGCGTTCGGCCGGCCGGTGGCGTTCGATGCTGTGCATGTCGAGGGCATCCGCAACGTCTCGGCGCTCGACATCGCCTTCGCCGGCGAACTGAACTACCGGATCAAGCTGCTGGGCATCGCGCGGCGCAGCGATGGCGGCATCGAGGCGCGGGTGCATCCCTGCATGGTGCCGGCCTCGGCGCCGATCGCGCGGGTGGATGGCGTGTTCAACGCCGTGGTTGCGGAAGGCGACTTCGTCGGCCGCGTCATGCTGGAGGGCCGCGGCGCCGGCGCCGGACCGACTGCCTCGGCGGTGGTCGCCGACCTGATCGATATCGCGCGCGGCCGCTTCACGCCGGTGTGGGGTGCGGCCGCGGCCGAGTTGTCCGACGCGCCGTCGGTGCCGATGAGCGCGCATGTCGGCGCCTATTACCTGCGACTGATGGTGGTGGACCGGCCCGGCGTTATCGCCGACGTCACCGCGGTGCTGCGCGACCACGGCATCTCCCTGGAATCGATGCTCCAGCGCGGACGGGCACCAGGCGAAGCGGTGCCAGTCGTGCTGGTGACGCACGAGACGCAGGAGAGTGCCATGCGCGCTGCGCTGGCGCAGATCGCCGGGCTGAACGCGGTGCTGGAGGCGCCGACGTTGATCCGTATCGAGCCGGAGTGACCCCCGCCTCGCCTTGCAGCAGCGGCAGAATTTCAAACATATAGCCTCCAATGGCGATAAGGATTGCGGAGCGGGTCTGGGCAGGGATCCGGCAGGTGGCCGGGGGCGCGACGGAAGCTCTCGACGCTCAGCTCAACGAGCAGCGGATCCGACTGGCTGTCACCGGCCTTAGCAGAGCGGGCAAGACCGTGTTCATTACGTCGCTCATTCAAAATCTGCTCGCAATGGGAGGCGGTCGCGACACGCTGCCGCGCGTAAGCCGGAAACTGACAAAGGGCGGACGATATCGGCTCAAGCTGGTGAAGCTGTTGCCAACTGGCCTGGAGACGCTTCCCCACTTCGAGTTCCGGACCTATCTCGCCCGATTGGCTGGATCGCCTGACCAGCAAGCGCAATGGCCAGAGCGCACACAGAATCTCGCGCAGATTTCCCTGGTGCTGGAGATCGAGCGCGAGTCCGCGCTCAGCCAAAGGCTGGGCAATCGGCGAGTGCGGCTCGACATCATGGACTATCCGGGTGAATGGCTGCTCGACCTGCCCCTGCTCGACCGCTCATTCCACGAATGGTCCGCTGCCACGGTCGAGGCGCTCAACACGAAGCCTCGACAGCAGCACGCAGCGGCTTTCCTCGAGTTCCTGCAATCGGTAGCCGCCGGCGACCCCGCGGACGAAGCAATTGTTCGGCAAGGGCACGAACTGTACCGAGACGCCCTGTTGGCCTGCAGGGAGCAGTCAGGTTTGCATTACCTGCAGCCAGGGCGCTTCCTGTGTCCGGGACCTCAAGGCAGCGTGCCGTTCATGTGGTTTTTTCCCCTGCCGCACCAGGAGGGAAGTGTAGCGGCTGGTTCCGTTGGCAGCCTCCTGCGTGACCGGTTCGAGACCTACAAACGGCAAGTGCGCCTGGACTTCTTCGACCTGCATTTTCGCGCGTTTGATCGCCAGGTCGTTCTCGTTGACGTTCTCGGCGCGCTGTACGCAGGAGAGACGGCCTTCAAAGATACGAAACAGGCCATGTCGGATCTTGCCATCGGACTGCGGGATGGCTGGGGCTACTGGAACCGAAGGCGACGACAGGCCTTGTCTGACAGCATTGATCGGAGTGGCGGGGTAGCATCAGCGCGTGCCCGGTCGTCCGGCAAATGGGCCGTCGCCATTCCGGTCGGACTGGCCTCGACTGCGCTATCAGCGATCGTTGCTCCTCGCCCGGTTGAGCGGGTAGCCTTTGTTGCCACCAAGGCGGACCATGTGCCGGCGCTTAGCCGGGACAATCTCCGGAACCTGCTGGAATCTCTGGCCAAGCCTGCCGCGGGGGCATGGGACGCCGCCAAGGCGAAGGTTTCCTATCATGTCGCCGCGGCAATTCGGTCGACTGACGACGGCATGGCGATTGATGGCGACCGGTCCATCGAAGTCGTCAAGGGTGTGGTCCTCGGCGAAGAAAAACTACGTCCGTTCCATGTGGGGCAGGTTCCGTCGGCCGAGCCACCTCCGACCTTCTGGACAGGGCAATACTTCAAGATGCCGGTCTTCCGTCCGCCCGTGATCGATCCGAGTGGCGGCTCGGGTATCAGACACCTGAATTTGGACGAGGTGCTCGACGCAGTCATCGGTGACCTGCTGTGAGCGAGCTTCCACGATTTTTGGACGGCCGATCCACGGCGCCGCGTGATCAGGAACTGGCGCATGAGGTAATGGAGGCGAAGCCGGCGACCCTCGACGCACCGAGGCTGCTGGAGGCCGAACATGATGCACCGGGAACGGTCGGCGCAGACTGGAATCCAGTTCACACGACGAGTTTCCGCCAGCCGCGCGGATCGATTTTCTACATCGGTCTGGGCCTCGGAATCATCTTCGCAGGCTGGATTCTGGGTTCACTCATCGCATCACTGCTTGGCTTTTTTCGCGAGTCACTCGAGCTCGGCGTCGTTGCCTCTTCCATAGCACTCACAGGTGGCTGTCTCGCGGTGTTCGGGATTGGACGGGAATGGCGTTCACTCAGAGCCTTGAGCCAGGTCGACGTTCTCCGTACGACATTGATCGGCGGAACGGATACGGAAGCGGCTCGAAGGCAGTGCCAGGCCTGGCTGTCCGGCCTTGACGCGCGCGTGCCCGAGGCACCGCTGATTGCTTCCGCGCTGGCAGAGGCATCCAGCGTGGCGCAGTTGCGTGGATTGCTGCGCAGCCGCCTGTCCGAGCCGCTGCGGTTGGCAACGCGAGCTATCGGCATACGAGCAGCGTCCGAGGTCAGTGCCTTGGTCGCGATCTCACCGCACGCATCGTGGGATGGAGGCATCGTTGCACTGCGCGGGCTGAAGGTGATTCGGGAGGTCGCGCAATTATACGGGCTGCGGCCTGGTCCGGCGGTCATCGCCGCCCTGCTGCGTCGGGTTGCCAGGTCGGCTGTCGAGACCGCAACGCTGGAAGCGACGTCTCAAGCTGCGGCGGATCACTTCCTGAACAACCTGCCCCTGGTGCGCCATCTCGGAGCTGTCGCTGGGGCAAGCACCGCCGCATTCCGCATGTACAGGCTGGCGAACGTCACCGCTCAGTCGTGCAGTCCTTTTGCCGAGTGATCGCAATCACGCCAGCTTGAAATTCGTCACATCGATCGCCGTCGGCGCGACGTGCAACAGCCGGATCGAATCGCTGCCGATGCCCACCATGGTTGAACCTCCGGCGCCTGCCGTGATCTGCACCGACCCGGCGGACGACGCGGCGGTGATGCCCAGCGCGCTGATGTCGAGCAGGTCCGTGCCGGGGGTGAAGTCATTGACCGTGTCCTGGCCAAAGCCGGCGCCGAAGCTGAACACGTCGCTGCCGGCGCCGCCGACCAGCGTGTCATTCCCAAATCCACCGGTCAGCGTGTCGTTACCCGCGCCCCCGACGATCGTGTTGGCGAATTCATTGCCGGTGAGCGCAAGGCCAGTGGCGCCCGCGTTGGCGCGCAGGAACTCGATCTCCGAACCGGCGGTCAACGCATAGCTGGCGCTGGCGTACACCGTATCTGTGCCTTCGCCGACGTTCTCGGTCACCACGTCGGCAGCGTTGTCCACGAAGTACACGTCGTTGCCGACACCGCCCGCCATGCTGTCGGCCCCTGCGCCGCCATTCAGCATGTCATTGCCACCGCCACCCAACAGCGTGTCGTTCCCGGTGCTCCCGACAATCGTGTTGGCGAATTCGTTGCCGGTGAGTGCCAGTCCCGTGGCTCCCGCGTTCGCACGCAGGAATTCGACTTCCGAACCGGCGGTCAGCGCGTAGTTGACGCTGGCATACACTGTATCGGTGCCTTCGCCGACGTTCTCGGTCACCACGTCGCCAGCATTGTCCACCAGGTAGACGTCGTTGCCGGTACCGCCGGCCATGCTGTCTGCACCGGCGCCGCCGTTCAGCGTATCATTGCCTGCACCACCCAGCAGCGTGTCGTTACCGGCGCCCCCGACGATCCAGTTGGCGAATTCATTGCCGGTGAGTGCCAGGCCAGTGGCCCCAGCGTTCGCTCGCAGGAATTCGACTTCCGAACCGGCGGTCAGCGCGTAGTTGACGCTGGCGTATACCGTGTCGGTGCCTTCACCCACGTTCTCCGTCACCACGTCGGCGGCATTGTCCACCAGGTACACGTCGTTGCCGACGCCGCCGGCCATGCTGTCTGCGCCGGCGCCACCGTTCAACGTGTCGTTGCCCGCACCACCCACCAGTGTGTCATTGCCAGGACCACCGACGATCGTGTTGGCGAATTCGTTGCCTGTGAGCGCAAGCCCCGTGGCGCCGGCATTCGCCCGCAGGAATTCGATCTCCGATCCGGCGTTCAGCGCGTAGCCGACGCTGGTATACACTGTGTCGGTGCCTTCGCCGACCTTCTCGGCCACCACGTCGCCGGCATTGTCCACCAGATAGGCGTCGTTGCCGGCACCGCCGGCCATGCTGTCGGCACCTGCGCCGCCGTTCAGCGTATCGTTGCCGGCACCGCCCACCAGCGTGTCGTTGCCTGCGCCGCCAACGATCGTGTGCGAATAGGCATTGCCGGTCAGCGCCACACTGCTCGCCGCGTTGGCCCGCAGCGCCTCCACCTCGGTGCCAGCCGCGAGCGCATAGCTGACGCTGGCATACACGGTATCGGTGCCTTCGCCGACATTCTCGCTCACCACGTCGGCAGGATTGTCCACGTAGTAGATGTCGTTGCCCGTCCCACCGACCATCACGTCGGCACCTGCGCCGCCATTCAGGGTGTCGTTTCCAGCGCCGCCGTTCAGCGTGTCATTGCCGATGCCGCCCTTCAGGCTGTCATTGCCGGCCGTGCCGTTGACGACGAGGCCCGCCACATAGCCGGGCATCCAGCTCGAGGTTGTGTCCAGCGACGGGCTGCTGCCGAGATAGGTCGTGCCGGACACCGCGACCAGCCCCTGCGCGAGGTTGCTCGCGGTAAGGCCATAGACGCTGTTGCCCTGGAGGTTGAGCGTGTTGCTGCCCCGGTTGACCACGCCGACCGCCGATGCCCGCGTATTGACGATGGTATTGCCGGCGATCGTGACGGCAGTGCCGCTGTGCGGCGAGCCCTCCTCGGCATAGGAGATGATGGCCTGGTTGTCGCTGTTCGGACCCTGCTGAATGATATTGTTCTGGATCGTGGCGTTGCCGCCGTTCGGCAGGTCGATGCTGTAGCTGGCGGTGGCGTTGTTGTCGAAAATGCGCGAGCCGGTGATCACCGTGGTTTCGGCACGGCTCTTGATCTCGTGGCCTTCATTGGCGTCGTGGAAATAGCTGTTGGTGATCGTGAGAGTGGCGATGTCACCGACGTAGAGGTTGTGGGTGTACCCATCGCCAGTACCGTTGAAGGCGAACTCGGAATTGTTGATGGTGATGCTGCCAGCCGGGTCAGACGCCGCCAGCAATCCTTCCTGATTGTTGTGGAAGTAGACGTTGTTCAGCGTCAGATTGCCGCCCTCGTAGCGGATGGCCGCGCCGTTGCCGTCGGCAACCGCCGCACCACTGACATCGAAGCCGTTGATCGTCACGCTGACGCCGGGGGCACCTTCGTCGATGATAGCCTTGCCGTTCGGCGGCGAGACCGTGGCGACCATTGTCACCACGCCGCCGACCGCCTGGAGCGTCAGGTTCTTCGATATGCTGACAAAGTCGTTGGTGTAGGTGCCGGCCTGCACATCGATGGTGTCGCCGGAATTCGCGGCTGCCACCGCAGCTTCGATGGTGGCGTATTGCTGCCCGACACCCACCGTCAGCACGTTCGTCATTGTCGCCCCTGTCCCCGCGAGCGTATCGGGGCGCGTCATATTCCTTTTAGAAACGAAACGCCTTGATGCACCTCAAACAGTGCTTATGGGCAACGACCCCAGATCAAAGCTCGATGACCCCGCCGCGCAGGCCCTTGGCGACCGCCTCGGCGCGGCTGGTCGCATCGAGCTTCACGAACAGCGCCTCGAGATGGAACTTCACCGTATGCACGGAAATCCCGAGCGCACGCGCAACCGCCTTGTTGCTCATGCCCTGGCCAACAAGCGCCAGGATCTCCGCCTCACGCGGGGTCAGCAGCGCTGGTGCGTCCTCCGCCACCGGGCGGAACCCGTCGCGTCTCCCGCCGGGCGCCCGCACCAGCAGGCCGGCGGCGACTCCGCGCAGCGCTGCGTCGAGTTGCGTCGGCGTCACGGTGCGCGGCAGAACGCCGGCAGGAGGTTCGCCTGCCGGCGCTTCGTCGGTCAGCATCACCACCGGCGCCTCGGCCTCGGCCGGCGTCTCAACGTCGTGCGCGAGATCGCACAGCACGACGTCCGGCGTGTCGGTCACCGGCGTGTGGCCGGCGGCCTGCACCATGGCCACGAGCCCCTGCCGACGCACCGGGTCGCCGGTGCGCAGCAGGACGCGCAAGCCGGCGCTCATGCCTTGGTGGGACGAGTGCCGATCGTCACTGTGACCATCTTGATCTCGCCAGCGCGCAGCAGTTTCAGCGTGGCCGGCTGGCCGATGCGCTCGGGCGCCAGCGCGGCGGAGATGCCGCGCGAGCGGCCGGTGCGGCGGCCTTCCACCTCCAGGATGATGTCACCCGGCAGCACGCCCGCCTGATCCGCGGGCGCACCGGCGGCGAGGCCCACCACCATCAGCCCGGACTCGCGCCCCGCGGCGTCGCGGAAGCGCTCGGGCACCAGCACCTGCTGGAGGCCGACGCCCAGCCAGCCGCGGGCGATCCGGCCGTCGGCGAGCAGCGGGTCGAGCACGCGCTCGACCGTGGCCGCAGGGATGACCAGGGCACGGCGGCGCGGGCCGGCGGTGGACATGCCGATCAGCCGGCCGCCCAAGGTCAGCACCGGGCCGCCCTCATCCAGTCCGAGGCGCGAGTCGAGCCGCAGCAGCGCCTCGATGCGCCCGCCGGCCTGGCTGTGCCATTCGGGTCCGGTGGCGTGCACCATCGCCAGCCGCGCGGTGGGCGCTCCAGCAGCATCGACGCCGGCAACCAGCGCAAGCGAGCCCGGGCGCGGCAACGGTGCCGCCGCGGGCAGTTCCGGCCGTACGCTACCCGCCAGACGCAGCACCGCGACATTGGTGCCGGCGTCGGCGCCCGCCAGGTTGGCCTCGATCTCCGCGCCCTCATGAATGACGGTGAAGTTCGGACCCTCAGGCATCAGCTGCTCCGAGGTCACCACGACGCCGTCGCGCCACAGGATGCCGCTGCAATCGCGGCGCCCGGTGCGGACCGCCACAGTGAAGCGCCGTGCCGCGGCGACGCGGTCGGCAAGCGCGTCGGAGAACTGCTCGAGGAATTCGGTGGTCATGGCGGCGATACTCCCTGCTCTGTGCCGCGACTGTGCCCGAGCCGGGACGGCAGCGGCATCGGCCGGATGACCAGTCCGGCCCTGGCCGCATGGCCGGGCTGTCGCGCGTCGGATGTCTATCTGGGGCGCCCTGAGGACAATTGCATGCCACTCGACGACGACGCCTACCGACGACCTCGTTGGCGGCTCAACGTCCCATTGATCTGCATCAAAGCAACCACTGCGGAAGAATTTAGGCTGTGGGCGCCCCAGGCTCCCGATCGTGCGAGGTGGTGGGATGAACCCCGGTCTGACGAACGAAGAGGCCGCCCGGCGGCTGGCGGCGGAAGGCCCGAACGAAATCCCCCACAGCGGCCGGCGTCAGCTGCTGCACATCGTGCGTGACGTGCTGCGGGAACCCATGTTCGCGCTGCTTCTGGTGGCAGGACTGCTCTACCTGCTGCTTGGCGACACTCTTGAAGCAATTCTCCTGCTGGTCTTCGCGTCCCTCTCGGTCGCCATCGCCGTCGTGCAGGAAACCCGCAGCGAGCGCGTGCTGGAAGCGCTGCAGGACCTGACAAGCCCACGAGCGCTGGTGATCCGCGATGGCGAACGCCGCCGTATCGCGGGCCGGGAGGTCGTGCGGGGCGATCTCCTTGTGCTGTCAGAAGGCGATCGCATACCTGCCGACGCCGTCGTCTTGGAAACGTCGGAATTGCAGACCGACGAGTCTCTGCTCACGGGCGAGTCGCTCCCGGTACGCAAGACGGCAGCGCGCCCAGGCACACCCATCGCTGTCGGGCAGCCGGGGGGCGACGATCTGCCGCATGTCTTCTCCGGCACCCTGGTGGTGCGGGGCCAGGCGCTGGCCGAGGTGCGGGCAATCGGCACACAGAGCGCGCTGGGCCGGCTGGGCAGCACACTCACCGCAATCGACGCGTCGCCGCCGCGTCTCAGCGAGCAGACTGGGAGGTTGGTGCGGATTGCAGCCGGCTTCGGATTGGCCTGCTGCATACTGGTCGTGCTGCTCTACGGTCTGTTGCGCGGCGCTTGGCTGGACGCCCTGCTCGCCGGCGTCGCACTCGGCATGTCGATGCTGCCTGAAGAGTTTCCCCTCGTCCTGACCGTATTCATGGTCATGGGGGCGTGGCGGCTGTCGCGCGCGCGCGTCCTGACGCGACGTGCAGCGGCAATCGAGACGCTCGGTGAAGCCACCGTGCTGTGCACGGACAAGACCGGCACGCTCACCGAAAACCGCATGTCGGTCGTGGCACTGCACGCCGGAGACGCAACCCTGCGATTCGCATCCGGGGCCCAGGCTCTCCCCCAGGCGTTTCGCCGCCTCGCCATGATCGGGAAGCTGGCGAGCCTGCCGAACGCCTACGACCCGATGGATCGCGCGTTTCACGCGTTTGCCGCCGATCGGACCGACGACACGTCGGATTGGTCCGTGGCACGCGTCTATGGCGTGGAACCCGACCTGTTGGCAGTTACCCAGGTGTGGCAGCGGGCGGCTGAAACGCCGATGCTGGTTGCCTGCAAGGGTGCCCCGGAATCGGTTGCGACGCTGTGCCATCTCGATCCGGCATCCGGAAGCGCGCTGATCGCGGAAGCTGACACAATGGCGAACGACGGCATGCGCGTCCTGGCAGTCGCGGAAGCCGTTGCGACTGGCGACCTGCCGCCCACGCCGCGTGGCTTCTCCTTCAAGTTGCTTGGGCTCGTGGGATTGGCCGACCCGCTCCGCACATCTGTCCCGGCAGCAATCCAGGAATGTCGGCAGGCCGGCATCCGGGTCGCGATGATCACCGGCGACTATCCGGTGACGGCACAAGCGATCGCATGCCAGGCCGGGCTGGATGACGCAACGGCCGTCGACGGTTCGTCGATCGAGCGAATGACCGATCCTGAATTGCAGCAAGTGGCGCAGCAGACCGGTATCTTCGCCCGCATCCTGCCGGCGCAGAAGCTGCGCATCGTGCGGGCCTTGCAGTCTCGTGGCGATGTGGTGGCGATGACCGGCGACGGCGTCAATGACGCTCCGTCGCTGAAAGCGGCAGATATCGGGATCGCCATGGGTGGCCGCGGCACCGATGTCGCACGCGAGGCTGCCTCCCTCGTTCTGCTGGATGACGACTTCACCTCTATTGTGCATACGATCCGGCTCGGGCGGAGGATCTATGACAATCTCCGCAAGGCCATGGCGTACATCATCGCGGTGCACGTGCCGATCGCGGGCCTCACGCTGCTGCCTCTGCTCGCTGGCATGCCGCTGATCTTCGGCCCCATCCACATCGCATTCCTGGAGATGGTGATCGATCCGGTGTGTTCGATGGTGTTTGAAGCCGAGCCGGCCGAACCCGACACCATGCGGCGGGCACCGCGTGCCACCGGCAGCAACCTGTTCTCGGCTCCCCTGCTGTGCTGGAGCCTGCTCCAGGGGCTGATCGCGCTGCTTGCGCTGGGGCTGCTGTATTCTCTGGCGCTGTGGACCCGATTGCCGGAGGAAGACGCCCGGGCGCTCACGTTCGTGTCGCTGGTGCTGGTCGATCTGGGACTGGTGCTGGTCAATCGCTCCTTCAGCAGCGTGCGGACGCCCGACCGAGCCAGCCACAATCGCGCGCTATGGGCGGTGACCACGGCGACATCGGCGATCCTGGTCCTGGTGCTGCTATCGCCATTCGGACGGACCTTGTTCCATTTCGGGCCGCTGCATGGCGACGATCTCATTGTTGTGGCGGCCGTGGTTCTCAGCGTCGTCGGGGCCCTCCAGTTCCTGAAGCGGTTCTGGCACACGCAACTGGTTGCCTGACTCCGCCCGACCCATTGGCCGCCCCTGGCCGCATGGCCGGGCTGTCGCGCGTCGGAGCCATGCCTATCTGGGGCGCCCTGAGGACAATTGCATGCCACTCGACGCCACCGGCTTACTGCCGACCGAAGAACTCGACCCCTATTCCGCGCAGATCGTCAACGCCTTCGAATGCGTCGGCCCCGCCGTCGTGCATGTGATCGCGTTCGGACCGGAGGGCCGGCCAAAAGGCCAAGGCTCCGGCGTGATCTTCACGCCCGATGGCTACGTGCTGACCAACGCACACGTTGTGACGGGAGCGGTGAAGCTGCGCGCCTCGTTCACCGACGGCCAGGTGCTGGACGCGACGCTGGTTGGCGAGGACGCGGCGACCGATACCGCCGTACTACGGCTCGCCGGCAACGGGCTGCCGCATGCTGAACTGGGCCAGTCCGCGACCCTGCGGGTGGGCCAGTTGGTGGCGGCGATCGGCAATCCGCTGGGCTTCCAGTGCACCGTCACCGCGGGGATAGTCTCGGCGCTCGGGCGCACGCTGCGCACGCCGTCCGGGCGCGTCATCGAAAGCGTGATCCAGACCGACGCGCCGTTGAACCCAGGCAACTCCGGCGGCCCGCTGGTGAGCGGCGCGGGGCGCGTGGTGGGCATCAACACGGCGACGATCGCGCCGGCGCAGGGCATCTGCTTCGCGATCGGCATCGACACCGCGGTGTGGGTCGCCACAAGGCTGATGCGCGACGGGCGGATCCGGCGATCGCGCATGGGCCTGTCGGGCCAGACCGTGCCGATCGACACCAGGCTGCGGCGCTTCCATGGGCTGGCACAGACGAGTGGGATGCTGGTGCTGGAGGTCGTAGCAGACGGACCGGCCGCCGCCGCGGGCGTGCAGCCGGGTGACGTGCTGGTGACGTTCGGGGGTGCTGCGATCAGTGGCGTGGACGACATGCACCGGATGCTGACGGCGGAGCGGGCGGGCATTGCCACCGATGTCCAGCTGCTCCGCCGGGGCGAACTGGTCACCCTGGCACTGACGCCGGACGAGGCCTGAAGCTCAGGCGACGATGTTGGCGCCACCGTCCACGTAGACGGTGCCGCCGGTGATGCGCCGCGCGAACGGCGTCGCCAGGTAGGCGCAGGCAAACCCCACATCCATGATGTCCACGAGTTCGCCCAGTGGCGCCTTCTGGGCCGCCTCGTTCAGCAGCAGCTCGAAGTCCTTCAGCCCCGATGCGGCGCGGGTCTTCAGCGGCCCCGGTGAGATGGCGTGCACACGAACGCCCTGTGGTCCAAGCTCGTACGCCAGGTAGCGGCAGGCCGACTCCAGCGCCGCCTTCACCGGTCCCATCACGTTGTAGTTCGCCACCACGCGATCGGCGCCGTAGTAGCTCATCGCGAACATCGTGCCGCCCTGCGACATCAGCGGCGCCGCAAGCTTCGCCATCCGGATGAACGAATGGCACGACACGTCCATCGCCTTGGCAAAGCCCTCGGCCGAGCAGTTCAGCAGGCCACCTTGCAGATCCTCCTTAGGCGCGAAGGCGATCGAGTGGACCAGGATGTCCAGCCGCCCCCACTCGGTGCGGATGCGATCGAACAGCGTCTCCAGCTGGCCAGGTACGGACACGTCCAGCACGCCCGTGATCGACGCCTGAAGCTCCTGCGCCAGTGGCTCGACGAAACGCTGGGCGCGGTCATTGAGCCAGGTGACCGCCAGTTCCGCGCCGACTGTATGGAACGCCTTCGCGCAGCCATAGGCGATCGACTGGTCGTTCGCCACGCCGATCACCAGCGCCTTCTGGCCGGTCAGCACAGGCCTGATGGTTGCTTCGCTCATGCTTGGATCCTTCAGCGGATAGCCGCAGCCGCCGATTTGCGACGCGACGCAGCGACGAGTACGGCGACCGCACACGATGCAAGGCGTGTCAGCAGGGAATCGGCACGGCTGGTCAGGATGATCGGCACGCGCGCGCCGAGGACGACGCCGGCCGCATCGGCATGCGCGAGGAACGACAGGCTTTTGGCCAGCATGTTGCCCGCCTCGAGATCGGGCACCACCAGCACATTGGCATGCCCGGCGACCGCCGAGGCGATGCCCTTGATCGCCGCAGCCTCGGGGCTGATCGCGTTGTCCAGCGCCAGCGGGCCATCCAGCAGCGCGCCGGTGATCTGACCGCGGTCGGCCATCTTGCAGAGTGCCGCGGCCTCGATGGTCGACGGCACCTTGGCATTCACCGTTTCCATCGCGCTCAGGATCGCCACACGCACCGGGTCAACGCGCAGAGCATGCGCGAGGTCGATCGCGTTCTGCACGATGTCCACTTTGTCTTCGAGGGTCGGCGCGATGTTGACTGCGGCGTCGGTGATGATCAGCGCAGTGGGATGCTTCGGCACGTCCATGATGAAGCAATGGCTGATGCGGCGCGCAGTGCGGATGCCCGCCTGCCGCGACACCACTGCCCCCATCAGTTCGTCGGTATGCAGGCTGCCCTTCATCAAGGCTTCAGCCTGCCCGGCGGTCACCAGTTCGACGGCCTTGGCTGCCGAGGCATGGCTGTGTTCCGTCGCGATGATCTCCAGCCCGCCGACATCGAGCCCTGCTTCGCGCGCCACCGTTCGGATGCGCGCTTCCGGACCGACCAGGACCGGCTCGATCAGCCGCAGGCGTGCAGCCTCCACGGCGCCATGCAAGGAGACCTCGTCGCACGGGTGCGCCACCGCCACCCTGATGAGCGCCTCACCCTGAGCCGCCTTGATCAGGCGCTCGTACTTGCTGGGATGGCCGCCCGGCTCAGGCATGCGTGGCCTCCGCGGCCCTGGCCTTCGTCGGCCTGGCGGCGAACAGCCGCTCGACTTCGGCCAGCCTGCGCTTGCCCTCCGGCGAAAGGTCCCCGCGTGCCGCCAGAACCTTGTGCAGCGCTTCCAGTGCCAGGCTGCGGTCCGCGGCGTCGCTGCCCAGCAGCCTGGGCAAGGTCGCGATCGCGCGCTCCGGGTCGATCAGCACCAGCAGGAACTGCTGCCGCAGCATTTCCTTGAAGCGGGCAAGGCTCAGGCGTCTGGATGCCGGCCGCGACTCGCGAATGTGCTTCAGCACCGTGAACCCGCGTTCGTCGACGCTGCCGTCCGCAAGCCGGATGTAGACGAGTGCGCGCAGCACCGCGTCTTCGATCTGGCCGACATCGAATTTGCTCTCCAGTTCGGCGCGCAAGCGAACCTGGGTGTTCTCACGCGCCAGGTCGCGTTCGATGCGCCGCGGTTCCTGCTGCCTGCCAAGCCCAACGAGTGCCTGCAGCACTGGCGAGCCATAGGTGCTGAGGAACATCAGCTCGCTCATCGTGTCACGCCACTCGCCGTAGGAGTTGAGGCAGGTGGTGATCCACGAAGAGGCCATTTGCTCCATCGCCAGCAGCGGATTGTCCGGGGCTACCGGCCGGCGCGCTGTACGGATCGATTCAGCGGCTACTTTCACCGGCTGCATGAACGGATTGCGGTCCGACATCATGGCGAAGCGCAACCGGTTCGGGTGCATGGTGCGCATCGCGGAGGCTGCGGCTTCGCTGGACGCCGCACGCACCACCGGCGCAGCGAGCGTGTTGTACAGGCCGAGGTTGATCTCGGATACACGGGCTGCAGTGGCGAACCTTGCATCGTCCTCCTGGTCGTTGCCGCCCAGAGCGCGGATGTCGTCCAGCGTGCGCGCCTCCAGCCGGAACAGATAGCGCCCGTTCACCAGGTTCCGATTGACGGTATTCTCGTCCATCTCGGTGATCACCGCCTCGTAGAGGCCGGGTGGCAGGACCTCGATCATCTCCATGCACGAGACCAGCTCGCCGTGTTCCTTGGCGGCGACGGAACCCGAGACGAAGATGCCAAGATGCCCGATGGTCTGATGCATCGTATAGACGATCGTCTGTCCGTTCGCGATGATCTCTTGTTCGTGGTCGTACAGGTCGAGCACCCAGTGCAGCGCCTGCTGCGGCGGCGTGATGTTGTCGCCCCATGAGCAGAACACGACGATCGGCGACTGGATGTTGCGCAGATCGATGCGAACGCCATCGCTGGTCCGCAGCTGGCCGGTGGCAAGCCGGTTGCCGACGAACAGATTGTCGGCGATCCACTGCATCTCTCCGGCGTTGAGCAGCACGGGGCTGCCCCACCAGGTTTCGAAGTCGAGGAACCGTTCGCGCTCGGTGTCCACCTTCGAATAGACGTTGTAGTCCTTGCCCCAGTAAGTGTTGGCTGGATTGAGCGATTCGAAGTTCGCCACCAGATTGGCGCCGTCGAAGATGCCGTGGCCCATGTCGCCGGCCAGCGCAGTGAGCCAGGTGCCGCCGAGTAGTCCACCCAGGTAGCGCATCGGGTTTTTGCCGCGCACGCCGGCCCAGTAGGACAGCGGCGTGCCCGCGAGCATGATGACGCCAGGCAATTCCGGGCGCATGGCCGCCATCATCATGATCTGCCAGCCCGCCTGGCAGTTGCCGATGATGATCGGCTTGCTCTCGGCATCCGGGTGGCGCGCCGCCACCTGCGCGACAAACGCCGCCTCGGCGCGGCAGACATCCTCGATCGTCTGGCCAGGCACCGGTTCCGGCAGGAAGCCCACGAAATAGCAGGCGTGTCCGGCCGCGAGCGCGACGCCGATCTCGCTCTGCTGCTTCATGCCGCCGATGCCCGGACCGTGGCCGGCGCGCGGATCGACCACGATGATTGGGGCCTTGGTCGGATCGATGGTCGTGTCCGGCGGCGGCACGATGCGCACCAGCGCATAGTTCACCGGCCGCTCCAGCGTGCGGCCGTCGCAGATCACTTCGGCGGCGAAACTCAGGACATGAGGGGCCAGCTTCGTCGCCCGTTCCTGATAGGTATTGCCTCGCTCACGCAACACATCAAGGAACAGGACTGAGCGTTGCCACGCATCCAACCAATACGCCGGCACGGCGCCGAGTTCGGTCCAGCACGACATTGTTCGGTCTCCCCGTAGCGACCACGCAATTACCGCAGATCGGCTGTCGGCATACGTGACAGTTCGGTGTCGGGTCGGCAAAAAATCAGGTTGCCGCCAGTCCAGTCATTGATCTGGATCAAGCACGCTATCTGCCGCCATCCACCCGGCGCAAGAGGAAAAGCCCCTGCTCGCCGAACAGGTTTGCCAGCCGCGGGAAACGCCGCCAGGGCGTGCGTCCGCCAGCGTCATCGGCCGCGAGCCAGCTTTCCACAACATACCCGTCATGCTCACAAAGCGTGAAGAAGTCCCGGATGGTGCAGGGGTGGATGTTCGGCGTCTCGTGCCACGGGCGATCCCAGGTGGGCGTCATCGGCATGCGCCCAGTGCTCACCAATTGCCAGCGCACCAGCCAGTGGCCGAAGTTCGGGAAGCTCACCACGGCGCGCGTGCCGATCCGCAGCATCTGCTGGAGCACCGCGCGCGGCCGCTCCACCGCCTGCAGCGTGCGCGAGAGCACCACGTAGTCGAACGCACCGTCCGGGTAGTGCGCAAGATCGCTGTCGGCGTCGCCGTGCATCACCGGCATGCCGTGTGCGACGGCACGGATCACTTCGGCCATGTCGATCTCGATGCCGCGCGCGTCGCAGCCTTTGGTGCGGAACAGATGATCGATCAGCGTGCCGTCGCCGCAGCCGATGTCCAGCACGCGCGAACCGGGCGCGATCATCTCGGCAATGAGCCGAAGATCGACGCGCACGTTCTTGGCGACAAACCGGACCGGGTCGTGTGGGCTCATGGCGGGCGGAACCTAGCAGGCAGGCGGGGTGGATCAAGCAGCGCGCTGGATACCCGGATCGCGTTATCCTGCCACTGGCATTACCGTGTGACGCGCAGAGGGAGATAAGGCCATGACGGAACAGGGCCGCGTCGTGTTCAGCCAGATGGAGGAGGTGCGGTTCGGCGAACCCGCGGCACGGGCAGTCGCGGACCTGGCGCGCGACGCGCATCGCGTGTTCCTGATGGTCAGCGGTACGCTGAACCGCACCACCGGCGAAGTCGAGAAGCTGCGCCGTGAGTTGGGCAACCGCTGCGCTGGTGTGTTCGACGCGATGCCGGCGCACACGCCGCGCCGGGCGGTCATCGCCGCCACGGACCAGGTCCGCGACGCCGGCGCCGGCCTGATCGTCACACTCGGCGGCGGGTCGGTCACCGATGCCGCGAAGGCGGTGCAGCTTTGCCTCGCGAACGACATTCGCACGCCCGAGGCGCTGGACGCGCTGCGTCCGGTGAACGGCGCCCCGCCACCATGCAATGCGCCGACGGTGCGGCAGATCAGTGTGCCGACGACGCTCTCCGCCGGAGAGTTCTCAGCGATCGCCGGGGTCACCGACGAGAGGACGAAGGTGAAAGAACTGTTCCGCCACCCGCGCATCATACCGCGCGCGGTCGTGCTGGACCCGGCGGTGACCGTGCACACGCCGGAGTGGCTGTTCCTGTCCACCGGCATCCGCGCGGTCGATCACTGTGTCGAGGGCATCTGCTCCAGCGAGGCGCACCCCTACGCAGATGCGCAGGCGCTGCGCGGCCTGTCGCTGCTGGTCCGCGGGTTGCGGCGGGTCAAGGCCGATCCGTCCGACCGCGAGGCGCGGCTCGATTGCCAGCTTGGCTCCTGGCTTTCGATGGGACCGTTGGCGAGCGGCGTCCCGATGGGTGCGAGCCACGGCATCGGCTACGTGCTGGGTGCGGTGTTCGACATCCCGCACGGCCACACGTCATGCATCATGCTGCCAGCCGTGATGCGGTGGAACCGGACTGCGAACGCCGAACGGCAGGCAATGGTGGCAGCGGCGATGGACCATCCTGGCGAGGATGCGGCCGACGTGCTCGACGAGTTCATCGCCAGCCTCGGGATGCCGCGCAGCCTGGGCGCCGTGAACGTCCGTCGCGATGCATTCGACCGGATGGCCGAACAGGCGATGGGCACGCCCTGGGTGCCGCGCAACCCGCGGCGGATCGAGGGGCCGGCGCAGGTGAAGGAAATCCTTGAACTGGCAGCCTGAGCAGCCGAAGGACATCCGTCACAAGATCAAAAGCTCGGGTAGCGCAGAGGCATGCAGGATCATCCTGGACCGAAGTTTCCCCAGCCGCACAGGTCGTGGTACCGACACTTCTGGTACGCCGACCGCTCGCCACGCGACACACTCGCTGATCGTTCGCTGCTGTTCGCCATCGTCGCCCTGTCCATGCTGGCGGGCGGCATGCTGCTGGTCCGGCACCACGCCGTGCCACCACAAGACGTGATCGAAGCCGTGCGGTGAGTCTGCGCTGAAGGAGCCCAGCCGACATCAGACCCGCTGGGTGCTGCCGAATTTCTTCGCCCTGTTCGCATTGCTCTACGCGGCGTTCGGCGTGCAGTCGCCGTTCCTGCCCGCACTGCTTCAGGAACGCGGTCTCTTCGCCGGGCAGATCGGCGTCGTGTTGGCAGCATCGACCGCCATCCGGGTGATCGCCGGACCGGCGATCGGCCACGCGGCTGACCGCACGCGACGACATGCGCTGGTGCTGTGCGCATGCGCTGTGGTGGCCGCTATCGTCAGTGCCGGCTACCTCGCCATGCGTCACTTCGCCGCGCTGTTCGTGGTCAGCGTGCTGTATGCCGCGATGCTGGCGCCGCTGGTCCCGCTGTCGGACGCGCTGGCGACCACCGCCGCCTACCTCAGCGAACGCGGTGGTGGACGGAGGTTTGCGTACGGCTGGCTGCGTGCCTGCGGGTCGGCGGCATTCGTCGCCGGGACCACGGCGAGCGGCTGGTTCACCGGCATCACCGAGCTTGCCGCCATTATCTGGGTCGGCGGGCTGTTCTTGGCGATGGCGGGTGCCGTTGCGTCGAGGCTTCCAGCGCTGACCGAGCTTCGAAGCCGCGCGCCTCGCCCGCGCGGCTTGCGCGATTGGGGCGAGTTGCTGCGACTCCGCATTTTCCGCCGGATGCTTCTGGTGGCGGCGCTGGTGGAAGGCAGTCACGCCCTGCACGACACCTTCTCGGTGATCCGCTGGCGCGCGGCCGGCATCGATTTCCACATCGTCGGCTTGCTCTGGTCGGAATCGGTCCTGTCCGAGGTCCTCGTCTTCCTGGTCCTCGGTCCCGCCCTGCTGCGCCGCTTCGGTCCCGCCGGCGCCTGCGCCATTTCAGCCGGCGCAGGCGCCGTTCGATGGACGGTCGCCGCATTCACCACGTCGCCGCTGCTGCTGGCCGTGATCCAGCCGCTGCACGGCCTCACCTTCGCGCTGCTGCATCTCGCCTGCATGCGGCTGATCGTGCTGACCGTGCCGAGGCAGCTCGCCGGCACGGCTCAGGCGGTCTACGGCACGCTGTGCATCGGTGCGGCGACCGCGTTGCTGACGCTCGCCTCAGGCTGGCTCTACGGCAGCATCGGCGGCACGGCGTTCCTGGCCATGGCCGCACTGTGTCTGTTGGCGATGCCCGCCTGTGCCACGCTGCGCCCGCGCGATACCGCAGCCTGATTACGGCGTGCGGATCACGGTGGTGTTGGGCGGCGCCGGCGTGACGTAGGTCGCGCTCGGTGCGACATAGGTCGGCGTGGGTGCCGGCGTCACGTATGTGGTGGTGGTCGGCCGGGCCGGGGTTTCGACAACGCAGCCGGTCAACGCAAGCAGCCCCAGCGGAAGCAGAAACGAATAACGCATAACGTACCTCCTCATCCAATGACGGCGCTGATGCTGCGAGGAGATGTTGGCCGAACGTTGGGTGCGGAACAGCACGCTCAGGTGATGATGGTGACGTTCGCGTGATGATATTCGTGGCTCAACGGGTGCCGAACAATCGGTCGCCGGCGTCGCCGAGGCCTGGTCGGATGTAGCCATGCCCGTCCAGTTCGCGGTCGATCGCCGCGACGTAGACCGGCAGGCCGGGATGTGCATCGGCCAGTGCCGCAAGTCCTTCCGGCGCGGCGATCAGGCAGACGAAGCTGATCTGCGCCACGCCGGCCTGGCGCAGCCGCGTCATCGCCGCAACGGCGGAGTGGCCGGTCGCCACCATCGGATCGACCACGATCACCACCCGGTCCTGCACATCGTCTGGCAGCTTCAGATAGTATTCCACTGGTACCAGCGTGTGCGGATCGCGATACAGCCCGATATGTCCGACGCGCGCCGACGGCACCAGATCGAGCATGCCTTCCAGCATCCCGTTGCCGGCACGCAGGACCGACACGAAACAGAGCTTCTTGCCGGACAGAAGCGGGGCCTCCATCGCCTCGAGCGGCGTGTCGATCGCGACGGTTTCCGTCGCGAGCCCGCGCGTGACCTCGTATGCCATCAGCAGGCTCAGCTCGCGCATAAGCCGCCGGAATTCGGCGGTCGGCGTCTCCTTCCGGCGCAGCAACGTCAGCTTGTGCCGCACCAGCGGATGATCGACGACGGTGACGCTGGCGGATGACGGCATGACCTTAAAATACGGTCCCATCGCTCTGCACAACAAGCGGTGGCCCGCCATCGGCGCGCCGCTCGCGAGCGATCCGGCGGCCGGCGTCCCAGGTGCCGCCTTGCAGCAGCCGCGCAAGCGGCAGCTGCGCGGCACTGGCACCCAGGCGATCGCGCAGCTTCGGTGCGATCCGATCCAACAGCGCTACGGTCAACGCGCGCCACTCGACGATTGCCGGATGGCCCACTGGAAGTGGTGCCGCCGCCAGGGATGGGTCGCGCAGTGCAAGGACGCCGAGATCGATGAACAGGCCTCCGTTGCGGTACTCCGCAAGCCCGGTCAGGTCGTCGAGACCGGTGACCGCGACCGGGATCTCCTCCAGCACCTCAATGAGCGAGTAGCACAGCCACTGTGACAGCTTATGGAATGGCACCAGTCCTTCGCCGCGCAACAGCGGGTGGTGCCACACATCCCCCAGCCGCTCGCCCGCAAGTACCAGCCGATCGGGCCAGATCGGCGCGAGCACCTCCAGGATCGCGCTCAACAGATCGCGGGCCGGCAGCACACCATTTACCGCCGCCCGGGCCAGCCAGACATCCAGCAGCCCGCCGATGCGTTCCTCGCCACGCTGTTGCAGCGCGACGCCGAGCCGGCGCAGGAGCGCCGCCCGCCCTGCGAAACCGGCGAGCGGATTGTCCGCCGCTACCTGGAATGCCGCCGCCAGCGCCGCATCCGAAAGCCGTGCCAGTGCTGCCGCATCGGCACGCAGCTTCTGTCGCGGATCGCTGGAGAACAACGCGTCCCTGAACGCATGCAGGCTGGCGATCGCGAGCCCCTCCGACCGGGTCAGCAGCAGCCCGGTTCCGGGTTCTCGGTAGCGCCACGCCGACCCGGCGCCGGCATCCAGCAGGACACTGACGGTGCAGAGCTCGATCCGCTGCCGCGCGCGCTCGATCGGGTCGTCGCGCGACACCACGGCGAGCGGCGCCCAGCGATCCAGACCATTCACCTCGAAGTGCCGCCAGCGGGAATGGTAAGGGATGGCCAGGTCCGGATAGTTCTGCCGGATCACTGCGGCGACGTAGTTCACCACATCGTCGAGCCGACCAGGGTCGAATGCAAAATGCGGCAGACTATCCTGTTCAGCGAGCGCCAGGAGGTCAGTGCATCGCTCGCGCACCGCTTCCGGTGTACGGAGCCACGCAAGCAACCCAACGTCCGACATGGCTCAGCCGCGCAGCGCGCGCCCCTTCGGCAGCGCCAACTCGGCGGCATCCGGCACCCTATCGGCGTAGTAACCGGACGCCTTCTTGGCATCCATCTCGACCGCCGCATCGGCCGGGATCAGCCCATCGGGGATCGGCACACGCTGCGCGACCTCGATGCCGCTGGCGACGATCGTCGCGTATTTCAGGTGGCTCATCGACACCAGCCGCTCGATGCGCGTGATGCCGAGCCAGTGCAGCACGTCCGGCATCAGTTCCTGCACCCGCATGTCGGCGACGCCGGCGACGCATTCGGTGCGCTGGAAATAGGCCTCGGCCCGGTCGCCGCCTTCCTGCCGCTTGCGCGCGTTGTAGACCAGGAACTTGGTCACCTCGCCCAGCGCACGCCCTTCCTTGCGGTTGTACACGACGACGCCAACACCGCCCTGCTGCGCGGTCTCTGCGCATACCTCGACGCCGTGTGCGAGATACGGGCGGCAGGTGCAGATGTCGGAGCCGAACACGTCGGAGCCGTTGCATTCGTCATGCACCCGGCAGGCAACCGGGGTGTCAGCGCGGCCGAGGCGCGCCGGGTCGCCCATGATGTAGACCGACGTGCCGCCGATCGGCGGCAGGAACACCTCGAGGTCGGGGCGTGTCACCAGTTCTGGGAACATGCCGCCGGTCTGTTCGAACAGACACCGACGCAGGTCGGTGACATCGATGCCGAAACGGCGGGCGACGCCTGGCAGGTGCCAGACCGGCTCGATGGCGACCTTGGTCACCTGTACCTCCGCCGCCGCAGTCAGCACTGTGCCATCGGGCGTCAGCCGTCCCGACCGCACGGCGTGAGCGATCTCCGGCAGGTTGATGCGTGCCCGCGTCACCGCAATGGTGGGGCGGATGTCCCACCCGGCCGCGATCCTGTCGGCGAACAGTTCGCCGGCCACGTGCCCCCACGGGTCGAGCGAGACGATCCGATCCGGCTCACCCCATTGCGGAAACGGACCGATGCACTCGGCCGGCGCGGTGTCGGTCAGGTCAGGGCGATGGTCGGGTGCCAGCTGGCCGGCGGCGATGGCGAGCGCGCGATACAGCGAGTAGGCACCCGAATGCGTGCCGATCACGTTCCGCGTGTCCGGGTCGTGCAACGTGGCGATCACCGGACCGCGTCCAAGGGGATCGCTCAGGCCCCACCGGACCGGCGTCACGCGGCTGGCACGAGGAGGGTGGGACGTCAGTACGATTGCGCGCGGTATCGAATTCCTCCCGCGAAAGGGCGGTGGCGAGGCCGGCGCGCCGGTCATTCCTGTTCACTCCAAGTGCCATCGCCAGCGTAACGTCTGCAACCATGCCGGGTCCAGCAACCGGAGAGTACATCTTTTGACTTGCTGCTCACGGCTCCGTGAGCTAATGTAGTGGCCGTATCTTCGATCTTTCTGTTGAAGGCTCCGCATCCGGAGCCTGCCGGTTGATCTGAATCAATGCGCGAACCGCGGCCACCACTCAATCTGCGGTGGTAGCCGCGCAGCAGGAGATTTGAGCGTGTCGGACCTGCACAGCCCTTCTCAGTCGCACCAGGCTGATCAGTTGGAACAAGCTGACGCGCTGCATGTTGAGCGTCGCCGGCCAGGTCGGGTCGACAATGTGAGCCCGGCGCTGATCTCGATGCTTCGCGGCTGTGATGCTCCGGCGCCGCCCTTCGAGCTTGAGGACGGGGACGCTCTGGCACCAGCCAGGGGCATCGTCGCCGGCCTGGTGCTCTCGAGCGCGGTCTGGGCGGCGGTGATCGGGTCGATCTTCGTCTGGCTGCACTGATCCAACTGCACAGCCGGCCTTATTGCGGCCTGGATCAGGCCGCGCCTTGCCCGGCGGTTTCGCCCGCGGCCGGACTCAGGGCGTCCAGCGCGCCTGCCAGCGATGCGAAATGCTGGGTGCTTCCCTTCGCCGGCTCAACCACGATCTCATCGCAGGTCCGCCACATCGACCAGCGCCGGAACCCCGAATTCGCCGGGTAGAAGGCAAGCACCTCTTCATACTCCTCGCCGGCCGTGCAGTGATCCAGTTCGACCACCATGCGCAGAGCGTGGAATTCCGACCAGCCGAGTGCCATGACCAGGTCAGACAACTCGAACGCCAGTCCCGTCGGGGCCTTCATCGGAGAGTTCGCCAGCTTCATCGCGATTCCTCGAACTGTCGGATTTGCCAGAGAACGACCTCTACAGTCCGCAGCCGCTTCGGGCATTGATGCAGGTCAAGCACAGGCGGCTCTACGTGTTCATACGTACCCGCAGCGCAATCGGCGCGTGATTGCCTCGACTACTCGGTTCCTGCCGGCTCGATGGCATGCTCGCGCCAGGCCTCCCGCATCCGGGCAAACCGGCCCAGCCCACGCCAGCGTGCGTCGGCGCGTCGAAGCTCCTCGGACGCTTCACTGATTTCAGCGATTTCGCGCCGCGCAAGCTCCAGCTCGTACGTCACCTCCGCCAGGTCGGCGCGCAACGCATCGATCTTCTCCCGCAGATAGTCGCCGCGACTGTATTCCGCCCGGCGCGCCAGTTCGGCGCGGTCGGCGCGGTCGCGGTCAGCTTTGGCGTCGCGCTCCGCGGTCTCTGCGCGCTGGCGCAGCATCGCGACGGATTCCTGCAACTCCTCGATCGTCCTGCGCAGCGCCGGGTCGAGGTCCCTTCCCGGCGCGGGCTCGGACCACTTCGGCGGCACCAGCGCGCGCATGGTTCCCTGGTTGTCCGCCTGCCGCCGCCAGCCACGCCGCACCACCAGCCGGATCGCCGAAGAAACGGTGATGCGCCGGGCCTCGGCAAGTTCGGCGTAGCTCATCCAGCGTGCATCCGTCTCGTCGTCCGCGGCGCCGTTTCCCCCTGCATGCATATTGATTTCCCTCATGGGCGTGCGGACCGATCTACACGAAATGCGGGCGAACCTGCTCGCACAGCAGTCGCAGCGACCGCATCATCCAGGCTGGCGGGATCAGGCCGCCGAAGTTCAATTCGGCCAGGATGCCGTCGATGCCCAGTTCCTCGTGCAGTTGCCGCAGCCGATCGGCGACACGCGCGGGGCTGCCGACCACGACCTTGTCGCGCAGCACCTGCTCGTAGGTGATTGTGCGCACCGTCTCCAACTCGGCGCGCCGGCGGCTGTTCGGCGAACCCTCCAGCCGCGTGGTCAGCGACCGGTAGCCTGCCATCATGCTGTTCTCAGCTTCCTCGAGAGCCTGCTCGTCGGTCTCGGCGAGGTGCAGCGACAGGCGTAGATACACCTCGCCCCTGCCCGGATGGCCTGCCGCGACATAGGCATCGCGGTAGGCGACAAGGTCCGGCGCCAGTCCCGACAGCGACCCGCTGCGCACCGCGACGAACAGCGGGTAACCAAGCGCGCCGAGTATCGGAAAGGTATCCTCGCTGGCGCCGGCGATTCGGATCGGCGGATGCGGCTGCTGGTAAGGCCGCGGCACCGAGCGCGCCTGATCGAAGCTGAAGTATTTGCCGGCAAAGGAGAAGCGGTCCTGTGTCCAGGCAAGCTTCAGGATATCGAGCGTCTCATAGAATCGCTCGCGGCTTTCGGAGTACGGAATGCCATAGGCGGCGTAAGCGCGGGGATTGCCGCTGCGTCCGGCACCCAGCAGCAGCCGGCCGCGGCTGATCTGGTCGATCGTCGCGGTCTCCTCTGCGAGCCGCAGCGGGTGGCACAGCGGCAGCACCTGAACGCCGGTGCCGATGCGCAGCCGGCTGGTGCGCGCGGCAATGGCGGCGGCAACCGTCAGCGGAGCGCTGAGTACCGAGCGCGCGGGCTGCTGGTGGATCTCCGCCAGCCAGATCGAATCGAGCCCCCAGCGTTCCGCGTCAGCCACTTGATCAAGCGCTTCGGTGAACGCGTCCGCATCGGATTGCTGATCCACCTGACGGTGGAACTCGTGATACCAGCCGAACTCCATGACGCTAGCGTCGCATTTGGCGCATCCCCGCGCAACGCGTAGCCTGCCGGCAGCGGTCGGGAGAGCTTGCATGCGGTTCGGATTGTTCGGCAGCGCTGCTGCGCGGCGCGGCAGCGCCGAGTTCGACAGCGCCGAGGGGTTCCGGGACTTCGTTGAATACAACGTCGAGGCCGAGGCGCTGGGGTTCCACGGCACCTTCGTGGTGGAGCATCACTTCACCGGCTTCGGCCAGGTCTCGGCCACTCTGAACCTGCTGACCTGGCTGGGCGCGCGCACCCACCGGCTGCGCCTGGGCACAGCGGTGATCGTGCTGCCCTGGCACAACCCGGTGCTGCTGGCGGAACAGGCTGCAACGCTGGACCTGCTGTCCGGCGGCCGGCTCGATTTCGGCATCGGCAAAGGCTACCGCTATAACGAATTCGCCGGCTTCGACACGCCGATGGCAGAGGCGGACGCCCGCTTCGAGGAGTGCCTTGCTGTGCTGCTGAAGGCATGGACCTCGGAGGAGCGCTTCTCGCACCACGGCAACTACTGGCGGTTCAACGACGTCGTGGTCGAGCCGCCTTCGGCACAGAAGCCGCACCCCCAGATCTGGATGGGCGCCGGCAGCGAACGCTCGATCCGCAGCGTCGCCGAACGCGGCTTCAACCTGCTGCTGGGGCAATACGCCTCGCCCGACGACGTGGCGCAGAGCATCGCGTGGTTCCGGTCGGCAGTGGAGGCGAGCGGACGACGCTACGACCCGATGCAGGTCGGCGTGACACGCGCGTTCTTCGTCACGAACAGCACTGCGGAACGCGATGAAGCGCTGGATCGTCGGCTACAGAACCGGCTGCGACAACTGAAGCTCGCCACGACGCCAGATGGCACGGTACATGGCGGGCCAGACCGCGCCACCGGCGATCCCCAGGCCGTCAACCTCAACAGCGCGATGTACGGCAGTCCCGACGAGATCGCCCGGCGACTGGAAGCTCTGGAGCGCGTCGGTGTCGGCTATGTGCTGATCAACGGCGGTGGTTCGGGGGGCGGCGAGCGCGGACGGCAGAGCCTGCGCCGCTTTGCCCGCGAAGTGATGCCGCGGTTCTCGGAGCAGCCGGCGCAGGCTGCAGACTAGCCCCAGCCTTACGCCCGCATCTCCCTCCCAGTGCCGCGCATCAGGATCTGGGCGTGCGCCCCGGTGACTGCGGCGTGGTACGCCACCGCGGCGTCCGACAGATCCGCATCCGGCCGCTGCTCGTGCTCGAAGTTGCCGTAGCGGTCCTCGCCGCGCACCAGCGTCGCGGTGTCGTGGCTGCCGGCAACCTGGCGCACATACGTTGGAATATACCGGATGGCGAAGCCGATGCGCCGGTCATCCGACGGGTTCGGGTCCGAGCCATGGATCAGCCGCACATGGTGCAGCGACATCTCGCCGGCGGCGAGTTCCAGCATCACCGCCTGCCTCTCATCCACCTCCACCATGATCTCCTGGCCGCGCGACAGCAGGTTTTCGGCGGCGAACGTATCGCGATGCGCGATCTGCTCGAGCTTGTGCGACGCCGGGATCACCCGCATCGCGCCATTCGCCGCGCTGCTGTCGGTGAACGCCACCCAGGCGGTGATGATGTCGGCCGGCTCCAGCCCCCAGTAGGTGGAGTCCTGATGCCATGACACGTAGCTGGGATTGCGCGCCTCCTTGGTGAAGAACGACGTGCCCCAGCACAGGATATCGGGGCCGATAATGTCCTCCACCGCATCGAGGATGCGCGGATGGCGGATCAGGTCGTTCAGCCAGGTGAACAGGAGATGCGGCTTGTGCCGCACCGCGCCCTGCATGCCAGTTCCGCGTGCCTCGAACGCCTCCAGCCTGTCGCGCAGCGTGCGCGCCTCGGCGCGGCCCAGCACCGGCACCGGCGCATAGTAGCCAAGATCGCTGTACTGCCGCACGGCGGCTTCGGTCAGGGACTTCATCGGGGCCATCCTGTTCCGCAATGAGATGGACAAGGCCGATACTCCCGCGCCACCATCTCCGGCAAGTCAGGCAGGGAGCAACAACGACAATCGGGGGACGGAAGCAATGCGCAGACGCACATTCCTCGCGGCCTCGGCCGCAAGCCTCGCGATGCCGGCGGCGGTGCAAGCAGAGAGCAAGCGGGTGCTCCGGTTCATCCCGCAGACCGATCTGGCGATCTTGGACCCGGTCTGGACGACGGCATACGTAACCCACAACCACGGCTACATGGTATTCGATACGCTGTACGGACAGAGCGGCTACCAGGACGGTTTCAAGGCCTCGCCGCAGATGCTGGCGGGGCACATGATCGAGGACGAAGGCCAGACCTGGAAGCTGACCCTGCGCGACGGGTTGCTGTTCCACACCGGCGAAAGGGTGCTGGCGCGCGATTGTGTCGCTTCGATCAAACGCTGGGGATCGCGGGACGCCTTCGGCCAGGCGCTGATGGCGCGCACTGACGAGGTTCTTGCGCCCGACGACAAGACCATAGTGTTCCGTTTGAACCGGCCGTTCGCACTGCTGCCCGAGGCGATGTGCCATGGCGGTCCAAATATGTGCGCCGTCATGCCGCAGCGCCTTGCCGAGACGGACCAGTTCAAGCCCGTCAGCGAAGTGGTCGGCAGCGGCCCGTTCCGTTTCAACGTGGACGAGAGGGTGCAGGGCTCCCGGTTCGTGTACGAACGGTTCAAGGATTACCGGCCACGCGACAACGGCGTAGCGGACTTCACCGCTGGTCCCAAGGTGGTGCATTTCGACCGTGTCGAGTGGCACGTGCAGCCAGACCCCGCCACCAAGGCAGCGGCGCTGCAGACGGGGGAGTTGGACTGGTGGGAGAATCCCACCCCTGACCTGCTGCCGCTGTTGCGCCGGAACAATATCGCCACACCGATCAGCGGGCGCACCGGCACGCCATACTTCTTGCGGCCGAACCATCTCCATCCGCCCTTCGATAAGCCGGCAGTTCGACGCGCCCTGATGGGCGCAATCGACCAGAGGGAGTTTATGATCACGATGCAGGGCGAGGATGCCGCGCTCTGGTCGGTTCCATGCGGTTTCTTCACCCCAGTCTCACCGATGGCGAGCGAGGCCGGTCTGTCGTTGCTGACCAGCAGTCGCGACGATGTCGCCGTGAGGCAGGCCTTGGCAGCAGCCGGCTACGAAGGCGAGAAGGTGGTGCTGCTCGTGCCCACCGACCTGCCGGGCCTCAAGGCGCTGAGTGACGTCACCGCCGCGATGCTGAGGCGGGTGGGGATGAACGTGGATTATCAGGCAACGGACTGGGGCACCGTTGTTCAGCGCCGTGCGTCGATCAAACCGCCGGCCGAAGGCGGCTGGAACCTGTTCTGCACCGGAACCGCCGGCCTCGATTTCCTCACGCCGGCGAGTCATCTGCCGCTGCGCGGCAACGCGAGAAGCGCATGGTTCGGCTGGCCGACGTTGCCGAAGATCGAGGCGCTGCGCGACGCGTGGTTTGATGCTCCGGACCTGGCGGCCCAGAAGAAGATCTGCGAGGAACTCCAGCTTGAGGCATTCCGAGACGTGCCATATTGGCCGCTCGGACTCGCGCAGCTTTCGACGGCCTACCGCGCCGACCTCACCGGCGTGCTTGAAGGGTTCCCGAAGTTCTGGAATGTGCGCCGCGGCTGATCTGCCGCATGCTGTTGGCAGAGGCGGTCTTCCGCGCCACCATCGCCGGCAGGTCCGGGAGGAAACAACAACAACCTGGGAGACTGCACATGCGGCGACGTACCTTCATCGCGGCTTCGGCCTCCACACTTGCCCTGCCTGCGATCGGCCAGGCGGAAAGCAAGCGGGTCCTGAAATTCATCCCGCAATCGGACCTCGCGATCCTCGATCCGGTCTGGACCACCGCCTACGTCACCCGCAACCACGCCTACATGGTGTTCGACACGCTGTACGGGCAGGCCGGCCAGAAGTTCGGCTTCAAGGCGACGCCGCAGATGGTCGCCGGCCATACCGTCGAGAACGACGGCAAGACGTGGAAGCTGACGCTGCGCGACGGGCTGATGTTCCACAACGGCGAGAAGGTGCTGGCACGCGACTGCGCTGCATCGATCAAGCGCTGGGGCGCGCGCGACGCATTCGGCCAGGCGCTGATGGCGCGCACCGATGAGATCGCCGCATCGGACGACAGAACGATCGTGATCCGCCTGAAGCAGCCGTTCGCGCTGCTGCCCGACGCGATGTGCCACGGCGCTTCCAACATGTGCGCGATCATGCCGCAGCACATCGCCGAGACCGATCCGTTCAAGGCGTTCACCGAGGTGATCGGCAGTGGCCCGTATCGCTTCAAGCCGGACGAACGAGTGCAGGGCTCGCTGTTCGTTTACGAGCGCTTCGACAAGTACAAGCCGCGCGAGGATGGCGAAGCGAGCTTCACCTCCGGGCCCAAGCTCGTGCATTTCGATCGCGTCGAATGGCATGTCCAGCCGGACTACGCCACCAAGGCAGCAGCGATGCAGGCAGGGGAGATGGACTGGTGGGAAAACCCACCGGCCGATCTGCTGCCGCTGCTCAGGAAGGCCAACATCACGGTCGAGATCACCGACCCTACCGGAACGCCGTTCCTGCTGCGGCCAAACCATCTGTATCCGCCGTTCGACAAGCCGGCGGTGCGCCGTGCGCTGATGGGCGCGATCGACCAGAAGGAGTTCATGATCGCCATGCAAGGCGAGGACACGTCGCTCTGGTCCGCGCCGTGCGGCTTCTTCCCGCCGGTCTCGCCGCTGGCGAGCGACGCCGGCATCTCAGTGCTGACGGGCAAGCGCGACTACGGCGCGGTGAAAAAGGCGCTTGAGACTGCCGGCTACCAGGGCGAGAAGGTGGTGCTCATGGGCGCTACCGATCAGCCGACCAACTATCCGCTGGCCGAGGTCGCCGCCGACATGCTGAAGCGCGTCGGCGTCGACGTGGACTACCAGGCGACCGACTGGGGCATGGTGGTGCAGCGCCGCGCGCTGACCAAGCCGCCGGCCGAGGGCGGCTGGAACATGTTCTGCACCGGTTTTTCCGGCCTCGATTTCTTCTCGCCGGCGAGCCACCTGCCGCTGCGCGGGAACGGCAAGTCCGCCTGGTTCGGCTGGCCGGAAGACCCGAAGATCGAGGCGCTGCGCGACGCGTGGTTCAACGCGCCGGATCCGGCGGCGCAGAAGCAGGCCGCCGAAAAGATCCAGCTCCAGGCATTCGACAATGTGCCCTACTACCCGCTGGGCCTGGCGCAGCTGCCCACGGCGTTCCGCCCGGATATCACTGGCGTGCCGGAAGGCTTCCCGATCTTCTGGGGCGTCAGGCGAACATAGCGGTCATCGTCATCTTCGGCGCCGCGGTGCACCCTGGCGGACGGCCCAGCACGACGCTGCTGCTGCGCGTCGAGGCGGCCGCCGCGTTCGGCGCGCGGCTGCGCGAGCCGCTGTTCGTGCCAACCGGCGGCGTGGGGCGACACGGACCATCCGAGGCATCGGTCATGGCAGCGCTGTTGGAGGCGAGGGGCGTGCCTCCGGAACGCATCCTGCTGGAGGAGACCGGCACCGACACACTGTCCTCGGCCCGCGCCGTCGCCGACCTGCTGCGGCGACGCGGGATCACCACCTCGGTGTTCGCCGCCAGCAGCCTCTATCACCTGCCGCGCTGCCTGATGCTGCTGCGGCTTGTGGGGCTGCCGGCGCGCGCCGCGGTGCCCCCGGTCGTGCCGGCAGCGACAGTCTGGTGGCGGCGCTGCTATTGGTGGCTGCGCGAGGTGCCGGCGCTGCCCTACGACGCGGCGCTGGCCCTGATCCTGCGCTGGCGAAGGAGGCTCGATCATGGCTGAGAGCGACACCCGGGCCGCCGCGATCCGTGCCGGGGAGGCGCCGTTGCGCGCCCGCGGCTCGGGCTATCCCGCGCACCTCCAGGCGAAGGTCGTCGGCCGCGAGAAGCGGCCCCTGGGCGACCTGTTCGGTCTCGGCGTGTTCGGCGTGAACCACACACGGCTCGCACCTGGCGCGTGGTCGGCGCTGCACCACCGGCATAGCCGGCAGGACGAGTTCGTCTACATCCTGGAAGGCACGCCGACCCTGGTCACCGACATCGGCGAGACGCTGTTGTCGCCCGGCATGTGCGCCGGCTTCCCGGCCGGCGGCACGGCGCATCACCTGGAGAACCGCACCGATGCCGATGTGGTGGTGCTGGAGATCGGCGACCGCACGCCAGGCGACGAAGGCACCTATCCGAACGACGACCTCAAGGCGGCGATGGGTCCGGACGGGCGCTTCCGCTACACCCGCAAGGACGGCTCGCCGCTGTAGCGGCTGGGTTCAACGGTCGGTCTCGTCGGAATCCGGCTCGACCTCGATGTCGCCGCTGATCGAGTCCGCATCGTCCTCCAGGTCGGCGGCGTCCTCGATCATGTCCTCCTCGCCTTCCTCCTCGACGCCCTCGACCTCGACATCCGCCTCCTCGGCGCCCGGGGCGGGTGCTGGCTTCCTGGGCCGCCTGTCCTCGACCACGTTGCCGCCGGTGCGGCGCGGGCGTGGCTGCTCGATCGGCTGCTCGGTGCCGCATTTCGGGCAAACGGCGGGGACCTTCGTCAGGTCGTAGAACCGCGCGCCGCAAGAGACGCAGACGCGCTTGGTGCCAAGTTCAGGCTTCACCATCCAATGGGCCTCGCAGGGGTAGGCGGTGCGGAAAGCGCGCGCCCATGCCACCGGGGCGGGCGGGTGTCAAATCAGTT
>DASSRN010000391.1:0-13570 GCA_035701785.1 Acetobacteraceae bacterium | reverse complement strand
GATTCGCTCAACAACCTTGGGCTGGTCGAGCGCATGCGTGCTGCCCTCGGCGAACTGGGCGTCGACTACGACCGGCTGCGCAACATCGAGCACGATGCCGCGCTGGGCAATGGCGGCCTGGGCCGTCTGGCCGCGTGCTACATGGAAAGCATGGCCACGCTGTGCATTCCAGCGCACGGCTATGGCATCCGCTACGATCACGGCATGTTCCGTCAGGTCATCAAGGACGGCTGGCAGCACGAGTATCCGGAGAACTGGCTGGCCTTTGGCAATCCATGGGAGGTGGTACGGCCCGACGCCACGCATCAGGTCGGCTTCGGTGGCACCGTGGAGACCCGCACGAGTGCGGATGGCAGCGAGCAGCATGTCTGGCATCCGGCCGAGACGGTGGATGCGGTCGCCTACGACATGCCCGTGGTCGGCTGGCGCGGACACTACGCCAACACGCTGCGGCTCTGGTCGGCGCGCGCGGCGGATCCGCTCCGGCTGGATGCGTTCAATCGCGGCGAACACCTCCATGCGCAGGAGGCGAGCGATCGTGCAAACGCCATCTCCCAGGTACTATATCCCAGCGACGACACCGCAGCAGGCCGGGAGCTGCGCCTCCGCCAGGAATACTTCTTCACCTCGGCGTCGCTCCAGGACCTGGTCAGCCGTCACATGCGCCAGCAGAACGGCGACATCAGGCTGCTGCCCGACAAGGCGGCGATCCAACTGAACGACACCCACCCGGCAATCGCTGTGGCCGAGTTGATGCGGATCCTTCTCGACCTGCACGGGCTGCCGTGGGATCAGGCATGGCAGATCACCACCAGCACCATCTCTTACACCAACCACACGCTGCTGCCTGAGGCGCTCGAGAGCTGGCCGGTGTCGCTGATGGAATGGCTGCTGCCACGCCATATGCAGATCGTCTACCAGATCAACCGGCTGCATCTCGACGCAGTATGCGCATCGTCGCGCCAGGACGCGCCACCACTGGCGGCGCTATCGCTGATCGACGATAACGCGGGACGACGCGTGCGCATGGGTTCCCTGGCCTTCCTTGGCTCGCACAGGGTGAACGGCGTCTCCGCACTGCACACCGAGCTGATGCGGGAGACGGTGTTCCACGACCTGCATCAGCTGTTCCCGGACCGCATCGTCAACAAGACGAACGGCATCACCTTCCGTCGCTGGCTGTTCGCGGCAAACCCGAGGCTCACGCGCCTGCTGACGGATGTCGTGGGTGATCGCGTACTGGACGACCCTGAGGCATTATCCGACTTCGCCAAAGCAGCCGACGACATCAGCGTGCACGAGGAACTGGCGCGTATCCGTCGAGCCAACAAGCAGGAGCTGGCTCAGCTGGTGTTCGAGCGCACCGCCGTGCAGCTAAATCCGGATGCACTGTTCGACGTGCAGATCAAGCGCATTCACGAGTACAAGCGCCAGCTGCTCAACATCCTCGAGACGATCGCACTGTACAACGACATGCGCGCGCGCCCGATGTCGGATTGGGTGCCGCGGGTCAAGATCTTCGCCGGCAAGGCGGCGGCCAGCTATCACCGTGCCAAGCTGATCATCAAGCTGATCAACGATGTGGCGCACGTGGTCAACAACGATCCGGCGCTGCGCGGCCTGCTGAAGGTCGTCTTCATCCCGGACTACAATGTCAGCCTGGCCGAGACGATCATCCCCGCGTCCGATCTGTCCGAGCAGATCTCGGCCGCCGGCATGGAGGCGTCAGGCACCGGCAACATGAAGCTGGCGCTGAACGGCGCACTGACCATCGGCACGTTGGACGGCGCGAATATCGAGATCCGCGAGCGTGTCGGCGACGACAACATCTTCATCTTCGGCCTGACTGCGGAAGAGGTGGTGCAGCGGCGTCGGCTTGGCCCGAGTGCACGCGAGACGATCGGCGCACTGCCGATGTTGCGCGAAGTGCTGGATGCAGTGGGCTACGGCGTGTTCTCATCGGATGAGCCGCAGCGCTATCGCGAACTGGTGGACGCGTTGACCGGCAACGACCATTTCATGGTCACGTCCGACTTCGCGACGTTCGCGGCAACCCAGGCCAAGGTCGCCGCGCGCTGGCGAGATCCGCGCGCATGGTGGCGCTCCACTGTGCTGAACACTGCGAATCTCGGCTGGTTCTCCTCGGATCGCGCGATCCGTGAATATGCCGAGGACATCTGGCACGTGGTGCCGCGCAACGCATAGCCAGCGCTCGTCCTTGTCGCTGCTCGTGACCCTTCCGCTCCACCCCCGACTTCACCGCTGCGGATAGGCGGTGAAGACATAGTCCTTGCTTGCCACGATCGTGTGGCAGGCGAAGCCGCATTTCGCGTCATGTTCCTGTGGCGGCGTAGAGGACGTGTCGGCTGGTCTGAAGGTCTGGGCAGCGGGGTCATAGTCGAACTGCGCATAACCCCATCCGCCGCTGTCCGCGAACTTCTTGCTGTCCTTCACCATGAAGTCCACATCATGCATAGCGCCCGGCACAGTCGGGGGGCCAGGTTGGTTCTCATTCTGCACCGCCATCCAATGGATCTTCGCCATCCTGGCGCCGTCAGGGAACGGCTTGCCGTTGCCAGGGATGCCCGCCTTGTAGGCCCCGATCATCGCGGGGTTGCCAAGGATCACTGCGAGCTTGCCGCCATTGAGACTGACGGCGATGGTCTGCCAGTTTTCGTATCCTTTGAAATCGGCGAAAGCGAGGCCGCCCGGAACCCTCAGGGAGTATCTGTCCTGTGCGGCATAGGCCGCGGCGACGAGGACGGCGACAAGTGCTACAATGGCCGCTAATGGCAATATGCGCTTCATCTCGATCCATCCCCACTGTCTTGGTGGCCATGCGCGACCACAACCAAACTTTTCCAAGCGCTGTTGTTTCGGTCAATCCTGGTCTTCGACCGAGTGTGACCGTGTAGCCAGTCAGGGATTGCGCCGCTCAATTCGCCGCGCCAGCATCGCTCCCCACCGGGAGGGGCTTGCAGAATGGACCTGATCGTCCGCAACGCGCGAATGGCGTCTGCGCCTGACGCGCCGGCAGTCGATATCGGCGTGGACGCCGGCCGCATCGTCGCGATCGAGCCGGCGCTGCACGCGGACGGACCGGAGTTCGACGCCGGCGGCTGCCTGGCCTGCGGCGGGCTGGGTGGAGACACACATCCACCTCGACAAGTCCAATATCATCGACCGCTGCCCACCCGAAGAGGGGCGCCAGGCCAACTCGATGCAGCGGGTCGCGGCGGTGAAGGCAAGCTTCAGCGTCGAGGATGTATACGAACGCGCCAGCCGTACGCTGGAGAAGTGCATCAGGCACGGTGCCACGCGCATGCGCACGCACCTGGAACTCGACGGCGGCGTGGAATTGCGCAGCTTCGAGGCGATCGAGCAACTGCGCCGCGACTACGCCTGGGCCATCGACATCGAGGTCTGCGTGTTCCCGCAGGAGGGCCTCACCAACAATCCGCGTTCCGACGCACTGCTGGTCGAGGCATTGAAGAGCGGCGCACGCGTGATCGGTGCAGCGCCCAACTACGACCCGGACCACGCCGGGCAGATCAACCGCGTATTCGAACTCGCGCGCGAATTCGACGTCGACATCGACATGCATCTGGATTCCGGCAACTCGCCCGACGCGATGGACATCCACCTGGTGTGCGAGCTGACCGAGAAGTATGGCCTGGGCGGCCGTGTCGCAGCCGGGCACATGTGCAAGCTGTCCACCATGCCGATCGCGGACCTGCGCGCACTCGCGCGTCGCATCGGCGATGCCGGCGTCGCGGTGACCGTGCTGCCGGCGACCGAGCTGTTCATGATGGGCCGCGACCAGGAATACAGCGTGCGCCGTGGCGTCGCGGACGTGAACCTGCTGGTAGAGTGCGGCGTGAACTGCTCGCTGTCCACCAACAATGTGCTCAACCCCTTCACGCCATACGGCGATGCATCGCTGCTGCGCATGGCGAACCTTCAGGCCAACGTCTGCCAGATCAGCGGCACGTCGCGGCTGCGCGATTGCTTCGCCATGCTGACCGAACGTTCGGCGCGGCTGATGAACCTGAAGGACTACGGCATCGCCATCGGCAATCCTGCCGACATCGTGGTGCTCGACGCGACCACGCCCGAACAGGCCGTCGCCGAGATCTGCCATCCCCTGGCAGTCTTCAAGCGCGGACAATGCACCGTGACGCGCCCGCGCGCCGAACTGCACCGGCCCCGGTAACAGGAGGCACCATGCAGGACTCCTTCCTGACCAGCGACAGCATCCGCATCGCCTATACGATTGACGACTTCACCGACCCCTGGCGCACGCCCGGCACACTGCTGCTCCTGCACGCCGCCATGGGCTCGTCGAAGCGCTGGTATGCTGCCGTTCCCGCGCTGTCTCGCCACTACCGCGTCGTGCGGATGGACCTGCGCGGCCACGGCGAATCGCAGGTGCCGCCGGCGAAGCCACCGCTGACCATGGACCGCCTCGTGCAGGACGTGCGTGAACTGCTCGACCACCTTGGCGCCGGCGCGGCGCACATTGTCGGCAATTCTGCCGGCGGCTACCTCGCGCAGAACCTTGCCATGGCTTCGCCCGAACGCGTGCGCAGCCTGATGCTGTTCGGCTCGACGCCGGGGCTGAAGAACAGCCAGGCGCGCACCTGGCTGCCGCGTGTCGAAAAGGAAGGACTGCGCGCCTTCCTCGCCGACACGATCGACGACCGCTTCCCACGCGACCATGCCCCTGGCCATGTCGAATGGTTCCTGGACGAGGCTGCGAAGAATGACGATGCCTATATCGGCCGCTTCGTCGGGCTGATGACCACGCTGTGGTGGGCCGACGAACTGCCGCGCATAAAGTGTCCGACCTTGCTGGTGATGCCGGGCGCCGAAACCGTCGGCAGCACACAGAACTACCAGGTGATGCGCACCAAAATCCCCGACTGCGAACTCATCGCCTACGCCGGACTGCCGCACAACATCTGCGACATCGCCCCCGATCGCTGCGCCGCCGATATCCTGTCGTTCCTCCAGAGGCGTTTCCCATGAAACTCGCCGACATCGCCCAGGTGATCCGCAGCAAGAATGCCGGCCCGCGCCGGCTGACGCTTGACCTGATGTTCGCAAACGACGCCGACTATGCCCGCGTCGCGCAGTCGCCCGCATTGGGGCGCGAGCGCATCGGCGCGCTGTACGGACTGCCGCCGGATGATGTGCAGGTGATCCCGTATCCGGTGGGCCGCGCGATCAAGATCGTGCTGGCGCGGCCGATCATGGCCGGCGACCCCGGCGACCGCGACGTATATGGCGCGCAGCAGCACGCGCCATTGCTGGGAGTCGAGATATGAGCGCCTCGTCCCGCATCCTCGACGACGTGCGCCACAAGCGCCGGCCGATGCGCTTCCTGGGCGCGTCCGGACAGTTGGGCTACGGCATCCCCACACCGGCGTTCAACGCCGGGCTCGCGCGCCAGCCCGACCTGATCGGCTGCGACATGGGCTCGATCGACATCGGCCCGACCTATCTCGGCAAGGGCGAGATGGCGACCGCGCCCGCCGCGACGCGGCGCGATCTGCGCAAGGCACTGTTGGGCGCGCGCTCGATCGATGTGCCGCTGGTGATCGGCTCTGCAGGATCGGCTGGTGCGGCGCCACATCTCGAAGCGACGCTCGCCATCGTGCGCGACATCGCGCGTGCCGAGGGACTGCATTTCCGCCTGGGCGTGCTGCGTGCCGATCTGTCGCGTGACGCATTGTGCGGAGCGGTGCGCGCCGGCGCGGTCAGCGGCATCGACGACATGCCTGCACTGACCGAGGAAGAAGTGATCGAGGCAGCGCACATCGTTGGCCAGATGGGCATGGGCCCGTTCCGTCGCGCGCTGGCTGAGGATATCGACGTGCTGATCGCCGGACGTGCATGTGACACGGCGATCTTCGCTTCGCTGCCGACGATGCTGGGCTTCCCCACCGGCCTTTCGGTGCACATGGCAAAGATCATCGAGTGCGCCTCGCTATGCTGCCTGCCGGGCGGCCGCGATTCGATCCTCGCGACGCTGGACGACGAGAGCTTCGTGCTGGAGAGCATGGCCGAACAGCGCAAGGCGACGCCCGTTTCGGTGGCAGCGCACAGCCTGTACGAGCAGGCGGACCCCTACACGGTGTATGAACCCGAAGGCCGCCTCGATCTCGGCGGCGCCGACTACGCCGCGGTGGACGACCGACGCTGCCGCGTGACCGGCGCGGCATGGCGCGAGTCGGACGCGCCATGCGTCAAGATCGAAGGCGCGCGCAAGCTTGGCGAACGCGCTGTGCTGCTGGCAGGCGCCGCCGATCCACGCTTCATCGCGCAACATCGCGAGATCCTGCCGGCGGTAGCGCAGGTGGTGCGCGACCTCGTGTGCGAGGACGCGCCCGAAGACTACACTCTGCGCTTCCGGGTGTATGGCGTTGACGGCGTGCGCATGGCGGCACCCAAAGGCGAACCGCCGCCCGGTGAGGTGTTCATCATGGGCGAGTGCATCGCGCCCACCGCCGAACGCGCTGCCGAAGTGGTACGGACGCTGAAGCAGTACCTGCTGCACCACGGCTACGCGGGGCGGCTCTCCACCGCTGGCAACCTGGCCTTCCCCTTCACACCGCCTGAAGTGTCACTGGGCCCCGCGTACCGCTTCAACGTCTACCACCTGCTGCACACCCCCGACCCCGACGCCCTGTTCCCCCTCGAAGTCGAGGCACTATAGAAGAACCAACCCTCCCCCTCCCCTTGCGGGAGGGGGTCGGGGGGAGGGGGCCCTTCCTCAATACCCGTACGACTCGGTCCCCACCTGCACCCAGTGCCCGCCCTTCACCTGTGCGAGGAACGCCTCGTTCGACCCCTGATGCTTGGTGGCGCTGAAGCTCATCGTCGGCGACCCGAAGATATCGTTATACCCCCTGATCCCCTCCATCGCCGCGATGAAGTTGTCGGCGTTGAGATCGCGCCCGGCCTTCTGCAGCGCCGTCACCACAAGCTGCGCCGCCGAATACCCGACCTCGGCCGCAAAGTTCGGCGCATGTCCGAACTGCTTCTCATACTTCACCGCAAACTCGCGCACCGCCGGCCGCGGATCATTCGGCTCGGCAAAGATCACCGACGTCGTCGTATAGACCCCTTCGGTGATGCCACCCGGCACATCCGCCACCGCCTGATCATAGATCGCTATGTTCCCCAGCACGTCGACATCCCAGCCCGACTTGCGGATCGCCGAGACGATCTGCACCGTGTCGCGCACGATCGTGCCCAGCAGCACCAGGTCGCACTTGGCATCGCGCAGCTTGGCGACCGAGGCGCTGAAGTCGGTGTCGGTCGGCTTATGCAGCGTCTCCGCCGTCAGCTGCATGTTCATCGCCTTCAGCTGGTCGCGCGCCCCGTCCATCACGTCGCGGCCGAAATCGGTGTCCTGCGACATCGCGCAGATCGCCTTCTTGCCGTGCTTCTCGGCGAACAGCTTCACCCCCGCACGCTCCATGTCGTAGTACGAAGCGGCGAAGCCGAACTTGTAGTGGTTGAGCGGATAGTACATCGACCGTGCCGCGGTCAGCGGGAATACGTTGGGCACGCCCTTGGCAATCTGCTCCGGCATCGTGGCGTTGTTCATCGGCGTGCCGCCGTTCGCCACCATGATGAAGACGTTGTCGCGATTGATCAGCTTGTTCGCCGCCTGGACCGCGCGCGGTACCTGATACTGCATGTCCTCGACGACGTACCTGATCTTGCGGCCGTTCACGCCGCCTTCGGCATTCGCCTCGTCGAACACCATGCGCCAGGCATTGGTGTTGTTCACGCCCCACATCGCGGTGACGCCGGAAAGGTCGGTGTAGGTTCCGATGACGATTTCGTTGTCGGTGACACGGGCGTTCTCTCCCGCCGTGGCCGGGACCGTGAGTGCGACGGCTGCAACCGCCGCAAAAAGCACGTTGCGCATGCGTCCCTACTCCCTCGCCGATTTGTGCCGGCTTCCCGCAGCGCCGTCGGCGTTCGGCTGCCGCAGTACGTCTCTCCTTTCCTGAACGGCGACCGGCCGATGCGCACGCACCGGCCGGCCTGGGAAAACTAAGCTTTTGAGCGGATCAGTAGCCCACCGCGGTGGTGCTGACCGGTACCCACTTGCCGCCCTTCACCACGCACAGGAACGACTCGTTCGACCCTTGGTGCTTGGTCTTGCTGAAGCTCATCGGCGGCGACCCGAAAATGTCGTGCCAGTCCTTGATGCTCTCCATGCCGGAGACGAAGCTGTCGGCGGTCAGATCCTTCCCGGCATTCTTCAGCGCAACCAGCACCAGCTGTGCGCCGGTCCAGCCGATCTGTGCCGCGAAGTTCGGCTCCTTGCCGAACTGCTTCTTGTAGTCCTCGGCGAACTTCGCGACCGGTGGACTGGAATCGCTGTTGGCGACGAACAGCACCGGCGTCATCGAGTAGAAGCCTTCCGTCACGCCGCCCGGCACTTCGGCCACCGCCTCGTCGTAGCTCGCCGCCTGGCCCAGCATCTCGACATTCCAGCCGGTCTTGCGCACCGCTGAGATGATCTGGACGCTGTCGCGCACAATGCCGCCGACCAGGATCAGGTCGCAGTTGGCATCCTTCAGCCGTGCTACCGAGGCGCTGAAATCGGTGTCGGTCGGCTTGTGCAGCGTCTCCGCCGCCAGCTTCATGTCCAGTGCGGCCAACTCGTCCTTGGCGCCAGCCATCACGTCACGTCCGAAGTCGGTGTCCTGCGACATCGCGCAGATCGTCTTGCTGTGATGCTGTTCGACGAACAGCTTCACCCCGGCCCGCATCTGGTCGTAGTACGACGAGGCGAGGCCGAACTTCAGATGATGCAGCGGCTCGTACATCGAACGCGCCGAGGTCAGCGGGAAGACGTTGGGCACGCCCTTGGCCAGCTGGTCCGGCATCGTCGCGTTGTTCATCGGCGTGCCGCCATTGGCCACCATCATGAACACGCCGTCACGGTTGATCAGCTTGTTGGCTGCCTGCACCGAGCGCGGCACCTGGTACTGGTTGTCCTCGACGATGTACTTGATCTTGCGCCCGTCGATGCCGCCCGCGGCGTTGGCCTGATCGAATGCCATGCGCCAGGCATTGGAGTTGTTGACACCCCACATCGCCGTCACGCCCGATAGGTCGGTGTAGGTGCCGATGACGATCTCGTTGTCCGTCACGCCACGTACACTGTCCGCCGCCATGGCGGGACCGATAAGCGCGGCGGCAAGTGCCACCGCCAGTAGCCTGCTGCGCATCAAGACGATCCTTCCTTCACGTGCCGTATGCTTCCTGCATGAGGGCCTGATAGCGTTCGTCCAAGGCGGCGCCCTGTCTCGCCTGGCCGTCGATAGGTTGAATGGCAATGCCGAGTGCGGTTGCCCAGCGCGCGATGTCCGCCGGCAGCGCGCTGCCGCTGATATAGGCGCAGCGCAACCGGCTCAGGCCGATCTCGCGCCGGACCGCATGCAGCACGCCAAGCCGCGCCAGCAACGCGCCGGCTCCGCCGCGTGCACCCGCTGCAATCGCAGACCGATACAGCACGCGCTGGAGGCGCGTCGCACCGCCGGCAGCGTTGCTGATGCGGTCGTACAGCAACCGCCAGATCCGCGCATCGGTCGCGAGCACCGTCGGCTGCACCTCTTGCAGGTTCTCGATCGCGGTGTCCGGGTTCTCCAGATAGTTGCTGATCACGCGCGCCTCGAGCGACAGATAGAGACCCAGCACGCGCTCCATCATGTGGCACATCGGCAGCAGCGCCAGGCGTTCGTCGCCGGCACGCAGCTTCAGCAGCGAGCGTGCATTGGCGACCAGGTGCAGCGCGTCGCCGTGCGTCAGCGTCCGGCTCGCGCCGTTGCGCGGCAGCAGCAGCACCGCCGGCTGATCGGGCACGATCCCCGCAGCGTTCCCGCTATCGCCAGCAGTGCGCGCGATGAATGCCTGCAGGCTCTCGCACATCGGGTCAGCGAAGTCGCGCAGACCCTTCATGTCGATGATGACGATGCGCTGAAGCGCCGGACATTGCGCCCGGATCGGCAGCGCCTTGTCCAGTTGTTCCTCGTTCTCCACGAACAGCACGCGGCAGCGCGCCTCGCGCAGCGCGCGGCCGAGTGGCTCCGCCTCCTGCTCCGCATGGATGCCGCCGCTCACGCCGCCGGCGCCCAGTATACCCAGATCGATATACACCCACTCCGGCCGCGTCTCGGCGATCACGCATGCGACGTCGCCGGAGCGGAAGCCGATCGCCTGCAGACCGCGTGTGATCTCGCGCGTGCGCTCGCCCAGCTGCGCCCAGGTGGTCGCCTTCCAGATGCCGTGGTCCTTCTTGCGCAGCACGATCTCGCCGCCATGCGCAGCGACATTGTCGGCGACCAGCGCGGGGATCGTCAGTGCCAAAGCCGCTTCCTCTTCCATCGCCGCTGGCCGCGGACCCCGGTGTCCTTCTGGCCCAGGTAGAACTCCTTGATCGCGTCGGTCTGCATCAGCTTGGCGCAATCATCCGCCAGCACGATGCGCCCGACCTCCAGCACGTAGCCGAACTGCGCCGTGCGCAGCGCCATGTGCGCGTTCTGCTCGACCAGCAGGATCGCCACGCCCTGTTCTTCGTTGATGCGGCGGATGATGCGGAAGATCTGCGTCACCAGCAGCGGCGACAGCCCCAGCGAAGGCTCGTCCAGCAGCAGCAGCTTGGGCCGCCCCATCAGCGCGCGGCTGATCGCCAGCATCTGCTGTTCGCCCCCCGACAGGAGGCCCGCGCGCTGGTGCGAACGCTCCTTCAGCACCGGGAAGTAGCCGAAGCACAGCTCCAGGTCGCGGTGCACCTCATCCTTGTCGTGGCGCGTGTAGGCGCCCATCAGCAGGTTCTCGTGCACCGTCAGGAACGGAAAGGTCTCGCGGCCCTCCGGCACATGGCAGATGCCCAGCCGCATCACGCGATCCGGCGGCAGGTGTGCGATGTCCCGGCCCTCGAAGCGCACCGCTCCGCGTTCCGGATCGAGCACGCCCGAGATAGTGCGCAGCACGGTGGTCTTGCCCGCACCATTGGCGCCAAGCACCGCGACGATCTGCCCTTGCGACACCTGCAGGCTGACGCCGCGGATCGCCTGGATCGGCCCGTAGAAGGTCTCGATCGCCGTCACGTCGAGCAGCGCATCTGAACTCCCTCTCCCGCGCAGCGGGGGAGGGTTGGGGAGGGGGTCCATCAACCTTCTCCCCCGATATACGCCCGCACCACTTCCGGATGGTTCTGCACCTCATCCGGCGTGCCGAGTGCCAGCACCTTGCCGTAGTTCAGCGCCATCACCCGATCCGACACCATGCGCACCAGGTTCATATCGTGCTCGACCATGATCACCGTGATGCCGAGGTCCTTCTTGATGTCCTCGATCCAGAACCCCATGCCCTCGGTCTCCTCCACGTTCAGCCCCGAGGACGGTTCATCCAGCAGCAGCAGCTTTGGCTCGATGCACAGCGCACGGCCAAGCTCCACCACCTTGCGCACACCGTACGGCAGATTGGCGATCAGCGTGTCGCGGTAGCGCTCCAGGCCCAGGAAGGCGATCACTTCCTCGACCTTCTCGCGGTGCTGCAGTTCCGCCCGCCGCACATGCGGCAGGAACGCAAGCTGCGACAGCACGCCCACGCTGGAATGGCAGTGCCGCCCGATCAGCAGATTCTGCAGCAGCGTCGCGTTGGCGAACAGCTCGATGTTCTGGAATGTGCGCGCGATACCAAGCCCGGCGATCCGGTACGCCGGCACGTCGGTGATGTCCCGCTCCTGGAACACTAGCCGCCCCGATGTCGGCGCGTAGATACGGCTGATCAGATTGAAGATCGTCGTCTTGCCGGCACCATTCGGCCCGATGATGGAAAACACCTCGCCCTGCCGCACATCGAAGCTCACCGCATCCACCGCGCGGATTCCACCGAAACGGATGGCGATCTCCTCGGCCCGGAACATGCTCATCGCAGCCGCTCCGAACGCGCGTACGACTTCTGCCGCCGGAAGCTGGTGCGGCGCTTCAGCGGATACGCCTGGAACCAGTGCTTCATCTTGATCCATCGCCCGTAGATGCCGCCGGGCTCGAACAGGATCACAAGAACCAGCACCAGCCCGAACAACGACGGCTCCAGCCCCGGCATACGCCCAATGCCGTACGGCAGGTCGTCACGGATGATGGCGATGAACTGCGGCAGCAGCCGCACGAACAGCGCCCCGAAGATCACCCCGTGCAGCGAGCCCAGCCCGCCGACGAACACGATGGTTACGAACTGCACCGACAGCAGCACGTCGAACGCATCGGGCGCCAGGAACCGCACGTAATGCGCGAACAGCGCGCCGGCCAGTCCGGTGATGAACGCGCTGATGGCGAACGCGAACGTCTTGTACCGCGCCAGATGGATACCCATGCTCTGCGCCGAGATCTCGCTGTCGCGGATCGCCACCATTGCGCGCCCGAGCGGCGTGCGCAGCAGGTTCGCCGACAGCCACAGCACGATCACCAGCACCGCCAGCGACAGATAGTAGACGCCATTGGCGCTCTGCATCGGAATGCCGAGGATGGATGGCTCCGGCACCGCGAAGCCGTCGAACCCGCCGGTCACCGCGTCCCACTTCTGGAACACCGTGCCGACGATCGACCCGAACGCCAACGTCGCGATCGCCAGATAGAGCCCGCTCATGCGCAAGGTGGGCAGGCCGATGAGAACGCCGAACAACCCGGTGAACACGCCGGCGCACGGCAGCGAGATCAACAGCGGCACGTTGTGCGCCAGCAGGATTGCCTCGGTATAGGCGCCGATGCCCAGGAACGCCGCGTTGCCCAGGCTGATCAGTCCGGTATAGCCGGCAAGCAGCATCATCCCCACACCGGCGACCGCGAACACGAACACACCGCCCAGTTCGCCGACATAGAACTCGCTCATCACCAGCGGGATCACCAGCAGCACGATGCCCAGCAGGCCGTACCAGAACAGATCGCCGCGATGCCGCCACAGCGTGATGTCCTGCCGGTAGTCGGTCTTGAACAGGTAGCGCATCGCTCAGACCCGCTTGCCGGCGATCTCGGCGAACAGACCCTGCGGCCGCAGGATCAGCGTGCCCAGCAGCACGACGTTCGACGTGACCTCCTGGAAGCCGGCCGGCAGGAAGTAGCCCGCCAATTGTTCAACGATGCCGATCACCACGCCGCCGACCAGCGCGCCGGGGATGCTGCCAAAGCCCCCCAGCACCGCGGCGGCGAACGCCTTGATGCCGAGAAACCCCATGTTCACGTCGATCATCGAAACCGGCGACAGCAGGATGCCGGCCACCGCAGCGACGCCGGCGCTGATCGCCCAGATCAGCGAGAACACCGTGCGCACCGGGATGCCCATGTAGTAGGCGGCGAGCTGGTTCTGCGAGGTCGCCTGCATGGCGACGCCCATGCGGGTCTTGTTGAAATAAAGCCACAGTGCGCCGCACAACAGCACCGTCGCCACGATGACGGACAGCTTGTCATGGGCGATGACCAGCTTGCCGACATGCATGACCCCGGAGGAGAACGGCGTATCGATGCGCAGATCGTCGGTG
>DASSRN010000390.1:0-2665 GCA_035701785.1 Acetobacteraceae bacterium | reverse complement strand
CCGGCGTCGATGCGTTGTTCACCGGAACGCCGTTGCCAACGTTGAAATCAACTCGCGTGAAAGTGCCGCGCCCGTCAAAGGTATACTGTCCAACTGATGAAAGCGGCTGTGGCGGGTTCAGGTAGTGCAGCGTTCCGCTGGAGTCATAGATGCCCATCGTGAAGCCGCTCGCGGTGAAAGGGTAGATCCCGTGCAGCGAACTGTTGTCGCAGTCTGCATGGCCAGGTTGTGCGCTGAGCAGCAAAGACGCGCAACCGCAAAGGATTGCTCCTAGTCTGAACATGGCGATTCCCCTATGAACTATTGTCCAAATTGCCCGGACCAATGACGCCTGCGCGTATTGATTTGATCTTAGATAAAACCACTTCATAGTGCGATCACAATACCATGATCGCGCGCTGTGTCTGTTCCAAGACTATTAGTAACTTAGTGTTACATTCTGCTCGCCACAGAACGAATGCAGTTGCCGCGGCGTTTATGCCTTATCGTGGATGAACCGATCGATCTTCCGGTAGCGGAACAGCCAGGTCCCATCCTGCTTCACCATGTCATCGGTGTAGCCGCCGGCGGAGCCGATTTTTGGTCCCTGCTCGCTGTTCTGCACAGTGACCCAGTTGGAAAAGCACTTCGCGGTCGTGCCATCGAGCCTGATGACGATGTTCGTCACATGATGGATGACACGCGGCCGCGCCCCGGTGCCGCGCAGCCGACGTACCAGCGCCTCGATGCCGTCGTGGCCGGTGCCTTTGCCGAACGCGGTATCCCAGGTGCCGTTGGTGGTGAACAGTGCAGCCATCTCGGCGAAGCGATCGCCATCAAGGCGGAAGCAGTACTCGGCCATCACCTCGCGGATGGCATCCTTCTCGGTGAGTTCGCTCATGCTAACCTCCAGCGATGTCGTACGCTGCGATTGCACGCGAGAAGGCCGCAATTGTCGAGCGCACCGGGCTGCTTGGCGAAGGCAGCATGAGCGCGCGACTGGTGACGCGCTTCTTCATCGAAGGTTTCGCCACCGCCGAGCAGCGCCAGCGATGGCAGTCGCAGATCACGGCCGTGGCGATCTCCGAACCGAAGGTGGGGGCGCATCCCAAGCTGCTCACCACGCGCGCCGACGAAGGCGCGAACGGCTTCAGCATCTCCGGCGAGAAGGCGTGGGTGACGAACGGGCCGCTCGCGGCGGTGTTCATCGTGCTTGCGATCACCGCTGAGGATGCGGGACGGAAGCGCTATTCGGCGTTCCTGGTGCCGCGCGACACGCCTGGCCTGTCGATCGAGGAGACACCCCAATACCAGGTGCTCGCGCCGTCACGACACTGCGGGTTGCGCCTGAACTGCTGCCGCGTGCCGCGATCCGCCGTGCTGGGACTTGACGGCACTGCGTATGAGGCGCTGGCAATGCCATTTCGCGGTGTCGAGGATGCGGTGGGCAGCTTCGGCCTGCTTGGCATGTTCCGCTTCCTGCTTCGCCGGCTCGCAGCGTCCCAGGAATCTGAGGAAGCGGCGCTGTCGCTTGGCGGCCTTGCCGCGCTGGCCGCGCTGTTCGCTGAAGGCGCCGCCGTGATTGTCGCGGCGCTGGATGTCAGTGAGCTGGAAGCCAGGGCGAACGTGCTGGCCGGGCTCTATGTCCTGGCGCGCGACATGCTGGCGCGCGCTCGTGCGCATCGCGACGCGTTCGGTCCTGCCTGCGACGAAGCCATCGACCGCGCCTTCGCCGACCTGGACACGGCGCTGTCGGTCGCGCGTGGTCCGAGGACGGTTCGCCAAGCCCGTCTCGGCAGGATGCTGTTCGCAGCAGCGGCGCGGAAGGGGTAGACACGGAAAGGGCCGGCGCCTGGCCGGCCCCTCTCGCATTATCTGCTGCCGATTATCAGCCGTTGCTGTCTGCCGGCGGGTACAGCCACGTGCCCGTGCGATGGTTGGTCACGAACGTGGCGGTCGGCGCGCCAGTGGCCGGATTACCAGCCACCGCAGCCGGTTGCTGCGTTGGCGCCTGGGCCAGAACCTGCCGGTTGAAGAAGACAGTGTCGCTGGGTCCGCCCTCGCCCTCGGCGAACGCCGCCCCGGCACCAAGTGTAAGTACGGCTGCGGCCGCAAGAAGCATGGTCCTCATGGTCTCACTCCTCTGGAAGGTCCCGTCACCTTGGCGGGGCCAGATGGCTCGATCGCTGAGCGGGTCAGGTTTGCTGTCCGTTTTGCGATAGCCGCTAGATAGACCTCTTGCCTGAAGTAGATAATCCGGCTTTCTTCGATTTCATATTTGCGTAATCCGAGGAAATCATGGACCTCATCGCTGCCCTGCGCGCCTTCGTCCGGGTGACGGAGACCGGGTCATTCTCTGCCGTGGCGCGGGAGACGCATGTAAGTCAGTCGGCAGTCACCCGCCTGGTGGCGCAGTTGGAACAGCACTTCGAGGTGCGTTTATTCCACCGGACGACGCGCCGGCTGAGCCTGACCGACGATGGCCAGGTGCTGCTGACGCATGCCCGCCACCTGCTGGAAAGCGCCGAAGAGATGGAGGCGGTGCTGGGCCGCCAGAGCGCGGCCCCGCGTGGTCTGGTGCGTCTCGGCACGTCGGTGGCGGGCGGGATGTTCCTGGCGACGCGCCTGCCGGTGCTGCTGGAGCGTCACCCCGGGTTATCGGTGGAACTGGTGATGCGCGACCAGC
>DASSRN010000389.1:0-9586 GCA_035701785.1 Acetobacteraceae bacterium | reverse complement strand
GCTTCGCGCCATGCAAGCCGTCGCAGCGCGACATGCTGGTGAAGCTGATGGAGGGCGTCGAGGACATCCCCGAGGTCGTGCTCACCGAAGGCCTGCCATGGAACTGGCAGAGTTTTCCCGACTTCCTCGACGCGCTCGCGGCGCGCCAGTACGACATGGACATCGCAACGCAGGTGCCTCACGCCGCGCTGCGCGTGTTCGTCATGGGCGAGCGCGGCGCCGATCGCGAACCAGCCACCGCACACGATCGTGCCGAGATGGCGCGGCTGGCGGCCGAGGGAATCAAGGCCGGCGCACTCGGCTTCTCCACCTCGCGCACGCTGAATCACAAGACGCTGGACGGGCGCTCGATCCCGACGCTAAACGCGGCCGAGGCAGAGCTTGCCGCGATCGCCGGCGCGCTGCACGACCTCGGCAAAGGCTGGATGCAGGTGATCTCGGACTTCGATGACGTCGAGGACGAGTTCGCGATGCTGCGCCGGTTGGTCGCCACGTCGCAGCGACCGATGGCAATCACTATCCTGCAGCGCGACAACAAGCCCGAGGAGTGGCGGCGGCTCTGCGGCTGGATCGCCGAGGCAAATGCCGCCGGCCTGCCGATGCTCGGGCAGGTGCTGACTCGGCCGACTGGCATCCTGCTCGGCTTCGAGATTTCGCAGAACCCGTTCATGAATCGGCCCAGCTACCAGCAGATCGCGGCACTGCCTTTCGAGCAGCGGATCGCGGCACTGCGCCAGCCGGAGTTCCGCGCGCGACTGCTCGGCGAGACCAGCGAAGGTGCGAGCATGGCACGCCGCGTCGCGAAGTGGGACCGCATCTTCCCACTCGGCGATGCGCCCGACTACGAGCCGGCGCCGGAAGCGTCCGTTGCCGCGATTGCCCAGCGGCAGGGACGCGACCCTGCCGAAGTTGCCTACGACCTGCTGCTGGGAAACGGCGGCAAGGCGATCCTGTACCGGCCGCTCTCCAACTACAGCTACGGCAATCTCGACACCGTGCACGACATGCTGACGCACGACGCGACCATCGTCGGCCTCGGCGACGGCGGTGCGCATGTCGGGGTGCTGTGCGACTCCAGCGCGATAAGCTATCTGCTCACGCACTGGACGCGCGACCGCAAACGCGGGGCGAAGCTGCCGCTGCCTTGGGCGATACGGCGGCTGACGCATGATTCCGCCAGCGCCATCGGGCTCACGGATCGCGGCGTTCTGGCACCAGCCTACAAGGCCGACATCAACGTGATCGACTACGATCGCTTGCAGTTGCGCCAGCCCGAAGTGGTGTACGATCTGCCGAGTGGTGGTCGTCGGCTGGTGCAGCGTACCGACGGCTACGTCGCGACGATCGTCTCGGGTGTGCCGGTGTATCGCGACGGCGAGGCGACCGGTGCGCTACCGGGTCGGCTGGTCCGCGGCACCTTGGCCTGAAGGGGACAACGCATGGCCAACCGGATCAATCGGGCAATCGAACTGCTGGCGCAGGGCCAAGCCATCTACTACGACGGCCCGCACTCGGGTCATGTGCTGACCCATGCGCAGGGACACGAGGACGCCGGCACGTGGGCCGACTACATGAATGTCGGCATGGAGCACGGCGCATTCGACATGACCGGGCTCGCCGAGTACCTGCGAGGCATGGTGGACGGCGGTCCGACGCGGTCGGGCCACCGCATGCCGACAGTGATCGTCGAGGCGCCGGTGAACGGCACCGATGAAGCGAACGTGCGGTTCAACGCCTGGCAGTTCCGCCAGATCCTGGGCCGCGGCGTTCATGGTATCCTGCTGTGCCAGGCGGAAACCGCAGACGCAGTGCGCGCATTCATCGAATCCTGCCGCTATCCGCATCACGCCGCTGGAGTCGATCCGGCGATCCCGTCGCCGGTTCAGCGCATGCATGGTGCGGAGCGGCCCGCGCGCGGCGGCAACGGTCGCCTGGGCATCGGCATGCGCGGTCGCGGCTCGGAGTCGACTGCCGCGCCGATCTGGGGTGTGTCACAACAGGAGTATATGCAACGCTGCGATCCATGGCCGCTGAACCCGGACGGTGAGCTGCTACTCGGCGTGAAGTTGGAAAGCCCCGAGGGGATCGCCAATTGCGAGGCGATCTGCGCCGTGCCGGGCCTTGGCTTCGCAGAATTGGGGCCTGGCGATCTCGGCCTGTCACTCGGCTACACCACCTTGCAGCGCGACCCTTATCCGCCAGAGATGGCCGAGGCACGGGCGCGCGTGTTCGCTGCGTGCCGACGCAATCGGATCGCGTTCCTCGAAGGCTGCTCGCCTGACAACATCGTCGCGCGTCTCGACGAAGGCGTCCGTGTCATCGCCGGCCACAATCCCGAAACCGCGCGCATCGGCCGCGCGCACCAGAAGCGCACGCTGCCAGCGTAGCGCGTTCAGTATCCCGCCTGCGCATACGGCGTGGCGGCATCGCGACGATACACGAGCAGTGTCCGGCGATAGGAAACCACCTCCGCGCCATGCTGATTGCGTGCCCGCGTCGCCACCGAGATGATCCCTTCGCCCGGCCGCGAACGTGATGCGCGCGTCTCCAGGATGGTAGACTCCGCCTCGATCGTGTCGCCGAACGCGACCGGCGTTGGCAACTGCACGTCGTGCCAACCCAGGTTTGCCACTACCCGGCCAAACGTACGCGTGGTGAGCGCCGTCGTGACCGCGATCGCGAAGGTCTCCGGCACCTGCACCTGCGGCGACAGGTCGAGCGACCGCCACGCATGCATGAGCGACTCCTCGCGATGAAACGTGCGCGTCGGCGCGTGCACAAAGCTTTCGCCCGGCACGCAGTCCTCGAACCACAGGCCGGTCTGCTCGACCATCGCGCCGTCATCCGCCAAGTGATAGGCAGCGAAGCGCTCATCTTCCGCGGCATCATCGCTGGCATCGCGCCACTCGATCGCCATGCGGCAGGTGACACGCGCGACCTCAGCGCCGTCGGCCTTGCAGCCACGGATCAGCACGCGGATGCCATCCGACTCATCGACCTCAAGCACTTCCGACTCGGCATACAGCGTGTCGCCGCCGAACAGCGGCCCGTTCATCGCGATGTCGTCAAAGCCTAGAAGCGCGCGGCGACGGCCGTATGTCTTGCTGGTCATGCCGACCAACCGTTGCAGCGTCAGCGTGCTGACCATCAACGGGCGCTGCCAAGTGGTCGCCGCCGCGTAATGCGCGTCGAAGTGCAACATAGCGCCGTTCAGCGTCTCCAGCGCCTCGTCCACGTTGTCCTGCTGCGACAGCGTTACACCAGGCCGATGCCGGAAGCGCTGCCCAGGCGAAAAGTCCTCACGATCGAGGCCGATGCGCTGCAGGTAGCGGTTCTCGCCGATCCGATTGTAGGCGCTGAACATGAGAGCCCTCCGTTGCCGGGCTATCCAGCCCGCCGCATACTTGTAGCATGACCGACAGCATGATCCTGGACGCGATCGACGCCTTCCTGGCGCGCGACGTCGCCCCACATGTGCGCCGGCTGGAACACGACGACATCTACCCCGAAGCGATCGTCGCCCGCATGCGGGAACTCGGCCTGTTCGGCGCCACAATCGACGCCGAGTACGGCGGCCTCGGCCTGCCGTGCGCCACCTACGCCGATATCGTCGAGCGCATCGCGCGCGTATGGATGTCGCTGACCGGCATCTTCAACTCGCACCTGATCATGGCCGCGATCGTGCAGCGCAACGGCACCGAGGCGCAGAAGCGCGCGTTCCTGCCGCGCTTCGCGTCGGGCGAGTTGCGCGGCGGCCTGGCACTGACCGAGCCTGACTGCGGCACCGACCTGCAGGCGATCCGCGTCACCGCGCGGCGCGCTGGCGACGCGTATGTGGTGAACGGCACCAAGACGTGGATCAGCAATGGCATCCACGGCTCGTGCTTCGCGCTTCTTGTGAAGACCGACCTTGCGGCCGAACCACGGCATCGCGGCATGAGCATGCTGCTGGCCGAGAAAGGTCCCGGCTTCTCTGTCAGCCGCAAGCTCGAGAAGCTGGGCTACAAGGGCATCGACAGTGCTGAGCTCGTATTCCAGAACTACCGCGTGCCGGCGGACCGGCTGATCGGCGGCGCCGAAGGGCGCGGCTTGCAACACGCACTTTCTGGGTTGGAGCTCGGTCGCATCAACGTCGCCGCGCGCGGCGTCGGCATTGCCCAGGCGGCGCTCGACGAGTCACTGCGCTATGCGCAGCAGCGCAAAACGTTCGGCGTGCCGATCGCGCAGCACCAGGCCATCCAGCTGAAGCTCGCCGACATGGCGACGCGTACCGAGGCCTCGCGTCTGCTGGTGCGCCACGCCGCGGAGATGTACGACCGCGGTGATCGCTGCGACATGGAGGCAGGCATGGCCAAGTTGTTCGCCACCGAGACCGCACTGGAGAACGCGACCGAGGCGATGCGCGTGCACGGCGGCTATGGCTATTCCACCGAGTTCCCGGTCGAGCGCCTGTACCGCGACGCGCCACTGCTGGTGATCGGCGAAGGCACCAACGAATTGCAGCGGCTGATCATCGCACGCCAGCTTGTTGCACGGAATCCAGCGTGATGCTGCCGCTCGCAGGTGTGCGCATCCTGGCGGTCGAGCAGTACGGCGCGGGACCGTTCGGCTCCATGCAGCTAGCCGATATGGGCGCCGAGGTGATCAAGATCGAAAATCCGGCGGAAGGCGGCGACGTCAGCCGTTCGGTCGGGCCGTATTTCCTTGGCGAGCACGACAGCCACTTCTTCCAGGCGTTCAACCGCAACAAGCGCTCGATCACGCTGAACCTGCGCGCGCCGGAGAGCCAGCACGTGCTGCACGACCTAGTGACGACCGCCGATGCGGTGCTCGACAATCTGCGCGGCGATCAGCCGCCCAGGCTTGGCGTGACCTATGATCAGCTGAAGTCAGCCAATCCGCGCATCGTCTGCGCCCATCTCTCGGCCTACGGTCGCGACGGGCCGCGCGCGTCGTGGCCGGGCTACGACTACCTGATGCAGGCAGAGGCCGGCTACCTGTCGCTGACCGGCGAACCGGACCAGCCGCCCGCGCGGTTTGGCTTGTCGATCGTCGACATGATGGCCGGCGTTTACGCCGCGACGGCGCTGCTTGGCGGTATCGTGTCGGCGCGCGCGACGGGCATGGGAAGGGATGTTGATGTCAGCTTGTTCGACACGGCGCTCGCAAACCTGAACTACCTCGCCGCGTGGTTTCTGAACGGCGGCCATGCGCAGGGGCGCGAGCCGCGCGGCGCGCACCCTTCGCTGACTCCGAGCCAGCTCTATCGCACAGCGGATGGCTGGATCTTCATCATGTGCAACAAGCAGAAGTTCTGGCCGGTGCTGTGCGACAGGCTGGGGCATCCCGAATGGGCAACCGATCCGCGCTTCGCCAGCTTCGAGGCGCGGCTGGCGAACCGTGCGCAGCTGACCGCGCTGATGGATGCGACGCTGTCCGCGCGAAGCACATCGGCTTGGCTCGAGCATTTTGCCGGCGCAGTGCCCGCGGCACCCGTGCACGACATCGCACACGCACTACAGTCGGAGTTCGTGCAGGATGATCGGGTATGGTCGTACCAGCATCCGCTCGGCCCGTTCTGCATGGCACCACCGGCATTCCGCTTTCCCGGCGCGGCCATCCCCCGGACCGGCGCGCCGGCACTCGGCGCGGACAACGACGCGGTGCTGCGCGAATTGGGCTACGACGCCGATAGGATTGCTACGCTGCGCGCCGCCGGCGTTATCTGACTATCGCGCCTGTGCGCTCGCCGTACTGCGCGTCGCTCCGGCGCGCGCGGCCAGCGCCGCAGCCATGAACACATCCAGGTCGCCGTCCAGCACTGCGTCTGGATTGCCCTTCTCCACGCCGGTGCGCAGATCCTTCACCAGCTGGTATGGCGCCAGCACGTAGTTGCGGATCTGGTGCCCCCAGCCGATGTCAGTCTTCGCTGCCTCGGTCGCTGCCGCTGCCTCTTCACGCTTCTGGAGCTCTGCCTCGTAGAGGCGCGCCTTCAGCATCGCCATGGCTGTGGCGCGATTGCGGTGCTGGCTACGATCGGTCTGGCAGGCGACGATGATCCCGCTCGGGACATGCGTGATGCGGATCGCGCTTTCGGTCTTGTTGACATGCTGGCCGCCGGCGCCGGACGCGCGATAGGTGTCCACCTTCAGGTCGCTCGGATCGATCTCGATGTCGATGTTGTCGTCGACCACGGGATACACCCAGACGCTGGCGAAGCTGGTGTGCCGCCGCGCATTGGCATCGAACGGACTGATCCGCACCAGCCGGTGCACCCCTGCCTCGGTCTTCAGCCAGCCATAGGCATTGATCCCGGTGACCTGCATGGTCGCCGACTTGATGCCGGCCTGCTCGCCCTCGCTCGCCTCCATCAGCTGCGTCTTGTAGCCGTGCTGCTCGGCCCAGCGGAGGTACATGCGAAGCAGCATCTCGGCCCAGTCCTGCGCCTCGGTGCCGCCCGTACCGGCGTTGATCTCGACATAGGCATCGTTAGCGTCGGCCTCGCCGGCCAGCAGTGCCTCGATCTCGCGCCGCTTCGCCTCTTCGGCCAGCGCGCGCAACGAAGCGGTCGCTTCCTCCGCCATCGCCGCGTCGGCCTCGGCCTCGGCCAGCGCGATCAGCTCCAGCGTATCACCGACCTCGGTCTCCAGCTTGCGTACGCCTTCCATCTGGCCGGCCAGCTGGTTGCGCTCGCGCATCAGCTTCTGCGCGGCCGTCGTATCATTCCAGAGTGCTGGGTCCTCCGAGCGCGCGTTCAGCTCGGCCAGGCGGCCTTCGGCGACATCCCAGTCAAAGATGCCTCCTCAGCAGCGCGACCGACTGCTTGATCTGTTCGTTCAGCGCTTCGGATTCGGCGGACATGGCGCTTAGTAGATGCCGCCCAGGCTGCTGTCGACCCCGCCGTGTACACCCTGCGGCACACCGGCCGGAGTAGCGCCATCGCCGGCGTCCGGTATAGTGGCCACGCCGCTGCCAAGCGGCCGCGAGGCGCCCGGGACCTGGTCGGGCTTGAACGCGTCAGTGATCGTGCCCGAACCGCTGTCCCAGGCCGCCATCGTGACCCCGGGTGGCGCCTGGAAGGTCAGAACGGGGCGGCCCTTCAGCGCAGTGATCATAAAGTCGCGCCAGATCGGCCCGGCGACCTGTGCGCCCGTCTCGTTGTTGCCTAGCGTCGAGGGGTTGTCGAAACCCACCCAGACGGTTGTCACCAGATCAGGCGTGAAGCCGGAGAACCAGGCATCGGTGAAGTCCTGCGTCGTCCCGGTCTTGCCCGCGATCGGATGGCCGAGCCCTTCGGCCACCTTCGCCCCGGTGCCGCGCGTGGTGACGCCCTGCATCATGGTGATGAGCTGGAACACCGACGCCGCATCCGCAATCTCCTTGCGCTGATCGCTCAGCACTGGCGCAGCCGCCTGATTGGCGCAGTTATCGCAGGCGATCGCCGCCGGCCGCCACACCACATGCCCGTCCGGGTCCTGCACACTGTCGATCATCGTCGGGATCACCTCGTGCCCGCCCATCGCCAGCGACGCATAGGCGCCCGCTTCGCGCAGCACCGTCGTGTCCACCGCGCCCAGGGAGGCGGGCAGCACGCGCGGCATCGATTCCACCTCATGGAAGGCGATCGCGGTGTCGGCGATGGCTTGCATGCCGACCGCCTGCGCCACGTGCAGCGTCACCAGGTTCAGCGACTTCTCCAGCGCGATGCGCAATGGGGTTGGACCGCCGAAATCCAGCTCGAAGTTGTTCGGCCTCCAGCGGCCGGCTGCCGTGTCCATCACGATCGGCGCATCGAGGAAACGCTGGCTGGGCGAAAACCCCTTCTCCAGCGCGGTAAGGTAGACGAACGGCTTGAAACTCGATCCCGGCTGCCGCTGCGCCTGGCTGGCACGATTGAACTGGCTGCCCTCGTAGCTCCAGCCTCCGACCATCGCCAGGACACGCCCGGTGGTCGGCTCGAGCGACACCAGGGCACCCTGAACCGCCGGGATCTGCCGTAGCGCCAGTCGCGGCAGCGGCGGCGCGGCCGGCTTTGCGTTCTTAGCCTGTAGCGCAGGCGCTGGCGGAGCAGCATTCGGCTCTACCAGCACCACGTCGCCCTGCTGCATCACATCAGTGATGCGGCGTGGCGCCGGCCCCGGCTTGTTGTCCCTGACCGGCCGTGCCCAGGCGACATCGGCCAGCGGCAACGTGCCGATGCGCGGCTGCGGCGAGCCGCCGGAGCCATCCAGCCACCCCAGCTTTGCCTCTCCGTCGGTGGTCTCCAGCACGGCGGCGAGCTTCCAGGACGGCAGCATGCCCGGCGGACGCGCCAGCTGGCTCAGCGGCTCGACCCAGTTCCTGGCGAGCGCAGGTCCGCCATCGAGATGGCCGGCTGGGCCACGCCAACCGCCCATCTTGCGGTCATATGCCATCAGCCCATCGCGCACCGCCTTCTCGGCGGCGAGCTGCAGCGCCGGATCGAGACTGGTGCGCACCATAAGCCCGCCCTGCGTGGTCACATCCGCACCGAACTGGCTGACCAGCTGGCGGCGCACATCCTCGGCGAACCACTCGGCGCCGGGGATCGGCTGCGGCCGACGGAACTCCGCGGGGACGATCGGCTCTGCCTTGGCGGCGGTGGCTTGCTCCGCCGAGATCGCGTGATCTTCCGCCATGCGGTCGATCACCCAATCGCGCCGCGCCTTGGCCGCATCAGCGTACTTGAACGGATTGTAGTTGTTCGGCGCCTTCGGCAGCGCCGCCAGAAACGCCGCCTCGGACAGCGTCAGCTTGTCCAGCGGCTTGTTGAAGTAGGCCTGCGCCGCCGCGGCCACGCCGTACGACGACAGGCCCAGGTAGATCTCGTTCAGATAGAGTTCGAGGATCCGCTGCTTCGACAGGTTCTGCTCGATGCGCATCGCCAGGATCGCCTCGCGTGCCTTCCGGGCGAGCGACACCTGGCTGTCGAGCAGCATGTTCTTCGCGACCTGCTGCGTGATGGTCGAGGCGCCGATTGGCCGGCGCTGCCCCATATGCGTCATGTCGAAGATGCCAGCACGGGCTATCGCCAACGGATCGACGCCCGGATGGGTCCAGAAATGCTGATCCTCGGCCGAGACAAACGCCTGCTTCACCATATCCGGCACCGCCGACAGCGGCACGAAGATGCGCCTCTCGGCGGCCAGTTCGGTCATCAGCCGGCCGTCGCCAGCATAGACCCGGCTCATCACCGGCGGCTGGTAGTTGCGCAGCCCCTCCACGTCCGGAAGGTCGGCGCTGAACCGCTCATACGCCATATAGCCGCCGATCCCGCCAACAGCGAGCATCAGCAGCACCAGCGCGAACACACCGCCGATGACGCCGCGCGCCAGGCGGCTGAACAGGCTGCGCCGCCGCTTACGAGGGGCCGGCTGCGGCCTGCTCGTTCTCCGGTCGGCCGGATTGGAAGGCGCCAGCTTGTCGCCCGGCGTTAACGGTTCGCTCATGCGCCGCGGTATGAGCCATTTCCGCCCGGCGAGCCAGCAAAGAGATCGCTAGCCTGCCATCCAATCGGCGCGACCACGGTCCGCCAAACGAGCCGCGACGAAATAGCTGTCGACCGCTC
>DASSRN010000388.1:0-3487 GCA_035701785.1 Acetobacteraceae bacterium | reverse complement strand
GGGGAGGGGGAGGTCCGTGCCAAACTCTTGGTCGCCAACAAGATCGATCGGGGTGGGTGCGTGCCTCCGGGAGCGATCGGGGCCAGCGCGCTGACGGGGGTTGGTCTGGTGGCGCTGCGGGAGCGCCTGGCGGAGGCAGCGCGGGCGCTGACGGAAGGGAGTGGGCCGCCGCCGCTGACCCAGGCGCGCCACCGCGCCGCGCTGCTGGAAGCCGCGGCGCGGCTTGCGGTTGCGCAAGCGGCCGATCTGCCCGAACTGCGCGCGGAAGACCTGCGCCTCGCGCTTCGCGCGATTGGCCGCATCACCGGTCACGTCGGCGTCGAGGACATCCTCGACACGCTGTTCGCCCGGTTCTGCATCGGCAAGTGAACGGACTAACTCACCACGGATCCGCCTTGTGGCAAGCTGTCCTCGGGCATTCGGGGGAACGTCGATGGCCGCATCACAGCATTCCGGGATGGGTGCAACACCGTTTGCCGGAGGCGTCGCATTTCGCGTCTGGGCACCGTTCGCTTCCGCGGTGCATGTCGCGGGCCAGTTCAACGAATGGGACGCCAAGGCAGCGCCGCTGACGTCAGAGCGCGACGGCTACTGGTCCACCGACATTCCCGTTGCGGCACTGAACGACCAGTACAAGTTCGTCGTCACCAACCCGGCCATCGCGGGACCGCTGTGGAAGAACGACCCGTACGCGCTGTCGCTGACCAATTCGGCAGGCAACAGTATCGTCGCGTCCACCGACTTTCCCTGGCAGTCGCACGGCTATTCAACGCCGTCCTGGAACGAGATGGTGATCTACGAGCTGCATGTCGGCAGCTTCCTGTTCGATCCCGCCAGCCCCTCCCGCCGTGGCGACTTCAACACCGTCATCGGCAAACTCGATTACCTGGCGGATCTCGGCGTCAACGTCATCCAGGTGATGCCGTCGGATGAATTCCCCGGCAGCAACTCTATGGGGTACAACCCAGCCGACATTTTCGCCATCGAGGACAATTACGGTGGTCCCGCTGGCTTCCAGGCATTGGTCGATGCGGCGCATGATCGCGGCATCGCGCTCATCTACGACGTCGTTTACAACCACCTTGGTCCGAACGATCTCGACCTGTGGCGGTTCGACGGCTGGGCCGAGAATGGCGGCGGGGGCATCTACTTCTATGAAGACTGGCGCCGCAGCACGCCATGGGGCGATACGCGTCCCGACTATGGCCGCGGCGAGGTGCGGCAGTTCCTGCGCGACAACGCGCTGTTCTGGCTGCAGCAGCATCGCTGCGATGGGCTGAGGTTCGACGCGACCAACTACATCCGCGGCACCGGCGGCAGCGATCTGCCGGATGGCTGGAGCCTGCTGCAGTGGATCAACGGCGAGATCCAGTCGAGCCAGCCATGGAAGATCACCATCGCCGAGGACATGCAGGACAATGACTGGGTAACCAGAGTGCAGGGTGCGGGCGGGGCGGGGTTCGGCGCGCAATGGGGTGCCGGTTTCATGCACACGCTGCGCGGCGCGATCGTACCGCCTGACGACAGCGGACGCGACTTGCAGGCGCTGGCCGGCATCATCGCGCAGCGGTTCAACGGCAATGCATTCCAGCGGGTCAACTACACCGAAAGCCACGATGAGGACGCCGAGTCGAACGGCAAGGCCCGCGTGCCGGAGCTGATCTGGCCAGGTTCACCTGACAGCTTCTTCTCGCAGAAGCGGTCGACGCTGGGTGCCGCTCTGGTGTTCACCGCGCCCGGCATTCCGATGATCTTCATGGGGCAGGAGTTCCTCGAGTCGGGCGCCTGGTCGGACGCCAAACCGCTCGACTGGTCGAAGGCGGAACGCTTCGCCGGAATCCGCAGCCTGTATCGCGACCTGATCCACCTCCGGCGCAACTGGTTCAACAACACGCGCGGACTGTGCGGGCACGAGGTGAACGTGCATCACGTCAATGACGCCGACAAGGTGATCGCCTTCCACCGCTGGGATGCCGGCGGCCCCGGCGACGATGTTGTCGTGCTCGCCAACTTCGCGAACCGTGGCTACGACGGCTATCGCATCGGATTGCCGCGCGGCGGCACGTGGCGCGTGCGGTTCAACAGCGACTGGCGTGGCTACAGCCCAGCGTTCACCAACCACGCCAGCTTCGACCTGGTCGCTGGTGAACCAGGTGCGGACGGCATGGCGTTCGCCGGTTCCGTCGGGCTGGGGCCATATACCGCGCTGGTATTGTCGCAGGATCGGTGAGCGCGGTCACAGCCTGGCGAAGATCGTATCCTTGAACCGCCGCATGTTGGCCAGCGTAGCCGCCTCGTCATGGCCTTCGACTTCGACGTCGATCGCGGTCACGCCCAGGTCGCGCAACGCGCGCAGGTCGGCGACGATGTCCGCGTCGCTGCCGGAGAACAGCCGTCGCTCGCCGTCAGACGCCAGCGGCGCCACTGCGTCGCCATAGCGCTTCACGCGATACACCACCGCCATCTTCGCCGGATCGCGGCCTGCCTCCGCAGTCAGCCGGCGCAGCCGCGCGATGCCGGCGGCAAGCCGCGGCAGCGTGTCCAGCAGGTGCCGGTTGTTCGAGCCGATCGGGTACCACGCATCGCCGAACCGCGCGGCACGGCGCACCGACGGACCGCTCTCGCCGCCTACCCAGATCGGCGGGTGCGGCTGCTGCACCGGGCGCGGCAGGAACACCAGGCCGGAGAACTTCGCGTAGCGGCCATCGAACTGCGCATGCAGCTCGGTCCACAGTGCGCGGAACGCTTCGAGGTACTCGTCGGTGACAGCACCACGTTCGGCGAACGGCGTGGTGACCACCGCGTCGAACTCGGCCTTCAGCCAGCCGGCGCCGATGCCGATGACCAGCCGGCCCTCCGACAGCACGTCGATGGTGGACAGCATCTTGGCTGCCAGCACGGCGGGGCGATGCGGCACCACCAGCACCGCCAGCACCAGGCGGATGCGCGAGGTCTTCGCGGCGATGAACGCGGTGGCAGTGAGCAGTTCGTGCCGTTCGGTCGGCTGATTCGACATGAACTCACCCGACTCGGAATAGGGATAGCCGGGCGCGCTCATGTCCGGCAGCACGACGTGGTCGGTGAGCGTGAGATAGTCGTAGCCCATTGCCTCGCCTTCCTGCGCGAGGCGGGCGAAGCTGCGCGTGCGCGAGGTCGGGCCGCTGATCGGCAGGTTGAAACCAAGTTGCATTGTGTGTCCCCTTCAGCGCGCCGCGGCGCAGTCGTGATCCTGCAATTCCTCGCCGGAGCCCAGATTGGTTAGGCCGGTCGCGTGCCCGGCGAGCAGTACGAAGCCGTCCGGATCGCCGACGACGACCAGCGTGTACGATCCCATGTCGGCACGCGCGCCTGGCACGCCGTCGGCCAGCAGCATGAACGGATCGGCACTGCCGAGTTCCGGCTGTGCCAGCCGCATCGCCAGGTAGTCGTGGCCGGATAGTTTCATCGGCAACGGTTCCCACGTGCGCCCGATCGCCACGGCATGCTC
>DASSRN010000387.1:0-16285 GCA_035701785.1 Acetobacteraceae bacterium | reverse complement strand
CCAGCCAGATCGGATTGCTTGCACAGGAGGTGGTGACGAAGCTGCCGATGTGCGAGGACATCCCGTAGCAACAGCTGCACCACGCCGGGTGGTGACCTTGTCCCTTGTCCACGATGCCCGGCTCCGGCGTTGCAGGTTGGGGGCGCTGGGGACGGTTATCAGGCAACCCGCTGATCGCACAAAATCCTGCGCTGCCCGCATCGGAGCTCGGTTCATCGCGGAATAAAGCTTTCGGCTTTGCGTCGATTAGGGCCTGTCCTCAAATAGCTGGTTTCGGCGGGTTAGCGCCGCGGCGATACCGTATGGGGCGGTGAGTCCCGATTGCCACACTCAGCCATCAATCGGCGCCGGGTGATACGTGGCCGATTCCGGCGCAGCGGGTTCTTCGATTCATAGGCGGTCAGTTTGTTGGGGACTGACCAATGATGCGGCGGTTCGGGCTGCGTGACGATCAATGGGAACGGATCAAGGATCTGCTGCCCGGGCGCGAAGGCTCGGTCGGGGTGACTGCATCGGACAATCGGCTGTTCGTGGACGCGGTGCTGTACCGGTATCGTACTGGGATGCCATGGCGCGATCTCCCGGAGCGGTTTGGTGACGGGATCAAGGTGCACCAGCGGTTCAGCCGTTGGGCCAAAAGTGGTGTCTGGGAGCGGGTGTTTCAGCATCTCGCCGCAGACGCCGACAACGAGTACGCGATGATCGACAGCACCATCGTGCGCGCCCACCAGCATAGCGCCGGCGCCGAAAAAAAGCCGGCGAGGGCCAGGCGATCGGGCGCTCACGCGGCGGGCTGAGCACCAAAATCCACGCCCTAGTCGACGCCCTGGGCAACCCGATCGGCTTCTTCCTGACCGGCGGCGAGGCACACGATCTGATCGGGGCCGACCACCTGCTGCCCACGATGCAGGCCGATACGCTGATCGCCGACAAGGCGTTTGACGCCGACGCGCGCGTACTCGAGCCGCTGGCAGCCGCGGGCAAGAACGCGGTGATCCCGCCCCGAACCAACCGAACTTTGCCGCGCGACTATGATCGAGGGCTTTATGCGGCGCGCCATCTGGTCGAAAACTTCTTCGCCAAGATCAAGCAGTTTCGCGCGATCGCCACACGATACGAGAAGACCGCACGGAACTTCCTGGCTGCTGTCCAGCTCGTTGCCAGCATCGTTTGGCTCAATTGAGGACAGGCCCTAGCCAAGAAGCGCGGCATCCCCCTGCTTTTCAAAGGCTCCGACTTCGCCCACACGGATATCGTTCCGGCTCTGCCTGCACCCGCTTGACCACTGCATGGCGCAGTGACCACACTCCGGCCCCACGCGACAAAGGAGGTTTGCGCGATGCCTCAGGTGACCCTGACGGTGAACGGCAGGCGGCATACGGTCGAGGTCGAGAACCGCACACTGCTGGTGGAATTGCTGCGGGAGAAGCTGGGGCTCACCGGCACCCATGTCGGCTGCGACACCAGTCAGTGCGGCGCGTGTGTCGTGCACGTGGACGGTGTGTCGGCGAAGTCCTGCACCATGCTGGCGGTGCAGGCGGACGGCACCGACGTGTTGACCATCGAGGGCCTCGCGGCGGCGGACGGCACGCTGCACCCGATGCAGGAGATGTTCCGCGAGCACCACGCGCTGCAATGCGGTTTCTGCACGCCCGGCATGGTGATGAGCGCCGTCGACATGGTGAACGCGCATCCCGAGGGCCTGACGGAACGGCAGATCCGCGAGGGCCTGGAAGGCAACCTCTGCCGCTGCACCGGCTACCATAACATCGTCAAGGCGATCGCTGCCGCCTGGCCGCTGATGCATGGCCGCGCTGCGGCTGCCGAATAAGGCGAACACAGGGAGACGTCGATGCCTTTCGAGGGAATCGGAGCCGCCGTCCGCCGCAAGGAGGACGCGCGCTTTCTCAGCGGCCACGGCAACTACACGGACGACATCAATCGTCCCGGCCAGCTGTATGCGTTCATCCGCCGGTCCGACCGGCCGCACGCCAAGATCGTCAGCCTGGACACGTCCGCTGCGGCGCAGGCGCCCGGCGTGGTCGCGGTGTACACCGGTGCCGACATGGCGGCCGACAATGTGGGCGGGCTGCCGTGCGGTTGGCAGATCCATAACAAGGACGGCTCGCCGATGGCCGAGCCGCCACATCCGGTGATCGCAGTCGGCAAGGTGCGGCATGTCGGCGACCCGGTCGCCGTGGTGGTCGCCGACACGAAGCAGGCCGCGAAGGACGCAGCCGAACTGATCAACGTCGACTATCAGGACCTGCCGGCGGTGGCGTCGATGCGCGACGCGCTCGCTGCGGGTGCGGCGCTGGTGCACGACGATGTGGCAGGCAACATCTGTTACGACTGGCACATCGGCGACAAGGCGGTGGTCGATGCGGCGTTCGCCGGCGCGGCCAAGGTGGTGAAGCTCGAACTGCTGAACAACCGGCTGATCCCCAACGCGATGGAGCCACGCGCCGCGGTCAGCGAGTGCGATGCGCATAGCGGCGACTACACGCTGTACACCACCAGCCAGAACCCGCACGTGATCCGCCTGCTGATGGGCGCCTTCGTGCTGCATATCCCGGAGAACAAGCTGCGCGTCGTGGCGCCGGATGTCGGCGGCGGCTTCGGCTCGAAGATCTACCACTACGCCGAAGAGGCGATCGTCACCTGGGCCGCCGGCAAGCTGAAGCGCCCGGTGAAGTGGACCGCGGAGCGCAACGAAAGCTTCATGTCCGACGCGCATGGCCGCGACCACGACAGCGTGGCCGAGATGGCGCTCGATGCGGACGGCAACTTCCTCGCACTGCGGATTTCGACGCTGGCCAACATGGGCGGCTATCTGTCCACCTTCGCGCCATGCATCCCGACCTATCTGTACGCGACGCTGCTCGCCGGCGTGTACAAGACGCCGGTGATCTACTGCGAGGTGAAGGCGGTGTTCACCAACACCGTGCCGGTGGATGCCTATCGTGGCGCGGGACGGCCAGAGGCGACGTTCCTGCTGGAACGCCTGGTCGATGCCTGCGCGCACGACACCGGCATCGACCGCGTCGAGATTCGTCGGAAGAACTTCATCCCGGCCGACGCCTTCCCGTACCAGACCCCGGTCGCGCTTCAGTACGACAGCGGCAACTACCAGGCGACGCTGGATGCCTGCCTGAAGGAGGCTGACTACGCCGGCTTCGCAGCACGCCGCAGTGCCGCGGCAGCGAAGGGCAAGCTGCGCGGCATCGGCATCTCCACCTACCTGGAAGCCTGCGGCATCGCGCCGTCTGCCGTCGTGGGATCGCTTGGTGCCCGCGCCGGCCTCTACGAGGTGGCCAACATCAAGGTGCACCCCACCGGCAGCGTCACTGTCTATACCGGCACACATAGCCACGGCCAGGGACACGAGACCACGCTGGCGCAGCTTGTCACCGACCAACTTGGCGTGCCGCTCGACCAGGTTGAGGTGGTGCACGGCGACACCGGCAAGATTCCGTTCGGCATGGGCACATACGGCAGTCGCAGCCTTGCGGTCGGTGGCACCGCCATGGTGAAGGCGATGGACAAGATCATCGCCAAGGGCAAGAAGATTGCCGCCCACCTGATGGAAGCCTCCGTCGAGGACATTGAGTTCAAGAACAACACGTTCAGCGTCGCCGGCACCGACAAGTCGAAGACGCTGACCGACATCTCGCTGGCCGCCTACGTGCCGCACAACTATCCGATCGAGGAGCTGGAACCCGGCCTTGACGAGACCGCGTTCTACGATCCGAAGAACTTCACCTTCCCAGGCGGCTGCCACGTGGCCGAGGTGGAGGTGGACAAGGACACCGGCATGGTCGAGGTGGTGAACTTCGTCGCCGTTGACGATGTGGGCCGCGTGATCAACCCGATGATTGTCGAGGGCCAGGTGCAGGGCGGCGTCGCGCAGGGCATCGGCCAGGCCCTGCTGGAGAATGCCGCTTACACTGGCGATGGCCAGCTGCTGTCGGGCTCATTCATGGACTACACCATGCCGCGCGCCGACAACCTGCCGAACATCACCGTCGGCACCGAGATCACGCTGTGCACCCACAACCCGCTGGGCGTGAAGGGCTGCGGCGAGGTCGGCGCCATCGGCTCACCGCCGGCGGTGATCAACGCCATCGTCGATGCGCTGAAGGAGTACGGCGTGCGGCATATCAACATGCCGGCGACGGGCGAGAAACTCTGGTCGATCATGGCCGCGAAGTAGTCGAGGAACCGCACGATGTATGATTTCGCATATCAGAAGCCGTCGAGCCTCGCTGATGCGGTGAAGGCGCTGAGCGGCGATCCGGACGCCAAAGCGCTTGCCGGCGGCATGACGCTGATCCCGGTGCTGAAGCAGCGGCTCAACAAGCCGTCGCTGCTGGTGGACCTGGCGAAGCTGGGCCTGGTCGGCGTTACGGTGTCGGGCAACACGGTGACCATCGCTGGCATGACCACCCACGGCGCGGTGGCGAAGGACGCCGGGCTGAAGGCCAAGATCCCTTCGCTCTCCGAGCTCGCCTCGATCATCGGCGACGATGCGGTGCGCCATCGCGGCACCATCGGCGGTAGCCTCGCCAACAATGACCCGGCCGCCGACTACCCCGCCGCGGTGCTGGCACTGGGCGCCACCATCAAGACTGACCGCCGCTCGATTGCCGGCGACGACTTCTTCCAGGGCATGTTCACGACAGCGCTGGAGCCGGGCGAGCTGATCACCGCGGTGGAGTTCCCCGCGCCTGAGAAGGGCGCCTACGAAAAGTTCCGCAACCCCGCCTCGCGCTACGCCATCGTCGGCGTCTACGTGGCGAAGACCGCCGGCGGGGTACGCGTCGCGGTGACCGGGGCCGGGCAGGGGGGCGTGTTCCGTCACACGGCGATGGAGCAGGCGCTGACTGCGAACTTCTCCCCCGACGCGATCGCCGGCATCACCACACCGGCGGGCGACATGAACAGCGACATCCACGCGAGCGCTGAATACCGCGCCCATCTGGTCGGCGTCATGGCCAAGCGCGCCGTCGCCCGGGTGTTCTGAGCGTGCCGCCCCGGGGGATCGGCGACAATGGCGGTCCCCCGCTCGATCCCGAGATCGATCCCAACGAGTCCTGGCGCCACTGGTGCTGGAAGCGCGCGGTGAAGCGCGCCTGGAAGACCCCCGGCCGCGAGATCGCGCTCCGCCGCCTGGCCCGCGCCGAGGCCCTCGGCATGACCTACCGCGCCTACACCCTCGAGATCATGGAACGAGGGGTCTATTTGTAGTCCACCTCACGATAAGCGGTCGTCCCACGTGGGAGCGCCGGGTCGGTGAACTCGACATGGTCCACGGGCGGGCGGTGCAGTTGCGATGAGATCCGGCTTACTCAGTGTCCTGGCAAGTCGCATCGCCTACGCGGCTGTCAGCCGAGCATCCGGCAAGTCGGCGTGCCGCCATCGAATCGGCGGCACGGGCGCTTCAGCGATACCGCGCGCTTCGTGCCGCTCATCAACTTGGCATTACGTCAATCGCCGCGTAGCAATCTCTTCATTCAACGTGCCGCGACGGCCGGCTCATCAGCGTCATCCTTCCCAGCGGCGTCCTCTCGAGCACACGTGGAAATCTGGATGTCGGCAGCTTGGCGCGGTTCAGGCCGCGATGATCATGCTGTCTGGAGAGGAGTAGGGAACAAAGGACCAGCCGTGCTCTGTCGTGCTGATCGAGCACGACGAAGCGGCGCCTTGGCCAATGATGCGCAGTCGCCGGATCGCTGTGACTATGACCCGTTGCCGCCGGCGCTTTTTCGTCAGTTCAAGCAGCGCCTGGCAGCGTGCGCGGACCGAGTGAAGCAAAACATGCCTCACGTCGCCAGCCGCCATCTTTATTGCCTACCTCACTAACCCGGCCCAGGTCCCCCCGGCCGATACCACGGGATGGTGACACTGTTACACTTGATCCCCGGGCCAGTGATATTGGCAACCAGCCAGCCGTCGTTGCGCACCTGCCCGGTGATGTCAGCAGTCCGGCCCCGCCCACCGACCTCCTTCGCCTTCATCGTGAAGCTGCGATCGGCCATCTCGAACTTGCCGCTGGCGCGCGCGACCGACTGCATCTTGTCGCCCCACGCGATGATCCCCGACAGCGCATGGCTCTGATCGTCAACGCCGATATTCCAATTCAACGCCGGGCACTGGCCCGAGGCTCTCGAATGGAGCACAAAGACCCGATCGGGTGGCGGCTCCTCGGCCGCAGCAATACTATACGTCGCTACACTGGCCAATAAACCGGCGACAACTGCATATCGCATAGTTCACTCCCTTTAAGGCCCGGAACCGTACGCTTTCCGCAGTTTAGACGTCAATGGCTCTTCCGTCTCACTTGTTATATTCAACGATCATCCGGCCATCATTGGTCAGTGGAACTGATCGGCCTCGCTCAGGCCTATCCGCACCTCCTGCCCGAACCCGAACAGCGACGTGCCCAGCAACGCCACGGCCAGGAAGAACAGAACGGCAGCACCATAGACGTGCTCCAACCTCAGGAAGGAGCTGGCAAAGCCGACGACAAGCAGCAGTGACGTGCTCACCCCGCTGGCAAGCTCCAGAAGCGTTGCATTGTTCAGCAGGCGCAGCCTCCTCCGCAATCGCGGAATGTCGGCTTTGAGATGCGCACGACCTGTTCGTCCTCGCCGATGTCATTCAAATGACGCAGCCGATAGACGACGCATTCATGCGGCCCAGCAGGATCGAGATGAAGCCGGCCACTGCACCCAGAACGAAGGCCGGCGCGGTCGCCTGTGAAATCATCTGCGACAACTGCACCGCGTCGGGTGAATGGAACAACTGATCCATACGTGGCGTCCCCCGGAGAGTTGTCCATGCAAGCGGATGCACGTCCCGTCTCCGCCCCTGGGGGCGGAGACGGAAGGTGAGGTGGGGGGATCTCTCCGCCGAAGGTGCGGAGACGGGATTACCTACCCTTCTGGCACCCCTAAGCTCACTTCACCTTGCCGCCCGCGCCGGCCTCCAGCGCAGCTGCATTCTGTTGCAGCTTCTCAAGCACGTTGCCGACGCTCCAATGCTCCGGTCGTTGCCGCGGCGGGAACTCCGTCATCGTCTGGATCCACTGCTGCACCAGCGCCCCGGCCGGCAACAGCAGGAACATCCGCTCCGCCCGCCACTTCTGATACAGCACGTCGCCGGACACATCGGCATTCTCGAACGGATCGGTCCGCAGGTTGAACAGCTTCGGCCACCGCAACGATACAAACGGTTCCTGCCACGCACTCAGTCCTTCCGCGCGCTGCTCCAGGAAGTGCACCTTCCAGTCGCCATAGCGCAACGCCATCAGATCGCCCTCGTCACTCCAGTACAGAAAGCCTGGCCGAGGGCTCTCCTTCACTTCGCCTTTGAAGAACGGCACCAGGTTGTAGCCGTCGAGATGCACCTTGAAATTCTTGCTGCCCGCCTGATGCCCGCGCTTCACCCTCTCGACGATGTCCGGGTCGCCCGCCGCTGCGACCAGCGTCGGAAGCATATCCTGGTGCGAGCAGATGTCATTGTACAGCGATCCCGGCTGGATCACGCCCGGCCACCGTATCGCGCACGGCACGCGCCAGCCGCCTTCCCAGTTGGTGTCCTTCTCGCCGCGGAACGGCGTGGTCCCGCCGTCGGGCCAGCTCAGTTCCTCTGCACCGTTGTCCGTCGAGTACATCACAATGGTGTTGTCGGCGATACCCAACTCGTCGAGCTTGGCCAGCAACTGTCCGACATGCGTGTCGTGCTCCACCATGCCGTCGGGATAGATGCCAAGCCCCGTCTTGCCTTCCGACTCCTTCTTCAGATGCGTGAAGACGTGCATCCGTGTCGAGTTCCACCAGCAGAAGAATGGCTTGCCCGCCTTGTGCTGGCGCTCGATGAAGTCCAGCGCGCCGGCCGTGATCTCGTCGTCGATCGTCTCCATGCGCTTCTTGGTCAGCGGACCGGTGTCTTCGATCTTCTGCGTCCCGTCCGGCTGCGCCCAGGATCGCAGCACGCCGCGCGGCCCAAACCGCTTCCTGAATTCGGGGTTCTTCGGATAGTCGGGATTCTCCGGCTCTTCCTCCGCGTTCAGGTGGTAGAGATTGCCGAAGAACTCATCGAACCCATGCACGGTCGGCAGGAATTCGTCGCGATCACCCAGGTGATTCTTGCCGAACTGCCCGGTCGCATAGCCCAACGGCTTCAGCAGATCGGCGATCGTCGGATCTTCGGCTTGCAGCCCGACTCGGGCTCCCGGCATCCCCACCTTGGTCAGGCCGGTGCGGATCGGTGACTGTCCGGTGATGAAGGCCGCCCGACCCGCAGTGCAGCTCTGCTGGCCATACCAGTCGGTGAACATCGCGCCTTCCCTGGCGATGCGATCGATATTGGGCGTGCGATATCCCATGATGCCGTGGTTGTAGGCGCTGATGTTGAACCAGCCGACATCGTCGCCCCAGATGATCAGGATGTTCGGTTTGCGCGCATCAGCCATTGCAGTCTCCCTCCTTGAATGAGTGAACTCTATGTCAGGCGCAGCAGCACGGCGAAGAAGGCGAACAGGCCGATGAACAGAAGGATGCAGGCGACGGGCAGGGCGGCCGTCGGTATGCTCTCCTGCTTCATCCCGGCAATCGCAGCGAACGATCCGCTCCACAGATAGCGCAGCGTCCACCAGTACTGCCAGATCGAAATCAGCAGCGCCAACACGCCGGTGGCGATCAGCGCGAGCCCCAGATACTGCGGCGCTCTTGGCAGATAGGCAGGATTGGCGCCGGCGATCAGTTGCAGGTGGTTCAGGTACTGCACGATCGCGAAGCCGAAGCCGATCAGCGCCGCGGCCGTGCGCAGCCACGACATCAGCGTGCGTTCCAGGCTGAGCCGGGTGCGGATCCAGCCGAAGTGGCTATCCGCGGTGACGCGGACCTCGAACCGGTCGGCATGCGGCGCAGAGCCTTCCGTTGCCATGCAACGCGCCTAGGGTCGTACGACGCATCTGAACCCGACATGGCTCATCCCGCTGTCGATCGGCTGCGCATGGCGCGCGGCCGGCCGATAGCGCCGGCAATAGCTGGGCGCGCACAGATGCGATCCGCCTTTCACCACCTTGCGCGGGATGCGCGTCGACGCGCTGCATTCATCGTAGCTGTCGGCCTCGCGCGCACCACGCGGGTTTGCCGGAATGCAGCACGGCGCTTGCGCTTCTCCGGTGTGCCTCGACGAATACCAATCCGACGTCCACTCCCACACGTTGCCGATCATATCGAGCAGCCCGTAGCCGTTGGGTGGGAACGCCCCCACCGGCGAGGTCCGCTTGTAGCCATCGCTGCCCAGGTTCTCATTCGGAAACGCGCCTTGCCAGGTGTTTGCCATGTGACGCCCACCCGGCATGAATTCGTCGCCCCACGCGAATTCCACGTCTTCCAGCCCGCCGCGCGCGGCGAATTCCCATTCCGCTTCCGTCGGCAGCGCCTTGCCCGCCCAGGCCGCATAACCTTCGGCGTCCCGATACGCGACCTGCACGACAGGATGGTCGTCGAGCGGCGTCCTCGGCGTGCCGCGCCCAAACGGGCGACGCCAGCTTGCGCCGAACTCGAACCGCCACCACTTCGACCAGTCGCCCAGGTCAACGCGATGCCGTGGTGGCGTGAACACCATCGAACCCGGCTTCAGCATATCCGGCAGCGCACCCGGATAATCCTTCGGATCCGGCGCGACCTCGGCCACCGTGACATACCCGGTGGCTTCGACGAACCTGCGGTATTGCCGATTTGTGACCGGCGTGCGGTCGATCCTGAACGGCGTTAACTTCACGCTGTGAGCCGGTGCTTCTTCCGGGTAGTGCCGGTCCGACCCCATGCGGAACGTGCCGCCAGGAATCGCGACCATGTCGTCCGCTTGAACCGCCATTGTCTCAGCCATGGCGCTGCGCCTCCGGCATGCCGGTCAAACGACTGCGCGCCACCTGGTCGAGCGTCCGGTCGATGAAGAACAACCGGAACAGCTCGCGTTCCCCCAGCACACGGCCGAGGCAGGTGAATGCGGAGTACGGCACCAGGATCAGGAACATGATGATGCAGACCGCAATGCCCTGGAAGAATATCGGCCCGATCACATGGTTCAGCGAATCCCCCACTGCACGGCTGTGGATCAACCCGACGACCAACTCCTCCACCGTGGTCAGGATCAGCAGGACGGCAAGCGACATGACCGCATGGTGCAGCGTCGGCCAGATCAGTGGCTTGTCGCGATACCGTTCGCCCAGGTGCAGCATCCGGCCAATCAGCATGAACTTTGCCAGCAGCATGGCCTTGATCGCAGCTATCCCCCAGATTGTGAAGCTGACCCCCACGCCTTGCAGCACCGCGCTCTTGAACAGCATCACAGCGCCGAGGCAGATGTACAGATAGATGGCGAGTGCCGCGAACGCCTTGAATTCCTCTACGGTCCTCTCCCGTAAGGACGCCTTGCTCGACGCACCTTCGCTCATGGTTCCCCCCGCAAGGACCGTTTGCGAACCTACTCCTCCATCTGGCGGCAAGCCAGCCAGGCAAGTACGCTGGCGCAATGCCTGACCTCTCGCATTTCTTTCACACTCCTGGCGGCCACACCGCCGCCTACACCGACCCCGCGTTCCCCGACCAACCCCTGCTGCTGCACAGCGCCGTCCCACACCGCCACGACGCCGACACCCCGATCGTCATCGTCCACCACGGCGTCGGCCGCAACGGACGCGACTACCGCGACTACTGGCTCCGCCTGGTGGACGACGCCGGCATCATCGCCATCGCCATCGAGTTCACCGAGCAGCACTTCCCCGACTACCTCTGGTATCACTTCGGCAATCGTCATGACGCCGCCGGCGCGGCCAACCCGCGCGACCAGTGGACCTACGGCATCGACCAGCGCCTGTTCGCCGCGCTCCGCGCCCAGGACCTGACCCGGTGTGAACGGTACGGCTTGTTCGGCCACTCCGCCGGCGGCCAGTTCGTCCACCGCATGCTGTCGTTCGGCTATCGCGAGCACGTCGCGGTCGCGGTCAGCGCCAATGCCGGCACCTACGCCATGCCCACGCTCGAAGTCGCCTGGCCGTTCGGCCTGGGCGACACCGAACTCGACGCCGCCACGCTGCGCCCACTGCTGGAATTTCCGCTCACCGTGATGACCGGCACGGACGACACCAAGACCACCGGCCGCTTCTTTCCCAAGGGCCCGCGCTCGATGCGCCAGGGCGCGCACCGCCACGAGCGCGCGCACAACTACGTCCGCGCCGGTCACGCCGCCGCACACGCACTCGGCACACGCTGCGCCTGGACGGTGATCAACGTCCCCGACGTCGGCCACGACGGCGAGCGCATGTCGATCGCCGCCGCCCCCGTCATCGCCTCGGCTCTCCACAACGCTGCCTGACCTCCCTCCCCGCTGCGCGGGGGAGGGTCGGGGAGGGGGTCTATCCCGCTCATGCACCCCCTCCCTAACCCTCCCCCGCTACGCGGGAGAGGGAAGTGGCGGTTTATTGCTGCGCCCCGGACCCTGACCTAACATGCGCCCGTTCCGCGGGGAGACCGAACAATGCAACGTCGTGACGTCCTGAAGTCCGCATTGGCGGGTGCCACCGCGCTCGCCGCGCCCCGCATCGTCCAGGCCGAAGACGCGAAGACCATCAACTTCACTCCGCATGCGGACCTGGCCTCGTTCGATCCCGTCTGGACCACCGCCGACATCACCCGCAATTTCTCGCTGGCGATCTACGACACGCTCTACGGCTACGACGCCGCCTTCAACGTGCAGCCGCAGATGGTCGAGGGCCACACCGTCAGCGAGGACGGCAAACAGTGGGACCTCACCTTGCGCGACCAGCTTGCCTTCCACGACGGCACGCCGGTGCTGGCGCGTGACTGCATCGCCACCATCCAGCGCTTTGCCAAGCGCAATCCGTTCGGTGGAGCGCTGATCGCGCGTACCGACGAGATCACCGCGCCGTCCGACAAGGTGATCCGCTTCCGCCTGAAGCAGCCGTTCTCGCTGCTGCCGAACGCTCTGGCGGAGGTGTACTGCGCCATCATGCCGGAGCGGCTGGCGAAGACCGACGCAACGGTGCAGGTGAGCGAAGCGATCGGCAGCGGCCCGTTCAAATTCGTCGCCGCGGAACGCATTCCCGGCCAGCGCGTCGTATTCGTGAAGAACGAGAAATACGTGCCGCGCCTGGACGGCAAGCCGAGTTTCAACGCCGGCCCCAAGGTCGTCTACATCGACCGCGTGGTGTGGAACTTCCTCCCCGATCCTGCCACCGCGATGGGCGCGCTGCTGCAAGGCGAGATCGACTGGTGGGAGAATCCGGCGATCGACCTCGTGCCAAAGCTCAAAGAGACCAAGGACCTCACCGTCACGGTGAAGGACCGCACCGGCGAAATCGGCTGCCTCCGCTTCAACCACCTGTATCCGCCGTTCAACAACGCCGCGGTACGCCGTGTCGTGGTGGCCGCGATGGACCAGAAGGAGGTCATGGAGGCGGTGGCCGGCGCCGATCCGTCGCTGATCAAGACCGATGTCGGCATCTTCGTGCCGGGCACGCCGATGGCGAGCACTGTCGGCCTGGAGATCACGCGTGGCCCGAAGAACTACGACAAGCTCAAGCAGGATCTCGCCGCTGCCGGCTACAAGGGCGAGAAGGTGGTGGTGCTCGCGGCCTCCACCATCCCGACGATCTTCGCCGAGGCGCAGGTGGCTGCGGATACGCTGAAGCGCATCGGCATGAACGTGGACTTCCAGACGCTCGACTGGGTCACCGTGGTCAGCCGCCGCGCCAGCAAGGAGCCGATCGACAAGGGCGGCTGGAACATCTTCTTCACCTACCTGGGTGGCTTCGGCAACATCTCGCCGGCGCCGGCGATCCCGATCCAGAGCAGCGGCACCATCGGCAGCTGGTTCGGCTGGCCGACCGATCCGAAGATGGAGGAGCTGCGCGCCGCCTGGTTCGACGCGCCCGACGTCGCGGCACAGAAGAAGCTGTGCGAGCAGATGCAGGTCGAGTTCTGGCAGAGCCCGCCCTATGCACCGCTTGGCATGTACGACCAGCCGACCGCGTTCCGCCACAACCTGCTGGACATTCGCGACGGCTGGCCGCAGTTCTACGGCGTGAAGAAGCTCACATAACCCAACGCTGGGAGGCGGGGATGCGGCGACGTGCGCTCGTGCAGTCGGCACTGGCCGGAGCGGCGGTGCTGGCCGCGCCCTGTATCGCGCGGTCGGAAGCGCAGCGCGTGCTGAAGTTCCTGCCGCAGGCCGATCTTGCCGTGCTCGATCCGGTGTGGACCACCGCCGACGTGACCCGCAACCACGCGCACCTCGTGTTCGACACGCTGTATGGCCAGGACAACAACTTCCAGCCGCATCCGCAGATGGCCGCCGGCCACAGCGTCGCCGCCGACGGCAAGCAGTGGGACATCACGCTGCGCGACGGCTTGAAGTTCCACGACGGCACGCCGGTGCTGGCGCGCGACTGCGTCGCCAGCATCCAGCGCTGGTGGCAGCGCGACGGCTTCGGTGGCGTGCTGCGGGCGGCCACCGACGAAGTGTCCGCCCCGTCTGATAAGCAGATCCGCTTCCGGCTGAAGAAGCCGTTTCCGCTGCTGGCGGATACGCTCGCAGTCACCACCAACATGTGTTGCATCATGCCGCAACGCCTGGCGCAGACCGACGCGCTGAAGCAGGTGACCGAGATGGTGGGCTCCGGCCCATATCGCTTCGTCGCCGACGAACGCGTCGCCGGCTCGCGCGTGCTGTACCAGCGCTTCGCCGACTACGTGCCGCGCAGCGACGGCCCGGCCGAGATGACCGCCGGCCCCAAGCCGGCGCACTTCGATCGCGTGGAATGGTCGGTGGTGCCTGATCCCGCCACCAAGGCGGCGGCGATGCGCGCCGGTGAGTTCGACTGGTGGGAGAACCCGACCATCGACCTGCTGGCCACGTTGAAGCGCCCCGAACTGACCAGCGAGGTGAAGGACCACTCCGGCTCGATCGGCATCATGCGGTTCAACTGCCTGTATCCGCCGTTCGACAATCCGGCGATCCGCCGCATCGTGCTGTCAGCGATCGACCAGCGCGCATTTATGGAGGCGGTGGCGGGCGCCGACCCGGAGCTGATCCGCACCGGTATCGGTCTGTTCGTGCCCGGCACGCCGCTCGCCAGCGCCGTCGGCGTTTCGATGATGCAGGGGCCGAAAGACCCGGCGAAGCTGAAGGCCGAGTTGGCCGCCGCGGGCTACAAAGGCGAGAAGGTCGTGCTGCTTGCCGCCTCCGACTTTCCGGTGATCGCCGCATTGGCGCTGGTCGGCGGCGACCTGCTGAAGACCATCGGCTTCAACGTCGACTATCAGTCGCTCGACTGGGGCACCGTGGTGCAGCGCCGCGCCAGCAAGGAGCCGATCGACAAGGGCGGCTGGAACATGTTCTTCACCTATGGCGGCGGCACCGGCAACGTATCGCCGGCATCGCTGACGGTGATCCGCTCCGACCCCGCCACCGCCTGGTTCGGCTGGCCCAGCGATCCGAAGATGGAGGCGCTGCGGCTTGCCTGGTATGACGCGGCAGATCTATCCGCACAGCAGCAGCTGTGCGCGGCGATGCAGGCGGAGCTGTTCGACAACCCGTCCTACGCGCCGCTCGGTCTGTTCTACCAGCCGACCACGTTCCGCTCCGACCTGAAGGACATCCCTGAGGGCATCCCGCAGTTCTACCGCGTGCGCCGCGCCTGATGCCGCATGTGGTCGTGATCGGCGCCGGCATCGTCGGCGCGGCCACCGCGGTGGAGCTGCTGCGCGACGGCCAACAGGTGACGATTATCGAGCCGGGCGACCCTGGCGGCGAGCAGGCGGCGAGCTACGGCAACGGCACGCTGCTCAACCCGAGTTCTGTCATCCCAATGTCGTCGCCCGGCATCTGGCGCAAGGTGCCTGGCTATCTCTCCGACCCACTCGGCCCGCTGGCGATCCGCTGGGCCTATTTACCTCGGCTGCTGCCCTGGCTCACCCGCTTCCTGCGCGCCGGTGCCACCGAGGACCGGGTCGCAGCGACCGCGCGCGCGCTTCGGCCGCTGCTGGCGGAGGCGCCGGAGCGGCACCGCCGGCTCGCGGAAGAGGCGGGCGTCGGCGAGTTGATCACCCGTCAGGGTGTGCTGTTCGTCTTCCCGACGCGCGCCGACTTCGACGCGGAAGCGCTGTCCTGGCGGCTGCGCCGCGATAACGGCGTCCGCTGGCTGGAGCTGTCGGCCGACGAACTGCGGCAACGCGAGCCGGCGCTGAGCCGGCGCTACACCTTCGGCCTGCTGGTGGAGGCGAACGGCCAGTGCCGCGATCCCGGCGCCTACGTCGCAGCCCTGGTGCAGCACGCGGTGGCGCAGGGCGCTACGTTGCTGCGCGACAAGGCTGCGGGCCTGCGCATCGAGGCCGGCCGCCTTCGTGCCGTGCGCACTGCCACGGACGAGATCGCAGCGGATCGTGCGGTGATCGCCGCGGGGGCTTCGTCGCACGTGCTGGCAGCCGAGGCCGGCGATCGCGTGCCGCTGGAGACCGAACGCGGCTACCACGCGGTGATCGCCGACCCCGGTATCGCGCCGCGCTATCCGGTGATGCCGAGCGACGGCAAGATGGCCTGTGTCATGACACCGCAGGGTCTGCGGATCGCCGGCCAGGTGGAGCTGGCGGGCCTGAAGGCAGCGCCGAACTGGCGCCGCGCCGGCGTGCTGCGCGACTTCGCGCGCCAGGTCTACCCCGGTCTCCCCGCCGACCTGCCGGCGGAGAAAGTGAAGGTATGGATGGGCCACCGTCCCTCGACGCCGGACGGCCTGCCGTGCATCGGCCCGGCCAGCGGCTGCACCGACGTGGTGCACGCGTTCGGCCATGGCCATGTCGGGCTGACCGCAGGTGCGACCACGGCGCGGCTGGTTGCGGACCTGATCAGCGGCAGGCCCTCGTCGATCGAACTTGCGCCATATTCGGCAGCGCGTTTTCGGTAGGCAAAGCATATACAAACGCAAATGCACGCAGATGCACGCGAATGGATCGGTGCTGAACCCACTTTCCGAGCCCACAGTCGATTTGCGTGCATGCCTTCTTATCAGCGTGCATTTGCTTTTTCATCTTGCGCCGACCTCAGGTGACCACGCTGGTGCCGGCCTACAACGCTGCCGCGACGATCCGGCGCGCGGTGGATTCTGCGCTTGCTCAGGGCTTCACCGGTCAGGAAATACTGGTGATCGACGATGCCAGCCAGGACAACACGGCGGAGCTTGTCACCCGCGCCT
>DASSRN010000386.1:0-3719 GCA_035701785.1 Acetobacteraceae bacterium | reverse complement strand
AGCACGAATATCGTGTCTGGGAACAGGTGAAGCTGCCAGACGGCAAGATGCTGATGCCGGGCGTGGTGGGCCACGCGACCGATCTCGTCGAGCATCCCGAACTGATCGCCGAACGGCTGGTGCGCTACGCCGATATCGTCGGGCGCGAGAACCTGCAGGCCGGCACCGACTGCGGCCTCGGTTCGCGCGTCGGGCATGAGGAAGTGGTGTGGGCCAAGCTCGCAGCGATGGCGGAAGGTGCCCGCATCGCCAGCGAGCGGCTCTGGCCGCGCTAACGCCTGCTCCGGCTCATTCGCCCGCCAGGAAGCGTGCGAATGCAGCGCCGTAATCGGCATGCCAGCGCGACAGGGCGGGTCGGTTCTCGGTAATGTCCTGCGCCGCCCAGAGAATGCGACGGTTGTCGATCTCGCGCGTCACGTCGTTGTCGGGACAGAGGATGTAGAAGTCGCCGCGCGTGATGCCTTCGATCAGCAGATCCACCACCTGGTCGGGCAGCCACGCACCCGCCGGCTTCTCCGTCCGTCCGCGGCTGGTCATTCCGGTGAAGGTCGAACCCGGGATCAGCAGATGCGCGGTGATCCGCCCACCCTCCGCATTGCGCAGGCTGTGTGCCAGGGCTTCCGTGAGCACCTTCACCCCGGCCTTGCTGACGTTGTAGGCGGTGTCGCCGGGCGGGCATGTGATGCCCTGCTTCGACCCGGTGTTGACGATCGCGCAGACCGTTCCCTGCGCCAGCATACGCGGCGTGAAGGTCTGAACGCCGTGGATCACGCCCCACAGGTTCACTTCCAGCACACGACGCCAGCGATCGATGTGCTCCCACGGTCCACCGCCAGGCGCGGTGCCGGCATTGTTCATCAGCACTGCGACTTCACCAAACGCGGCGTACACTGCGTCCCGTAGCTTCTCGACATCCTCAAGCCGGCTCACATCGGTCGGTAGGGTCATCACCGCTGTTTTGCCGGTTGGCGCCGCGGCAGCGACCTCATCGGCGGCGCGCTCCAGCGCGGACGCGGACAGGTCTGCCAGGCACACGCGCATGCCGATGCTCGCAAATCGCCGGGCTGCTGCGAGTCCTATGCCGCTGGCCGCGCCGGTGACGACGGCAACGCAATTTGGTCCCAGCGCTGGATGGTCGGCCATCGCTTGCCTCCTTCGTTAGGGCGGCCCCGGCGTAGCCCGGCTGACCTCGTGGTGACAGGCAAATTCTACGCGAGGACATTCATCTGACGAAGACCGGCGTCAAACGACGTGTGGCCTCACCTCCTGCACGAAGCAGTCCATCTGATCGATCAGTTGTGCGAGGTCACGGTTGCCGTGGATGTTGATCTGAAAGGCAGCGAGACCGGCGGCGTCGCGATAGCGCCGCAAATCATCGACGACCTGAGCGGGCGTCCCCCATCCCAGCGATCGTTCTGAACCGGTCGGGGGCGCGTTGCCTGTGATGCTGCTGAGTTCGACGCGGAAACTCATTCGTGTTGTCGGGGGTTTGGCGCGACCGATCCGTTCGCAGGCTTGCTGCAAAGCGGTCTGGCCCGCCAGCAGATCCGGCAAGGCCATGGGAGTGGGCTGCCAGGTTTCGGCGAACAGTGCGGCACGGCGCAGGGCCGCAGCGCTTGCGCCGCCGACCCAGAGCGGCGGGTGTGGCTGACGCAACGGCTTCGGGCTGACATGCATGTCGGCGAAGGAAAAGAAGCGTCCCTCGAACGTAACCTCGCCCGGTACCCAGCAGGCCTGCCACAGGCGCAGATACTCGTTGGTGCGGGCGCCGCGTTCGTGGAACTCGACGCCGAGTGCGGCAAACTCGGCCTCGTTCCAGCCGACGCCTACACCACAGACCAATCGACCGCCCGACATCCGGTCGAGCGTCGCCAGGGTCTTCGCAGTAGCGATGGGATTGCGATACGGCACGATGAGCACCGATATACCCAAACCGATGCGGCTCGTGTTCGCCGCCATGAAGGAGAGAGCGACAAACGGGTCGTAGGTATTCGTCCAGGCTGCCGACCTGGACGAGCCATCGACGATGATGTGGTCATTCACGAAGATCGCGTCGAACCCAAGCTCCTCGGCTTTCATGGCGGTACGAACGATGCCATCAGGCGACGCCTCGAAGCCGAGATAGTCGGCATTCGGACAGCGGCACGAGAAGCTGACAGTCATGGTGTCCTCCGAGACCTGGGGCAATGCGTCGCAGTGAAAGTCCATTCCCCAGGCCAGATCAACGGCCAGGCCTGGCAAGCCTGACGAGCCGTCAGGGTGACCGAAGCGGTCGGGCGTGCTATCGTTATGCTACGATGACTATAGCGACGGTGGCACATGACAAGTGAGGCCACAGGCGTCAACAGTGGCTTCGCATGGCATGGGGGTGATCGGTGAGTTTTTCGGCGGCTTTCTCACGTGTGGTTGCGCTGGTCGGTGGCGCGGCACTGCTGTCGCGGCGGATACGCCAGGGCGATCACGCGCCCGCGTGGGGCGAAAGCCCCGTGATCCCTGACGCGAGACGGCAAGGCGTGATCCCGACGCTGAAGATGCCGACTGCGCGTGGCTGGCCGCCCGGACAGAGGCCAACAGCGGCACCCGGCCTCAAGGTCAATGCGTTCGCGGCGGGTCTGGATCATCCGCGATGGATCGAGGTGCTGCCCAACGGCGACGTGCTGGTGGCCGAGGCGATGAGCATGGACCGCTCGCCACGGTCGCTGTTCGATTATGCGATGGTCAGCACGATGCGGCGGGCCGATGCGATGGGGGTCAGCGCCAATCGCATCACGCTGCTGCGCGACGCTGACGGCGACGGGGTTGCGGAGATCCGCGACATCTTCCTCGAGGGTCTCAACCAGCCGTTTGGTATGGCACTGGTGAATGACACGTTCTACCTTGGTAACACGGACGGATTAGTGGCGTATCCCTATACGCCCGGAACGACGCGTATCACTGCGCCGGGGCAGCAACTGGCCAGCTTCAAGCCTGCCGGCCACTGGACGCGCAGCCTGCTGGTAAGCCCGGACAAGCGGAAGATCTATATCGGCGTGGGCTCGCTATCGAACATCGCCGACTACGGTATGGAGCTGGAGGAAGGCCGCGCGGCGATCCACGAATTCGATATTGCCAGCGGCACGGATCGCGTCTTCGCTTCCGGTTTGCGCAATCCTGTGGGTATGGCTTGGGAACCCGGCACCGGCGTGCTGTGGACCGTGGTGAATGAGCGCGACGGCCTCGGCGACGAAACGCCCCCCGATTACCTGACCTCCGTGCGAGAAGGCGGCTTCTACGGCTGGCCTTATTGCTATTGGGGCCAGACTGTCGACGACAGGGTGTCGCAGAACGCCGCGATGGTGGCGACGGCACTTACGCCGGACTACGCACTCGGCGGCCACACAGCATCGCTCGGTCTGTGCTGGTTGCCTGCCGGTACGCTGCCCGGCTTTCCCGACGGGATGGCGATCGGCCAGCACGGGTCGTGGAATCGCAGTAAACTGAGCGGCTATAAGCTGGTGTTTGTACCGTTCGCGAACGGACGACCGTCGGGGCCGGCGCGCGACATCCTGTCGGGCTTCCTCGCAGCGGACGAGAAGGAATCGTACGGGCGCCCGGTCGGCGTGACGATCGGTCCGGATGGCTCGGTGCTGATGGCGGATGATGTGGGCAATGTGATCTGGCGCGTCACCGGCGCATAGCGATCACTCGAAAGGACGTGTACCGCAATGAAATTCGGCATT
>DASSRN010000385.1:0-10048 GCA_035701785.1 Acetobacteraceae bacterium | reverse complement strand
TGCTGTACGACAAGAAGCAGTCGAGCGTCGCCGACAAGGTCGGCTTCGCGGCGATGCCGACCGGCAGTTTCAAGGGCGCGCCAACCTGGCTGTGGAGTTGGAACCTGGCGATTCCGGCGACGTCGAAACAGAAGGACCCTGCGCGCACCTTTGTCACCTGGGCTACTGCCAAGGAGTACATCCAACTGGTTGCCAAGGAGAACGGCTGGGTCTCGGTGCCGCCTGGCACGCGCGTATCGACCTACGACAATCCGAGCTACCAGGCAGCCGCGCCATTCGCCGCCTTCGTGCGCAAGGCGATCGAGATCGCCAATCCCAACGGACAGACAGCCCAGCCGCGTCCTTATACCGGCGCGCAGTTCGTGGCCATTCCGGAATTCCAGGGTATCGGCACACAGGTTGGCCAGACCGTGGCGGCGACGCTGACCGGTCAGCAAAGTGTCGATCAGGCACTCAAGGCCGCGCAGGCTGCCACCGAACGCACGATGCGTCAGGCCGGCTATCCGAAGTAGCCGGCCGCTATGTCGGCCGCATTGACCACGCAAGCCGAGGCACCTCCCCGGGCACTGCGCAAAGTCGGCTCGCTGTTGCTGCTGCCGTCGGTAATCGTCTTGCTGGCGTGGATGATCATTCCACTGGTGATGACGCTGTGGTTCTCGGTCCAGTACTATAACCTGGTAGACCCCACGACCACCGGCTTTGCCGGCGCTGACAACTATCGATACCTGGTCACCGATCCCGATTTCTGGGTGTCGCTGCGCAACACGCTGGTGCTGGTTGCGTCCGTCCTGGTGGTCACCGTCGTTCTGGGCACTCTGCTGGCCGTCGTGTTCAACGAGCCGTTCCCCGGGCGCAACGTCGCGCGCGTGCTGGCGATCTCGCCGTTCTTTGTCATGCCGACTGTCAGCGCCCTGGTGTGGAAGAACCTGATGATGCACCCGATCTACGGGGTGTTCAGTGCCTTGGCGCGCAGCGCTGGGATGCAGCCGATTGACTGGTTCGCCGAGTATCCACTGGCATCGGTCATCGCGATCGTATCGTGGGAGTGGCTGCCTTTTGCACTGCTGATCCTGCTGACCGCCGTGCAATCGCTCGACCATGAGCAGCGAGAAGCTGCGCGCATGGACGGCGCTGGTGTATTGGCCCAGTTCTTCTTCATCACGATGCCGCATCTTTCTCGCGCGATCAGTGTGGTGGTAATGATCGAGACGATCTTCCTGCTGACGGTGTTCGCTGAAATCTTCGTCACGACCTCCGGTGGACCGGGCAACGCTACCACGAACCTGGCCTTTCTGATCTACGCAAGGGCGTTGCTGCAATACGATGTTGGCGGCGCGTCCGCCGGTGGCGTGGTCGCCATCATTCTCGCGAACATCGTCGCGTTCTTCCTGGTTCGCAGCATCGCTCGCCGGTTGGAGGTCTAGGAATGCCCGCGAGCCCGCTTCAGCGCCTGCTGACCGCGATCGTCGGTTGGCTGGTCGCGCTGATGCTGTTCTTCCCAATCGCGTGGACGGTGCTGACGAGTTTCAAGTCGGAACGCGATGCAACCACACCCAGTCTGTCGTTTGCGCCGACGCTCGCCTCCTACCATGAAGTGTTCGCACGCGCCGACTACGTTGCCTTCGCACTGAACAGTATCGTCATTTCACTAGGCGGTACCGTTCTGGCGCTGTTGTTCGCAATACCCGCGGCATATGCGATGGCGTTCCATCCCACCGAGCGGACCCGCGGCACTTTGCTATGGATGCTGTCCACCAAGATGCTTCCGCCGGTCGGCGTCCTGGTCCCGATCTATCTGTTGTTCCGCACCTCCGGATTGCTGGATACGCGCAGCGGTCTGGTTATCATCTACGCGCTGATGAACCTGCCGATCATCGTCTGGATGCTGTTCACCTTCTACAAGGAGGTGCCGAACGAAATCCTCGAGGCAGGTCGCATGGATGGGGCGCGTACCTTGGGCGAGGTCTGGTTCCTGCTGTTGCCGTTGACCTTGCCTGGTGTCGCTTCCACCGGGCTGCTGTCGCTGATCCTGTGCTGGAACGAGGCATTCTGGAGCCTGAACCTGACGTCGGCGGGCGCCGCGCCGCTGACGGCATTCATCGCCTCGTTCTCAAGCCCTGAGGGTCTGTTCTTCGCCAAGCTGTCCGCCGCATCGACGATGGCAGTGGCACCCATTCTGGTGTTCGGTTGGTTCAGTCAGCGCCAGCTCGTGCAAGGGCTGACGTTCGGCGCGGTGAAATAGCGAGGCAGCGCATGGCAACTCTCACGCTTCGCGGTATACGCAAGAGCTACGGCTCGGCCGAGGTCATCAAGGGTATCGATCTGGCGATCGCCGATCGCGAGTTCGTCGTGTTCGTAGGTCCGTCCGGCTGTGGCAAATCAACCCTGCTGCGCATGATCGCGGGCCTGGAAGAGATCACGTCAGGCGAACTGGATATCGACGGCAAGCGGGTGAACCATATCGGACCGGCGGATCGTGGCCTGGCCATGGTGTTCCAGACCTACGCCTTGTACCCGCACATGACGGTCCGGCAGAATATGGGGTTCGCCTTGCGACTGGCGCGCGTGCCCAAAGCCGAACGCAACCGGAAAGTCGAGGAAGCAGCTCGCATCCTGCAGCTTGAACCCTATCTTGAACGCCGGCCGAGGGACCTCTCTGGCGGTCAGCGCCAGCGTGTGGCCATTGGCCGCGCCATCGTGCGGCAACCCAAGGTCTTCCTGTTCGACGAACCGTTGTCAAACCTCGATGCCGCTTTGCGAGGCCAGATGCGGATCGAGCTCTCGCGTCTTCACGAGCAGCTCAACGCGACCATGATCTACGTCACCCATGACCAGGTCGAGGCAATGACGATGGCCGACAAGATCGTCGTGCTGCAATCGGGCCGCGTTGAGCAGGTCGGTTCACCCCTCGGTCTGTATCAGCGCCCCGCCAACCTGTTTGTCGCCGGCTTCATCGGCTCGCCGCGCATGAACATGCTGCCGGCTAGGGTGGCCGAGGTCGGCGAAACCGGTGCGACGGTCGAGCTGTCGCCAGGACCGCGCATATCGGTGCCAGTCTCGCCCGGAACCGCACGTCCAGGCGACATGGTGACGCTGGGGATTCGTCCCGAGGGTCTGCGCAACGACCCAGGCGGCACGATCGCCGCAACCGTATCGCTGATCGAGCGGCTGGGCGGCCTGACGCTGCTGCACGTCAGGGCCGCCGGTGATCAGGCGATGACGGTGCAGACAGAAGGCAGCGATCCAGTGCGCCCGCACGAGCAGATCCGGCTCGCGGTCGACGCATCGGCCTGTCATCTGTTCGACCAGAGTGGCCAGGCCTTTTCCCATCTGGTCCAGCACCCGCTGGCCGCCTGACCGCGGAGCAAAGACCTGTTTCTCGGGCTCGACTTCGGGACTTCGGCAGTCAAGGCGCTGCTGGTGGACGATGCGCAGCGCGTGGTCGGCAGCGCGACGGTCGCGCTGACGGTCCAGCGGCCGTCGCCCGGGTTCAGTGAACAGGATCCGCACGCATGGTGGCAGGCCATGCTGGACGCGGTGGATGTGCTGGGCCGTGACCATCCTGCACCGTTGTCGGCGGTCGAGGGCATCGGCCTCTCTGGCCAGATGCACGGTGCGGTACTGCTCGATGCGACGGGCGAAGTGCTTCGCCCTGCCATTCTGTGGAACGACGTTCGCGCTGCCCGCGAGTGCGCAGAGCTGGAGGGCGCGCTGCCGGGTCTCCGCCAGGTCACCGGCAACATCGCCATGCCAGGGTTCACAGCGCCCAAGCTGCTCTGGGTGCGCAACCACGAGCCTGCGGTGTTCCGCCGCATCGCTAAGGTGCTGCTGCCGAAAGCCTATATCCAGTATCGGCTGACCGGTGAGCTGATCGAGGAAATGTCGGATGCCTCCGGCACACTGTGGCTCGATGTCGGTGCCCGCGACTGGTCGGATGCCGCGCTATCGGCGTGCGGACTGAGCCGCGATGCCATGCCTCGTCTGGTGGAAGGCAATGCGCCGGCAGGGATCCTGCATCCGGAACTAGCGGCGCGCTGGCGCATGGTGCGTCAGCCGGTGCTGGCGGGCGGCGCAGGGGACAATGCCGCGGGCGCCGTCGGCCTTTCAGCGATCCGTCCCGGTGACGCTTTTGTCTCGCTTGGCACGTCCGGTGTGTTGTTTGCGATCACGGACGGGTTCCGGCCGTACACGCAGGCGGCGGTGCATGCGTTCTGTCACGCACTGCCCTGCACGTGGCACCAGATGGGAGTGACCCTGTCCGCCGCAGCGTCGCTGGCGTGGTGGGCCGGGATCATCGGACAGCCCGAGGCGGAGCTTGTGGCGGAGCTGGATACACCCAGGTCTCCCAGCCCAGCGCTGTTCCTGCCTTATCTCGGCGGTGAACGAACACCCTACAACGACGGCACGCTCCGCGCCGCGTTCGCGGGGCTTTCGCATGACACTGACCGACGCCTGCTCACTCAAGCGGTGCTGGAAGGTGTCGCCTTCTCATTGCGCGATTGCCTCGATGCACTCGCGGCTTCCGGCACATGCGTCGGGGAGGCTTATGTCATAGGTGGCGGCTCGCGCGCCCGCGTCTGGCTCCAAATAATCGCCTCAGTGCTGAATATCCCCCTGCACCGTGCGACCTCGGGTGAGGTCGGCGGTGCCTTCGGTGCGGCCCGGTTGGCCAGGATGGCCGTCACCCAGGAGACGCCTGAGTCTGTCTGCACCCGTCATGTCGCGGCTCAGACAGTTCTGCCCGATCCCACACTGGCCGACGCCTATGCTTCGCGCATTCTCCAATATCGTGCGCTTGCCGAAGATCAGGGAGCGTCGCTGTCTGGCTCCGCCCAATCCGCAAGCTGATCAGCTAGCGATGGCTGGCGGGACCCGCGGAATATCCGAGGAGCCACTGTCGCGTGCCGCACGGCCCTCGCCGGGTGACGCTGTTGCAGGAAGCGCTCGCCCGCGGGCACACTGGCCCGACCAAGCGGAGGCACCTGATGGGCGAGACGGAACTGCGCAACGCCGACATCGAGACGGCGCTCAATGAGGCGAAGGAAGCGTATGTCGCGCGCAACGCGAAAAGCCTCGCCCGTTTCGTCGAAGCCACCGCCGTTATGCCAGGCGGCAATACGCGCACTGTGCTGCACTACGCTCCCTTCCCACTCGGCATTGCGCGCGGCGACGGCTGCCGGTTGTGGGACCTCGATGGCGCCGAGTACATCGACTTCCTGGGCGAATACACCGCCGGCATCTACGGCCATTCGCATCCCGTCATCCGCGCGGCGGTAGATCGCGCGTTAGACGCCGGCATCAACTTCGGCGGCACCAACCTGACCGAGGCGAAGTTCGCCCGCACGGTGTGCGAGCGCTTCGGGCTGGAGCGTGTGCGGTTCACCAACTCGGGCACCGAGGCCAACCTGTTGGCGATCTCGGTCGGGCGCATCTTCACCAAACGCTCCAGGGTGATGGTGTTCAATGGCGGCTACCACGGCGCGGTGTTCGGCTTCGCCGGCGGCGGGTCGCCGATCAACGCACCGTTCGACTACCTGATGGCGCCATATAACGACATCGCTGCGACGCGCGGGCTGATCGCGCAGCACGCGGCAGACCTGGCGCTGGTGATCCTGGAGCCGATGATGGGTGGCGGCGGCTGCATCGCCGCCGTACCCGAGTTCCTGGCGATGCTGCGCGAGGAGACCACGAAGGCCGGTGCGCTGCTGATCCTGGACGAGGTGATGACGTCGCGGCTGTCGCCGGGCGGGTTGCAGCAGGTGCGCGGCATGAAGCCAGACCTGACGACGTTCGGCAAGTATATCGGCGGCGGCATGTCGTTCGGCGCGTTCGGCGGCCGCGCCGACATCATGGACCTGTTCGATCCGCGCCGCGCCGACGCGCTGCCGCATGCCGGCACGTTCAACAACAACGTGCTGACCATGTCGGCCGGGCTCGCCGGGCTCACCGAGGTCTATACGCCAGAGGCGGCCCGCGCACTGAACGCCCGCGGCGATGCATTGCGTGAGCGGCTGAACGCGCTGTGCCGGCGCTATGATGCGCCGATGCAGTTCACCGGCATCGGCTCTATGTTCTCGGTGCATTTCACGCGCGATCCGGTGCGTTCGCCGGCGGATGCGGCGAAGGGCGACCAGAAGCTGAAGGAGCTGTTCTTCTTCGACATGCTGGCGCAGGGCATCTGGCTCGCGCGGCGGGGCATGTTCGCGATGTGCCTGCCGATCGGCGATGCCGAATGCGACAAGCTCGCCGCGGCCGTGGAGGAATTCCTGGCGAGCCGGCGCTCGCTGCTGTCTGCTGCCTAAGTCAAAACCGCGGATGAACACGGATATCCGTGTGCATCCGTGGTTCCATTGCAAGAACACACCACAGGGAGAACGTGTCATGAGAATTGTGCCTGGACTGAAGCGTCGTCATGTCCTGCTGGGCAGCGCCGGCGCGCTGTTCGCGCCGGCGATCGCGCGCGCCGCAACGCGCGGGGTGAGCGACTCCGAAATCGTCGTCGGCTCGATGGCCGACCTGTCCGGCGTGACTGCTGTGCAGGGCGTGAACAATGCCGATGCAATGCGCATGGCATTCGACGAGGCGAATGCCAAGGGCGGCGTGCACGGCCGCAAGATCCGCTTCGTCGTCGAGGACAACGAGTACACCGTGCCCAAGGCGGTGCAGGCGATCAACAAGCTGCTGAACCGCGACAACATCTTCTTCGCAGTCGGCAACGGCGGCACGCCGATGAACGATGCGACCATGCCGTCGATGATCGAGAAGGGCGTGCCGAACGTGTTCCCGACCACCTGCGCGCGGTCGATGTACGAGCCGTTCAACCGCTACAAGTTTGGCCAGTTCTCGTCCTATTACGATCAGATGCGCGCCGGCGTGAAGCACTTCGCCACTACCAAGGGCGTGAAGACGGTCGGCGTGATGTACCAGGACACCGACTATGGCCGCGACGTGCTGGCTGGCGCGCAGGCGCAGGTGGAGGCGATGGGCCTGAGGCTGGGCGGCACCACCGGGCACAAGCCGACCGATACCGACTTCAATGGCGCCGTCACCAAGCTGCGCGACGCGAACTGCGACATGATCGTGCTGGGCACTATCGTGAAGGATACTGTGCTCATCCTGCAAACCGCGCACAAGCAGGGCTGGAACCCGATCTTCATGGGCAACTTCGCCACCTACTCGACGGCGGTTGCGGAAGCGCCGGGCGGGCCCGCAGAAGGCTTCTACTCGATGTCGCCGGCGCCCTATCGCTATCCCGACGATCCTCGCCCTGCGGTGCACGCATTCGCCACCAAGTTCCGCCAGACCTTCGGCATCGATCCCAATTACCTGGGCGAGGCCGGCTACACCGCCGCAAACTTCTGCGTCGCGGTCCTGGAGAAGGCCGGGCGCGACCTGACGACGGACAGCTTCATCGCAGCGATGGAGAGCATGCAGGACTGGCACGACATCTTCGAAGGCCCGGCACTGTCGCTGAGTCCGACCAACCACCACGCCTCAAACCAGTCATTCCTGTCGGTGGTGAAGGACACGCGCTGGACGCCGGTGCTGCAGGAGCCGCTGAGCTTCTGAGCGCCTGATCGCCGCGCCGGCAGCAACAGGAGACATCGCATGAAGCGTCGCACATTGCTCGCCGGCACGGCTGCCCTGGCCGCGCTGCCTGCCGTTCCGCGCGCCGCCGAGAAGACGAAGATCATCTGCTGGCACGCGATGACCGCGGCGCTGGGCGAGCAGGTGAACCATCTGGTCGATGCGTTCAACCAGAGCCAGGACGCGATCGAGGTCCAGGCGGTCTACAAGGGCGGCTACGCCGATGTGCTGACCGCGACGATTGCCGCGTTCCGCGCCGGCCAGGCGCCGCATCTGGCGCAGATCTTCGAAGTGGGCACCGGTTCGATGCTCGCTGCCGGAAAGGCGACAAGGCAGGTGTGGGAACTCACCGCCGACACCGGCGTCGCGATCGATCCGAACGCCTATATTCCCGCGGTGCGCGGCTACTACAGCCTGACGGACGGGCGGATGGCTTCGATGCCGTTCAATTCGTCCACCGCGGTGATGTGGTACAGCAAGGACGCGTTCCGCAAGGCGGCCCTCGATCCGGACAAGCCGCCGGCGACCTGGCCCGAGGTCGTGCAGGCGGCGCAGGCGATCAAGACGAAAGATGCGGCCGAAGTGCCGATGACCAGCTCGTGGCTGAGCTGGATCCAGCTCGAGCAGTACAGCGCGTTGCACAACCTGCCGTTCGCCAGCAAAGCCGACGGGTTCGACGGACTGGACGCCGAACTGCAGATCAACAGCAAGCCACATGTGAAGCATATGCAGCGGTTGCTGGAGATGGCGAAGGACGGCACGTTCAAATACGGCGGGCGCGACAACCAGCCGGACCAGCTGCTGCTGTCGGGCAAGGCCGGCATCCACTTCAATTCGTCAGGCATGCGCGGCGACATGGTGAAGAGCGCGAAGTTCGACTGGGGCGAGGCATTCCTGCCGTACGATCCGGAGCTGATCGCGACACCGCTGAACTCGATCATCGGCGGCGCGAGCCTGTGGACCATGACCGCGCCCAGCCGCACGCCGGCGGAATACAAAGCGGTGGCGACGTTCCTGCAATTCATCGGCAAGCCGGAGAACGACGCCTACTGGCATCAGCATACGGGATACGTGCCGGTCACGTTCGGCGGGTTCACGCTGTCGCAGCAGCAGGGGTTCTATCAGCAGAACGTCGGTGCCGACCTGCCGGTGCAGCAGCTGGCGCGCGGCTCGGTCACCGCCAACTCCAAAGGTCTGCGGCTCGGGCGGCTCGTCGAGATCCGCAACATCATCTACGAGGAAATGGAGAAAGCGTTCCAGGGTGGGCAGAGCGCGCAGCAGGCGATGGACAGCGCGGTCACCCGCGGCAACAAGGTGCTGCGCGAGTTCGAGAAATCGGTGAAGGCGTGACCCCGCGCACAACCCTCCCCCTCCCCTCGCGGGAGGGGGTTGGGGGGAGGGGGTGCCGCCAGCCCTGACCTGCGCATGGAACGCCGCACCGTCTTCGACGGCTGGTTCCTGCCGCTGCTCCTGGTGCTGCCGCAACTGCTGCTGACCGGCGTCTTCTTCCTGTGGCCCGCCGGCGAGGCGGTCTGGTCCAGCCTCACGCGACAGGACCCGTTCGGTCTCGGCTCCGTCTTCGTCGGCCTGGAGAACTTCGCCGAGCTGTTCGCCGATCCGCTGTACATCGGCTCGATCATCCGCACGCTGGTGTTCTGTGCCGCCGTCAGCCTGCTGTCGATGAGCGCCGCACTGCTGCTCGCGATGTTCGCCGACCACAAAATCCGCGGCCGCACCATCTATCGCACGCTGCTGATCTGGCCCTACGCCATCGCACCGGCGGTCTCGGCCGTACTGTGGCTGTTCATGCTCAACCCGCAGGTCGGCCTGATCGGCCGCTGGCTGAACGCGCACGGCGTCGCGTGGGACTACACGATCAACGGCGGCCAGGCGCTGCTGATGGTGATCGTCGCCAGCGCGTGGAAGCAGGTGAGCTACAACTTCATCTTCTTCCTCGCCGGGCTCCAGTCGATCCCGCGCGCGGTCAGCGAGGCAGCGCGCATAGACGGCGCCAACGGCTGGCACCGATTCCGCAGCATCATCTTCCCGCTGCTGGCGCCAACCACCTTCTTCCTCCTGGTGGTCAACCTGGTCTACGCCGCGTTCGACACGTTCGGCACGATCTACGCGCTGACGCGCGGCGGGCCGGGCAAGGACACCGAAACGCTGGTGATCAAGGTGTACCGCGACGGCGTGGTGAACCTCGATCTCGGCTCGTCGTCCGCGCAGTCGGTCGTGCTGATGGCCGGCGTCATCGCGCTGACCGCGATCCAGTTCCGCTTCATCGGCCGACGCACCGCCGCATGAGGGCCCGGACCGACTGGCTCGCACACTCCGTGCTGCTGCTTGGCGTGCTGCTGTTCGTGCTGCCGGTATGGCTGGTCATCGCCGGCTCGACGCAGGACTCCAACGCGATCGCGCGCGGCGAGCTGTCGCTGCTGCCGACGCTCGACCTGTCGGC
>DASSRN010000384.1:0-7056 GCA_035701785.1 Acetobacteraceae bacterium | reverse complement strand
GACGTGCAGCCGCAGCACCGCCTGGCCGTCGCGCTCCTCGCCCAGCACTGCATACAGGTCGCGCAGCAGGTTGGTCTGGATCGCCGTGTCGGTCACCGTCGTCTTCTGCACGGTGAACATCCGCCGCGACGGATGGAACATGGCGATCTCGCGCCCGCCCTGCGTCACCCGGATGTCGGCGACGCGCGCCACGTAGTTCGGCCCCGCCTCGTCGCGCAGCGCCAGCAGCGTCCAGTCGAACCCACCCAGCGGGATCGTCTGGCCCGGCTGCACCGCGACGATGGTGCTGGCGGCGAGCGACATGCCCGCGATGCCCGCCACCGTGACGCCCATCCCGGCATGCGCCACCGCCGAGCCCCACACCGACAGTGGCTGCGCCGCCAGCCGCGCGCGGAACGTGGCCATCGGTGCGCGGAACAGCCGCGTCCGCTCCGCCAGTTCGGCGAACGCGCCGGCGATCAGCCAGGCCGAGGCGGCGAAGCCCAGCGCCGCCAGCCCGGCATGCAGCCCAAGCGCGGTGGCGATTCCGATCAGGCAGGCAATCAGCGCCGCCCACCACAGCCTGGCCAGCGCCGGCCACAGGTCGGCGCGCTTCCACGGCAGCACCGGCCCCAGCGACATCGCCAGGAACAGCGGGATCGCCAGCGGGAACACGGTGGACTGGAAATACGGCGGCCCCACGCTAAGCTTGGCTCCGAACACCAGTTCGGCGAACAGCGGATAGGCGGTGCCGGTCAGCACCACCGCGCAGATCGAGCACAGCAGGATGTTGTTCAGCACCAGCGCGCCCTCGCGCGAGACCGGCGCGAAGATGCCGGTCGGCGCCATCACCGGCGCGCGCAGCGCGAACAGCAGCAGCGATCCGCCGATGACCACCGCCAGCAGCGCCAGGATGAACACGCCGCGCGCCGGATCATTGGCGAAACTGTGCACCGAATTGAGGATGCCGGAGCGCACGAGGAAAGTGCCGCACAGCGACAGCGAGAACGTGCCGATCGCCAGCAGGATGGTCCAGATCTTCAGCGCCTCGCGCTTTTCCACCACGATGGCCGAGTGCAGCAGCGCGGTGCCCGACAGCCAGGGCAGCAGCGAGGCGTTCTCCACCGGGTCCCAGAACCAGTAGCCGCCCCAGCCGAGTTCGTAATACGCCCACCACGACCCCAGCGCGATGCCGCCGGTCAGCAGGCACCAGGCGGCGAGCGTCCAAGGCCGCACCCAGCGTCCCCAGGCGGCGTCGACGCGGCCTTCCAGCAGTGCCGCGACGGCGAAGGCGAACGGGATCGCGAAGCCGACATAGCCCGCGTAGAGCACCGGCGGATGGAACGCGAGGCCCGGGTCCTGCAGCAGCGGGTTCATGTCGCGCCCGTCCACCGGCGGGGGCCACACCCGCTCCAGCGGGTTCGAGGTGGTCAGCGCGAACAGCAGGAAGCCGGCCGAGGTGAAGCCGAGTACGCCGATCACGCGCGCCCGCAGCGACGACGGCAGCGCACGCCCGAACCCCGCCACCGCGCCGCCGCACAGCGCGAGGATCAGGCACCACAGCAGGATCGACCCCTCGTGGTTCCCCCAGGTGCCGGTGACCTTGTAGAGCAGCGGCTTCAGGCTGTTGGAGTTCTCCACCACGTTGGCGACGGAGAAGTCGTCCACTACAGCGCTCCATATCAGGCAGCCATAGGCGGTCGCCAGCGCCACCAATTGGCCAATAGCCAAAGCCGGCGCCGTATTCATCAGCCGCACGTCGCGCGCCCGTGCCCCCAGAAGCGGCAGCGCTGCCTGCGCCCCCGCCATCACCACCGCCAGTGCCAGCGCGAAGTGCCCGAGTTCGGGGATCATAATGAAGCTCTCCCACTCCCCTTGCGGGAGGGGGTCGGGGGGAGGGGGCCGGGGACCAAACACAGCCCACCCAATCCGGACCCCATCATCCCCCCGTCTTCCTCGTCTGCATCGTATTCCAAGTCGCCGCGGGCGGCGGAGGACCGGCGTCCGGATTCCAGTGCCCCGACTTCTTCAGCGCGTCCGCTACGTCCTTCGGCATGTACGTCTCGTCATGCTTGGCCAGCACCTCCGACGCCCGGAACGTGCCATCCGCCTGCATCTGCCCCAGCGTCACCACCCCCTGCCCCTCCCGGAACAGGTCCGGCAGGATCCCGACATACGTCACCCCGACACTGGCCCCGCCATCCGTGATGCGGAACTTCGCCGCCGGCTGCCCGGCATCGGTCGAGCGCTGCACGCTCCCCTGCTCGACCAGCCCGCCCAGCCGGAACATCCGCCCCGGCGCCGGCGCCTTGCTCGCCAGATCCGACGGCGCCAGGAAGAACACCAGGTTGTCGCGGAACGCGAACAGCGCGAGCGCCGTCGCCGACCCCAGCCCGAGCCCGCACGCAAGCAGAATCCATAGCCGGCGGCGCTTGCGGGTCATCGCGCTCGACGTCGCGGATCGATCGCCGCGAGCCGACGCCCTGCCGCCCGCATGCGCAGGAACGCCCCCGCGCCGAACGTCACCGGCACCAGCACCCCCAGCGCATAGGCCGCGACGACATACGGCAGGTGCGTCACGCCGCGACCGCCTCGGCGCGCGCCATCAGCAGTGCGCGGATCCGCCGCTCCATCACCGCGGCGCGGGTGCGCGCCAGCACGATGGCGGAGAATACCAGCGTATAGCCGATCGCAGAGAACAGCAGCGGCCAGAGCATTCCGACATACATTGTGGGTGCGCCGGTGAAACTGATCGTTGCCGGCTGATGAAGCGTATTCCACCAATCGACGCTGAACTTGATGATCGGCAGGTTGACCACGCCGACCAGCGCCAGGATCGCGCCCGAGCGATAGCCGCGCACCGGGTCGTCGAACGCCCGCACCAGCGCGATATGGCCAAGATACAGGAAGAACAGGATCAGCACCGAGGTCAGCCGGGCGTCCCACACCCACCAGGCGCCCCACATCGGTTTGCCCCAGATGCTGCCCGTGAGCAGGCACAGCGCGGTGAAGCCGGCGCCGACCGGTCCGATCTCGACCGCCGCCAGGTCCGCCAGCGGATGGCGCCAGACCAGCGACAGCACCGAGCACAGCGCCAGCGCGAAATACCCGGCCGAAGCCAGCCAGGCCGCCGGCACATGCACGTACATGATCCGCACCGCGTCGCCCTGCTGCCAGTCGGCCGGGGCCAGGAACAGCCCCCAGAGCAGGCCCACCGCGGTCAGCAGCCCGCCGGCGACGGAGAGCCACGGCAGGACGGCACCGGAAAGGCGCAGGAAACGCCCCGGATTGGCGAAACGGTGCAGGGAGCGCCCCGGGCTTCGCCCACTCGGGGGCGGGGCAACGACGGAACTGGCGTCCACGAGCGCATTTTACCCGAAGCTATGGTCCGTTTGAAAGGCGATTTACCGCCTTGACACAGAACCCCGCACCTCATGCACCTCAGGCCCGGCGCGAACCAGCAACGCTACCTGAGGCCCGCCTCTTCCAAGACTTCAGCCATAGCGTCCAGTTCGGCGGCCAACTCACGCAATCGCTTTTCGGCAGGATCCCCTGCCAAGTAATCAGCGTGGTGGCGTGCCCTGGCCGCCTGACGTCTCAGATCCGCCGGAGCCCGAGGCAAGGCGATGGTCGGTGAACCGTTCGACATTTCCCCGAACCCGTCTGGTAAACGGCAGAGCTTATTCAAATTTTTCTTCAAGCAGAAACGCCTGGCGGTTGAGTAAGGGTGCAACCACTCGGTTTTCCTGGCTTCCGCTCAGTTCTCACGTCACCGCTGCCAGGTCGGGAGAACGCGTTTGATGAGAGACAGAGAGCCTAGGTCGCTGCCGAGATTACAAAGCCAGTCCACCTCCGATTATCAAGCGTACAGTCCGGGTTTGCTGACGTCTGCGGGAATTCTGACGCGGGAACCCCGGGCCCGCCCGGATGTCGGAAGTTTCAGCAATCCGCGCCGGCTGCGCTTAACGATCTTCCAGTAGATGTAAATATGTTAACTCGCCGCACGTCGCCTCTAATGTCAGTCTTTGCCGCAAGTCCGATAAGAAAAGGACAAGGCAAATGCTGCGTCTCCCGCTGCTGCTACGACGCTTGCCAGTAGTACTGATTACCGCGATGCTGGGATTGCTGCTGTCGACAGCGGCTCAGGCGCAGAAATTCGACATCCAACCGGTGGCAGAAAAGACGGTCTCGCAGCTGCCACCCGGCCCGCTGTTCTGGCGCATCGAAACTTTCCCAACTCTCGCCAAGGCACAGGCCGCCGCAAGCCCGACAGCGCTGGTCGCCGAAGTCGCTGGCCAGGCGTGGCTCTTCACGCTCGGGCCGCCCGGCGGGTCATCAGGGGGCAGCAAGGTGGCGGAGATAGGCCCGGTGCCGGCATTCAAGGCCCCTGAATATCTTTTGCGCGTCGTCCGATCCGGTGGCTCACCCGGTGCCAGGACACCGGTGCATACGCATCCGGGGTCGGAAACCTTTTACGTGCTGAGCGGCGAACTCACCCAACGGACGCCGGAAGGCGTGAACCGTGTCTCGGCTGGTCAATCTATGCCCGGGCACCCGCCGAACACGCCGATGCAGGTATCCAGCAGCGGTGATGACGGTCTGAGTGCCATGGTGATGTTTGTGAACGATGCAACCAAGCCCTTCTCCTCGCCTGCCACCATGCCATGAGAGGGCGATCGGTCTGCCAGCCTCGGGATCGGGGAGAACGGTGACCATGGGATCCAAGACAGGTTTGGTCGGTGCCATGCTGGCGGGAATGGCCGGGGGCGCCTTCGTCATGCAGGTGGTGCACGCGCAGACGGAGCCACCGGTCTACTTCGTCGGCGAGATCGACGTGACGAACCCCGAGGGTTACGCGAAGGAGTATCTTCCGAAAGCCCGGGAGATCATCAAGGCACATGGCGGTCAGCTGATCGCGGCGGGCGGTGCCGGCGGAGCCGGGAATCAGGTTGTACCCGTCGATGGGGAACCGCCGAAGCGCGTGGTGATCTATCGGTATCCGAGCACGGCTGCCGTTTATGCGTGGCGGCATGATCCGGCGTATGAGGAGGTGCGGAAGATCGGCGAGAAATACGCGAAATACCGGACCTTCGCGGTTGAGGGCATAGCGAAGCAGGGACGCGACTAGGCTGTCCTCGGCCGGATCGGTGCCAGACGGCAGGGTGGCCAGCGCGGGCCGTCGCATGCGCGGCCACCTGATCCGCCCGCATCCGCTTGTGGCCGCTCCGCGTTGCGGTACTGTGCCGCAGGCTGATCCAAGGCGGCAGGTCGCAGCATGCAGTACTGGCTGGTGAAGTCGGAACCGGACGCATTCTCCTGGGACCAGCAGGTCAAGAACGGCGTGGAACCATGGACCGGCGTGCGCAACTTCACTGCGCGCAACAACCTGAAGGCCATGCAGAAGGGCGACCGGGCGTTCTTCTATCATTCCAACGAAGGCAAGGAGATCGTCGGCGTTGTTGAGGTGGTGCGTGAAGCCTACCCCGACCCCACGGCGGAGGGCGGTCCATGGGTGTGCGTCGACATGAAGGCGGTGGCGCCGATGCCGAAGCCGGTGACGCTGGCCGCGGTGAAGGCGGATCCGAAGCTCGCCGACCTGGCGCTGGTGCGGCAGTCGCGGCTGTCAGTGATGCCGGTGTCCAAGCCGCACTGGGACTACATCTGCCGGCTGGGCAGCTGGAAGAAATGAGGGCGCTCGCCAGGATCGACGACATCCCGGACGGGACCTCCAAGGGCTTCCCGCCCGCGCCCGGCGGCTTCACCGGCCTGTTCGCGGTGCGCCAGGGCGACCAGATCCAAGTCTACGTGAATTCCTGTCCACATATCGGCACGCCGCTCGATTGGGCGCGCGACCGCTTTCTCTCGGTCGACGGCAGCCGTATCGTCTGCGCCACGCATGGCGCGGAATTCCGCATCAGCGATGGCGAATGCCTGCGCGGCCCCTGCCTCGGTGACCGGCTGGAGCGCGTCATGATCCAGATCAAAGACGGCACGATCTACGTGCCCGAGGATGCTGGTCTGTAGATCGAGAGGAAGGAACGCGTTCATGCCCGATGCCCATGCCGCCGACGGCCAGATCTTTCCGGTGCGTCCCGAGATCGCCGCCAGGGCGCACATCAATGCCGCGCGCTACCAGGACATGTTCGAGCGCGCTGCACGTGATCCGCACGGCTTCTGGACCGAGCAGCTTCACCGCGTCTCCTGGATGAAGACGCCGACGAAGATCAAGAACACCAGCTTCGCCGGCGAGGTGTCGATCAAGTGGTTCGAGGACGGCACGCTGAACGCATCGGCCTCCTGCCTGGACCGGCACCTGGAAACGCGCGGCGACCAGACCGCGATCATCTGGGAAAGCGACGACCCGTCGGTCTCGAAGCACGTCACCTACCGCCAGCTTCATGAACAGGTCTGCCGGCTGGCCAACGCTATGAAGGGCCTGGGCGTCAAGCAGGGCGATCGCGTCACGATCTACCTGCCGATGGTGCCCGAGGCAGCGGTGGCGATGCTGGCCTGCGCCCGTATCGGCGCGATCCATTCGGTGGTGTTCGGCGGGTTCTCGCCGGACAGCCTGGCGAACCGCCTCCAGGACTGCGGGTCGGAGGTGCTGATCACCGCCGACGAGGGCCGCCGCGGCGGGCGCAAGGTGCCGCTGAAGGCGAACGCGGACGAGGCGCTGAAGTCCTGTCCGGAGGTCAAGAACGTCGTCGTGGTGACGGTGACCGGCGGCAAGGTGCCGATGCAATCCGGCCGCGACCACGACTATGCGGCGTTGTGCTCGGCCTCGTCGCCCGACTGCCCGCCGCTGGAGATGAACGCCGAGGATCCGCTGTTCATCCTGTACACCTCGGGCAGCACCGGAAAGCCGAAGGGCGTGCTGCACACCACCGGCGGCTATCTGGTGTGGTCGAGCTTCACGCATGAATACGTGTTCGACTACCACCCGGGCGACATCTACTGGTGCACCGCCGATGTCGGCTGGGTGACCGGGCACACCTATATCGTCTACGGCCCGCTGGCGAACGGCGCGACCACGCTGATGTTCGAGGGCATCCCGAACTATCCGGACAGCTCGCGCTT
>DASSRN010000383.1:0-7218 GCA_035701785.1 Acetobacteraceae bacterium | reverse complement strand
CCGGATCGGTGCCGTAGCGCTGCGCCAGCGCCGCGCGCTGGCCGCGCGCCATACCGGTCGCGCGGTCGCGTCCCGCGCCTTCGGGCAGCTTCGCCAGTTCCTGTTCGATGTCGGTCAGTCCGGTCATATCGGCCGTCAGGCGCCCGGTATAGCCGAACACGTCCTCGGCGCGCAGGAACAGCCGGATGCGCGCATGGCGGCGGCGCACGAACACGAAGCCCGCAGCGAAGTCGCGTGCCGCCTGGAGTGTGGGATCGCGCGCCAGGTCATGTGAGCCTGCGGCAATCGCGCTCATGCCAGCGGCGAGACCCTCCAGCAGCGTCGATTTGCCACTGCCGTTCTCGCCCGCCAGGAACGTCACCGGCGCGGTGAATTCCAGCTCATCGAGATCGCGCACCAGCGGCAGCGTCCAGGGAAATCGCTCCGTGTCGAGCGCCGCATCGCGCCGGCGGATGGCAGTGAGGAACCGCATGCGTTGGCCTAGGACCGCCTTCGGCCGCGGGTCAACCGCATCAAACGTCATTGGCACCGCCGCAGTGCGCGTGCGATGACGGGCGCCATCCCGGTACGGCGAATCGCATGGACCAGGTCCGCACACGGCGCAAAGTGGCGCCGGCCTCCGCACCGGAGGCTGTCGCCGAGTTGATCGCAGTGATCGTCGCAGTCACCGACGGCGAGCCACGCGTGCTGACCATCGACCAAGGGGGGGCGCTGCCGTCGGGCCCGTTCGAGCTGGTGCACCGATCCTTGCAGTCCGGCATGCGGTCCTGGGTGGAGCAGCAGACCCACCATCCGCTGGGCTATGTCGAGCAGCTGTACACCTTCGCCGACCGCGACCGCACGCGGCCCGGCCAGCGGACGGTGTCGGTCAGCTATCTTGGCCTGACCCGTGAGGCGCGTGCGTCCGGTGAGCCGGGCGTCAGCTGGCAAAGCTGGTATCACTATTTCCCTTGGGAGGATCACCGTGCCGGAACGCCGGCAATCGGTGAGCAGATCGGAGTGGCGCTGCGGGCATGGGCTGATCGGGCGGAGGACACGCCGATCCGGCGCGAGCGGCAGCATCGGGTGGCCGTCACCTTCGGCCAGGGTGGCAGCGCCTGGAACGAGGAGCTGATCCTGCAGCGCTACGAACTGCTGTGGGAGGCTGGGCTGGTGCCCGAGTCACCCCAGACGATCGAGCCGCTCGAGGGTGCCGCCATGATGCACGACCACCGCCGCATCCTGGCCACCGGCATCGCCAGGCTGCGAGCCAAGATCAAGTACCGCCCGGTGGTGTTCGAACTGATGCCGCCGCGCTTCACGCTGCTGCAATTGCAGCGGGCGGTGGAGGCGCTGGCCGGGCGACCGCTGCACAAGCAGAACTTCCGCCGCCTGATCGAGCAGCAGGACCTGGTGGAGGAAACCGGCGAGCGCGCCACCGAAACCGGCGGACGTCCCGCCAAGCTGTTCCGTTTCCGTCGCGACGTGCTGGCCGAGCGCGCGGTGGCGGGGAGCAAGCTGCCGCTGGCGCGATAGGCCTTCTCACCGCCCGGGTGAGCCAGCTCACTTTACTCCGCGTGCGGATGTGCGAACCTGCTCGCAGCAAATTGCAGAAGCCAATGCACAGGGGGGAGTTCATCGACATGCTGTCGATGCTCAAGGCTGTTGTGGCCGCGTTGCCGGCGCCTCGGTGGTTTTCTCCGCGCAAGCTGCATCGGTCCGAGCCTGCGAGGACCGTGCACGAAGCGCTCCGGCTGTTGCGGCGCCTGTCCGCCGCCGGGGTGATGGTTCCGGACGAAACCAAAGAGATCGTACTGGCGGCGCGCCAGGAGCTGAAAGGCAAGGGCAATCTCGAGATCCCAACCGGGCTGGCGCTCTACGACGCCTACCGCGATCTGGCGGTGATGGCCGCGCGAACTGGCGACGAACCCGACGTAGCGATTGCCGATCCATATTTCCGTGCCGTGGTGAACTCGGAGTTCCTGCTGAAGTTCGCATCTGAGAGCGGCGCGGATGTGCCGCCGCAGGTGCAGGCCGACATCATCGCCGGCCAAAGCGCACAAGCCGGTGCCACCGACGAGATCAAGTCACGCTTCTACAGCGCCTATGCGGTGCTGTCGAAGCGCCTGGGCGATGTTACCGCCGATACCATCAAGGCATGCCGCTCGCCGCGCACTCGACGCACGCTGAAGCGCGACGAGAAGCGGGCAATCCTGTGGGCTATCGTCGCGGTGGTCACTTCGGTGCTCCTGTTCACCGCCGATGCGATCAATCAGCAGCTGACCGAGGAGATCGCCACCGCAAACGATCTCGCAATCAAGCTGCGCGGCGCGGTATTTCCGATCACACCGCCCGGTGCGCAGCCGGTGATGGTGCCGGAGGCGTATCTGCACGAGGATCCATGCGACCTGCTCAAGACACCCGGTCCGCGTGCGGTCACATCGCAGACCGAGCTCGACGAAATCCAGGGCTTCGCGATCGCGGTCCGTGGCGCGCGCAGCCGAGCCAGTCGGCTGAACTGGTTTCTGCTCAACGCCGAATGCAATCCGCTGGATCAGTGCTGGTGGTGGCAGGGCGCGCACAATCAGCAGATAGCGAGCAAGAGCGACGACTGGTTTCGTGACCGCTTCGAGCTCAATCCAACGATCGGCAACTTCACTGCGGAATTCCTTTGCAAGGTGCAGACCTGGCAGGACGTGCGGTTTTTCGCCGTCAACGTGCAGAAGAGTTACGGGGCGATCTTCGGCGGCCTGGTCGGTCATGCGCTGCCGATCCTGTATGCGTTGCTCGGCGCCTACGCCTATCGGCTGCGCCAGTTCAGCGAGACCGTGCGTAATCGCACGTTCCACCCGTCGTTCGCTGATTCCGCCCGACTGATCACCGCCATCATCGCTGGTGCTGTCGCCGGACTTTTCAACCCAGTCCGCGATCTTGCCGTGTCGCCGCTGGCGATGGCGTTCCTGGTCGGCTACGGCGTGGAGATCTTCTTCAAGTTCCTCGATTATCTGCTGAGTTCGTTCGCGAACGCTGCGCCGGGCGGCTCGTCCGCGCCACGTCCTGTGACCGCTACGAGCAAGCCGGAGGATGAGCAGGAGGCACGGACGTAGCTACTCAGTGCTCAGCAGTGTTTCGGCGACGCTGCTGAGTGCACCGTCTGCGAACGGGTTCACGATGCGTATTCCGGCGACTGTGCTGCCGTCGGCCATGTCTTCTGTGAGAATGGTTGTGCAGCCCGCCTCGGCCGCAGTGTGCAGCAGGAGCGTGTCCCAGTACGACGCGTGGCCTGACGCTGCGCTGGCGAGCGCTGCCCGCACAGAACCAGCAGACGCAGCGGCGGTGGTGAACATTGTTAGCCAGTCGGTCGCCTGTTCACGCGCAATCCTGGGCGAGACCAAGCGTTTGCGCGTTGAAGCGGCGTAGAATTCGGAGACGGACTGCAAGGTCAGCAGGCAGTCAGCAAACTGTGCCCTGGCAATGATTCGAGCTGCCAGCAGATGCCGGTCGCCTGCCAGGCGATCCAGTGCGTAAACGAGGATGTTGCTGTCCAGTGTAAAGCGACTACCGCTCATGCAGGGCGTCGCGGTCGAGCGGCCCGGCGCCAATGTCCCAGCCCTCTTCCATGCGCTTCAGCGTTCGCTCATACGCTGCGCGTTGCTCCGGCGTCAGTACTCTGCGGTTGCTCACCGGCGACAGGCGAGCGACCGGCGTGCCGTTGCGGGTGATGACGAACTCCTCGCCCGCCTCTACCTCGCGAATACAGCGGGCGAAGCTCTGGTTCGCCTCGCGCAGTGTCACCGTCTTGGTCATGCGCCGTTGTAGCACATTGCGTGCTACACAACAATCCGCGTAGCCTGCCGTTGCCATAGCCGCCAGCCCTGTTGGTCGCGCTGCCACACCAGCGTGAACAACAGGCGTATGGGCGATTGAGGGCGGCCCCGCGCGCCGACCGTCATCGTCACCTCGCCGGTCTGCACAGCGACGTTGCCGCAGCGGCGCGTCGTCACCCCGCTGCTGGCTATGGCGCTGTATTCGTACAGCCCGTCGCGTACCGCAGCGAGGTAACCGGCTTTGGTTTCCGCCACCGCGGTGGAGTGGATGTAGATCGCATCGTCGGCCAATAGCTCTGTCAGCGCCTCAAGATCCTGGGCGATCATGGCGCGGTACAGCGCCTGCTCTGCCGCAGCGATCTCGCCTTGCGAGGCGACCATCACGCCGATCCCAGTTCGCTTCGGGCGAAGTCGAGAAACTCCTTGCCGACGGAGGCCTCGAATTGCTGGTACACCGGCCGCGTCGCCTCGACGAACAACGCCTTGTCGGCCGGCGAGATCTCGTTGACCTGCATCAGCGTGCGGAGCTTTGCCAGCGACGTCTCGATCTCGGCCGGCTGCTCGCGCCACTGCCAGTCCATTGCCGTCTTCATCGCCTGCGCCATCATGCCTTGCTCATCTTTCGACAGACCCTGCCACAGTCCCTTGTTGATCGAAATCAGGAAGAAGTCCGTGGTGTGCCCGTCGAGCGAGAGGTACTTGCTGACCTCGTAGAACTTGTAGGAGATCAGGTCGGGCAGTGGATATTCGAACCCGTCCACCACGCCCTGCTGGAGGGCCAGGTAAAGTTCGGATGGGTCCATTGCGACCGCGGTGGCGCCGAGTGCGCGGAAGGTCTGGATATAGACCTGGCTGTTGATCACCCGTAGCTTCAGACCGGCACAGTCCGCGGGTCTGTTCACCGGGCGCAGCTTGTTGACGATATGGCGGCCGCCGATCAGCCAATAGCCGATGATCTGGAACCCGGCTGCGTCGCCCATCTCACCGACGCGCTGCCCAAGCGCGCCACCGAGTGCAGCGTGTAGCCGGTCTGCCGAACCAACCAGATAGGGCAGGGTGAATGCATCCAGCGGCTTGATGAACTTCGAATACCAGGCCGACACTGCCATCGTCATCTGCAGCGAGCCGACCTGCACCGAGGACAGCATCTCGGGGATCGTGCCAAGCTGCGAGTCAGGATAGACCTCAACCTTCAGCTTGTTGGACGACAGCTTCGCCAGTTCGTCGCCGAACATCACGCAGGCGCGGTGATAGATGCTGTCAGCCGGCAGCATGCTGCCGAAGCGCAGCACACGTGCGCGCTGCGCGATCGCCGGAGCGGCGAGCCCGGCGGCCAATGCCGAAGCAAGCGCGGCGCGCCGTCCGATTGGTCTGATTATCTTCATCGACGTTTCCTCCTGGGGCTCGCTGCTTAGTGCATGCCGAAGAGATGCGGAACCCAGGTAGTGATCCCCGGGAACAGGACGACGATCGCGACGCCCACAAGCAGGAATGCGCTGTAGATCAGCGCGGGCCGCATGGTTGCGTTGACCGGCGCCTCGCCGATCGCACAGGCGACGTAGTAGCCGATGCCGACGGGGGGAAGGAATACGCCGATGCCGACGGCCATGGTCAGCACAATGCCGTACTGCAGCGGATCGATCCCAACGCGCGTGGCGATCGGCAGCAGGATCGGCGCGGCGATCAGGATCGCGGGTATGCCTTCCAGAATGAAGCCGACAATGATCATCACCACAACGGTGACGCAAAGGAACAATGTCGGGCTGTGTAGTGCGGTGAATGCGCGCGCCAGCGTGCGGCCCAGCCCGTCGATCACGATGGCCTGCGAGACGAGGTTGGATGCGGCCACCATGAACAGCACCATGCCGGCGGTCAGTGCCGCGTCACGCAGCGCCGACCAGCTGGAGCGAAGACCGATCGAGCGGTAGACCGCAAGGGCCGCAGCGAAGCCGTAGACGACGGCAAAGGTCGCCGATTCCGTGGGTGATGCAATGCCGCCGATGATGCCGCCTACGACGATGACCGGCACCAGGAACGCCGGGACCGCCAGAGGCGTGCTGCGCAACGCCCGGCCAAGCCGGAACGGCGGCCCGCGGAAATAGCCATGCATGTGGCTGCGCACGATCACCGCCGCGATTAGCACCACCGCCAGGATCGCTGCCGGCAACAGTCCGGCCAGGAACAGCGATCCGACCGACAGGCTGGTGATGGAGCCCAGCACCAGCAGCATCAGCGACGGCGGAATCGTCTCGCCCATCGCGGCGCTCGCTGCCAGCACCGCGACCGACTCGGTGGGGGGATAGCCATAGTCGCGCAGCGGCGTCTTCATCACGCCACCGACAGTAGCGATGTCCGCCGCCTTCGATCCGCTGAGGCCGGAGAACACGTACATCGCCACCACTTGGGCGACCAGCAGTCCGCCGGTCCAATGGCCGACCCACTCCTGCACCATGTCGATCATCCGGCGCGCCATACCGGTGACCTCCATCAAGGTACCCGCAACCATGAAGAACGGGACGGCGAGCAGCACGAAGCTGGTCACGCCGTACTGCATCGCGGACGGCACGGTGGTGATCGGCGCCTCGCCCGTGATGACGAAGAACAGCAGGCCGGCGAGCGCCAGGATGCCGGCGATCGGTGTCCCGGTGACGAACGCGATGATCAGTGCCGGCACGATCGGGATGAACGGATCGATGTCGATCAGGTCCAGGTCATACGCCTTCCGCCACCCTAGTGTGACTAGCGTCATCGCTCCGGCCACGACCAGGCCGGCGGCAACCGCCCGGCGATCCAGCGAGATCAGCTTCTCGATCGCGAACAGGCAGAACAGCACCAAACCGATGCCAAGCCAGATCGCGACGCAGCCGGAGCTGAGCCCCAAGACCGGCAGCGATTGGGTCAGCTGGCCAACAAAGAATGCCGGGTAGGCGGCGAGCGCGGTGAGTGAAACGCCGAGGAAGATCGCCAAGCCACACGCTGCCAGCACCTGCCTTCGCAGGCCGTGCGACTGATCGATCAGGGCGGTGTAGGCCATTCCGGAGCCGCGGCGGAAATACGCCGGTGCGCCGAGGAAGGTGATGATGGAGATCAGGATCGTCCATGCATCCGATGCCCAGGAGAAGTCCTGTGCCGTCAGCGTGCGGACGACCGCATTGGAAAAGGTAATGACGATATTGGCGAGAATGGTGACGACGACCAGGGCCTCGACCCACAGCGCCAGCCGGTCCATAGCGGACCGGCGCAACAGCGCGGCCACTGCTTCCTCCCCGCATCGTTCGCGGAAATGCTGCACGCCGGCTGTCGGTCAGTCCAGCAACGTCAGCCCGGCATGCACATCAACGGCGTTTGCGTCGGCGGTCCCGCGGCCGGCGCCACGGTCGGCAGCAGCAGTGTCACCGTAGTGCCGACGCCC
>DASSRN010000382.1:0-4188 GCA_035701785.1 Acetobacteraceae bacterium | reverse complement strand
CCGCACGAATTGCCGATCGTCGTCACCGGCCTGTCGGAAGACGAATTGTCGATGAACGGCACCGAGGCCGCGCTGCGGCGTGCCGCCGGCACCCAAGATCCGGACATGCCGGCTGTGGTTGTCACCGGCAGCATCGCCGAGATGATCGGCGGCGGCGTGACGCCGGAAGGCGCCAACCTCCAGCGCTTCATTCCTCGCACCATCGACGAGGACCAGTGGCAGGCGGCTGATCGGGCCATTTACTGGCTGTGGTCGGAGTTCGGCGCGAAACGCAAGCCGAAGCCGCGCCCGCGCGCCGACGGCGCAAAGCCACGCGTCAACATCATCGGGCCGATCTACGGCACCTTCAACATGCCGTCCGATCTTGCCGAGATCCGCCGGCTGGTCGAAGGCATCGGCTGCGAGATCAACCTGGTGTTCCCGCTGGGTGCCCACATCGAGGATGTGCAGCGACTGCCGGAAGCCGATGTGAACATCTGCCTGTACCGCGAGTTCGGCCGCCGGCTGTGCGAGGCATTGGACCGGCCATACCTCCAGGCGCCGATCGGCCTGCATGCGACGACCAATTTCCTGCGCGCGCTGGGCGAACTGACCGGCCTCGATCCCGAGCCGTTCATCGAGCGTGAGAAGCATACCACCATCAAGCCGATCTGGGATCTCTGGCGCAGCGTCACCCAGGATTTCTTCGCCACCGCGAGCTTTGCGATCGTTGCAACCGAAACTTACACGCGCGGTGTGCAGCGGTTTCTCGAGGACGATCTCGGCATCCCGTGCAGCTTCGCGATCGCCCGGCGCCCCGGTGTGAAGCCGGACAATGCGGCGGTGAGGCAGGCGCTTCGCAGCAGTCCGCCGCTGGTGCTGTTCGGCTCGTACAACGAGCGCATGTACGCCGCCGAACTAGGCGGCCGCAGCATGTATATACCTGCATCATTTCCCGGCGCCATCGTGCGACGCGCAACAGGAACGCCCTTCATGGGCTATGCGGGCGCGACCTATATCGTGCAGGAGTTCTGCAACGCGCTGTTCGACGCGCTGTTCAACATCCTGCCTCTCGGCACTGAGCTTGATCGAACCGAGCCGACGCCGTCGCGGCTCGCCTCGGACTGCCCATGGGACGTCGACGCGCAACGTGTGTTGAACGATTACCTGGAGACTGAGCCGTTCCTGCTGCGAATTTCCGCGGCCAAGCGCCTGCGCGACCGGGTGGAGCGGGACGCGCGCCAGGCCGGCGAAGACCGCGTGACTGCCGCGCACGTTACCCGCGCCCTGGCCGACCGGCTGCCTGCATGACCGGCTCGTCGGCATCGCATCCGGCCGCCGGCCGGCACCGTGTTCCATTCGATCAGTCGGATGGAACGGGCACCGTGGCCCAGCTGTCACGGCAATCCCAGTCGCGCGGGACGGGCGCGGCAATGGCCGCAAGGCCGTTACTGGAGAGTACTGAATGGCTATGAACCCTGGAGGCCCCACGTTATCGGGGTTGACGGAGGCGGAGGCGAAAGAGTTCCACGGAATCTTCATCACGAGCTTTATCGTCTTCACCGTCATCGCGATCATCGCCCACATTCTGGCGTGGATGTGGCGACCGTGGCTGCCCGGGCCGAACGGCTACGCATTGCTGAATGATGCCGGCGGTCTGATCAGCCATACGATCTCGCAACTCGTCTGAGGGGGGAAGAAACCATGTGGCGACTCTGGCTTCTGTTCGACCCCCGTCGCGTACTCGTCGCGTTGAGCGTCTTCCTGTTCGTGCTGGCGTTGCTGATCCACTTCATCCTGCTCAGCACCGATCGGTTCAACTGGCTGGAAGGCCCTCGCCACGGCGCAACTGCGGCACAGATGGCACCCTTACCGGCGCCTGCAAAACCCTGAGGCCGAGTGCGGCAGCGAGCGTAGCGCGGACGCCAGACCGCACGCGCCCGCTGCCGCGTTTTCCGACATCCGAGCGGAGAGCTGGCAATGGCGATGCTGAGCTTCGAAAGAAAATACCGCGTCCGAGGCGGAACGCTGCTGGGCGGCGACCTGTTCGACTTCTGGGTCGGGCCGTTCTATGTCGGCTTCTTCGGCGTCACCACCATCTTCTTCGCTAGCCTGGGCACAGCGCTGATGGCCTACGGCGCAGCGCTTGGCCCGACCTGGAACATCTGGCGCATCAGCATCGCACCGCCCGATCTGAGCTACGGGCTGGCGTTCGCGCCGCTGAAGCAGGGCGGGCTGTGGCAGCTGATCACCATCTGCGCACTTGGCGCCTTCGTCTCCTGGGCACTGCGCCAGGCCGAGATTGCCCGCAAGCTTGGTATGGGGCTGCACATTCCCTTTGCCTACGGCTTCGCGATCTTCGCCTATTTCAGCCTGGTGGTGATCCGACCGGTACTGATGGGCGCCTGGGGCTACGGATTTCCCTACGGCATCATGAGCCATCTCGACTGGGTCTCGAACACGGGCTACCAGTACCTGCACTTCCACTACAATCCGGCGCACATGCTGGCGGTGAGCTTCTTCTTCGCCAACGCGCTGGCGCTTGCGCTGCACGGATCGCTGGTGCTGTCAGCCGCCAATCCAGGACGCGGCGAACGCGTGAAATCGGCGGAGCAGGAGAACGCCTACTTCCGCGACACGATCGGCTACTCGATCGGCACACTCGGCATCCATCGCCTCGGCCTGTTTCTCGCGGTGTCGGCCGCGTTCTGGAGCGCGGTGTGCATCATCATCAGCGGGCCGTTCTGGACCCGCGGTTGGCCGGAATGGTGGAGCTGGTGGCTCAATCTTCCAATCTGGGCGCACTGACCCAACACCGGGGAGGATACCATGGCTGAATATCAGAACATCTTTACCCGGGTGCAGGTGCGCGGACCGGCGCATATGGGTGTCGTCCTGCCGCGCGGGAACTGGAACCGCATTGGGCGCCCGGGCTTCTCGCGCCTGCTCGGATGGATCGGCGATGCACAGATAGGTCCGATCTATCTGGGCTTCACCGGCATCGCATCGCTGATATTCGGCTTCTTCGCGATCGAGATCATCGGCCTCAACATGTGGGCATCAGTGAACTGGAGCCCGATCGAGTTCATCCGCCAGCTGCCCTGGCTTGCGCTTGAACCACCGCCGCCGGCAGCCGGGCTGCGCATCCTCTTGCCGCTGACGCAAGGCGGCTGGTGGCTGCTTGCCGGCTTCTGCCTGACCTCGTCTATACTTCTGTGGTGGGTCCGGATGTACCGGCGTGCCATCGCACTCGGCCTTGGCACGCATACCGCCTGGGCGTTCGCGTCGGCCATCTGGCTCTACCTGGTGCTAGGCTTCATCCGGCCGATCCTGATGGGCGCCTGGGCCGAGGCGGTGCCGTTCGGCATCTTCCCGCATCTCGATTGGACCGCGGCATTCTCGATCCGCTACGGCAACCTCTTCTACAATCCTTTCCACATGCTCTCGATCGTGTTCCTCTACGGCTCGGCCGTGCTGTTCGCGATGCATGGCGCGACCATTCTTGCCGTCAGCCGCTTCGGCGGTGAGCGCGAGGTCGAGCAGATCACCGACCGCGGCACCGCAGCCGAGCGTGCGGCGCTGTTCTGGCGCTGGACGATGGGGTTCAACGCCACCTTCGAATCGCTGCATCGTTGGGCGTGGTGGTTCGCCGTGCTGTGCACGCTGACCGGTGGCATCGGCATCATCCTGACCGGCACCGTGGTGGACAATTGGTACCTTTGGGGCGTGAAGCACGGCATCGCCCCCACCTATCCGCAGGTGTTCCCACATGTCGCCGACCCGGCGATGTCAGCGATAGGAGCCGCACGATGAGCCTTGCGCTGCGTCTGACCGTCGGCGGCGTGCTGCTCGCCGCGACCGCGGTGGTCCTGACCCAGACCGAACGTCCGCCGATGGACAGCATCCAGCGCGGCTATCGCGGCACCGGGATGGAACAGATCTATAATCCCCGCTTCCTCGCGCAGCAGGTCGCAGCGAACGCGCTCCCGCCCACGCTGCCGCCGGCCGGCGACGCCGGCCCCAAAGCCGGAACGATCTACAAGAACGTCAAGGTGCTCAACGACGTCAGCGTCGGCGAGTTCGTGCGGCTGATGGCGTCGATCACCACCTGGGTGTCGCCGCAGCAGAGCTGCAGCTACTGCCACGACGTCAACAACATGGCGTCCGATGAGCGATATCCGAAGGTGGTGGCGCGACGCATGCTCGAGA
>DASSRN010000381.1:0-6328 GCA_035701785.1 Acetobacteraceae bacterium | reverse complement strand
GTCTGGCTGATCACGCCCAGCAGCACGAAGTCGCGCGAGAAGCCCAACACGCCGGTGGCATAGGTGAATATCCAGGCGCCGACGATGTAGCCCGGTGCCTGTTCCGGCAGTCGCAGCAGCGCGGTCAGGATGATCTGCTTGGGCTGGCGCTTCCATACCTCCAGCACCGGCACGCGTTCGGCGCGCTCCTCGTCCAGGATGCGCTGGAACACCGGTGTTTCCATGATGCCGAGACGTATCCACAGCCCGACTCCCACCATGATGGCGCTGAGGAAGAACGGGATGCGCCAGCCCCAGACCAGGAACTGATCGCCGGAATACCAACTGAAGAACAGCACCGCGCAGTTAGCCAGGAACAGTCCGCAGGGTGCGCCGAACTGTGGCCAGGCGGAGAGGAATCCGCGGTTCTTGTTGCTCCGCGCCCACTCCATTGCGAGCAGCACCGAGCCACCCCATTCGCCGCCGACGCCGATGCCCTGGATGAGGCGGATGACCGTGAGAAGGATTGCGCCCCAGATGCCGATGCTGTCGTAGCCGGGCACCAGACCGACGGCGACGGTGGCGATGCCAGTGACCAGCAGCGTGACAATCAGCGTCGCCTTGCGCCCGATGCGGTCTCCCCAGTGGCCGAATATGAACGCGCCGATTGGCCGGCCGACAAAGCCGATGAAGAACACGCTGAAGGCTTCGAGTACACCGACGATCGGATTGGACTTGGGGAAGAACAGCTTGCCGAACACCAGTGCGGTGACGGTGCCATACAGCAGGAAGTCGTACCATTCGATCGTGGTGCCGACGGTGCTGGCTATGACGGCGCGGCGAAGATGTGCCTTGTGCTCGGTTTCGGACAGCCCACTTGGCGTGACGGCGGCTGGCGCTGCGGTCATCTTGGGAACCTCCCGTTATTTGTCTTCTTATGGTTTAGCTGCCTTGACGATACATGATTCCAGGAGAATGCAACCTGCGGGGTCGCCAGATCACCAAGTATTGAAAGTCGTTACTTGGCTTTTTCCGCCAGCGCCTTCACTTCGTCCATCGCTTCGGCGAAGCGGTGGTTGATCAGCGAGAGCGCCTCGGCATTCGACTGCTGGATCAGGTCGCTGAGTTCCTTCATGTGCGAGACTGCATGCTGGTAGGCCTGCTTAAGCAGTTCCGCCTGCTTCGCCGCCTTGGCCTGCGGTGCATCGGCAACCGCAAGCGACTGCATCGCCTCGGTCAGTTCCGCCATGCTGCTTTGCACAATCTCCATGTGGCGGCGTGCCACGGCCTGCGCGCCTTCCAGCGCGACGCGGTTGGCGGCGGACAGCGTCTCCAGGTTCTTGCGGTTGGCGGTGACGAACGCCTCGAGGTCCGGCAACGCCGGCAGCTTCATGTCGGCGAAATACTTGGCGAAGTCCATTGGGGATTGCGGGCCGCGTGCCATGGAGCGTTCCTTCCCTGCTGCCGGCGCAGGTTGCACCCGGGCGCCAGGGTGCGCAATCTGCTGCGATGATCACACAGCTTTCCCCGCACACCGGCGCCGAGGTCACCGGCGTCGATCTGGCACAGCCGATCGATGACGGACTGCGCGAGCGACTGAACCGCGCGTTCGTCGAGCACTCCGTGCTGGTGTTCCGCGACCAGCATCTGGCGCCACAGCAGTTGCTCGGTGCGGTGCGGCTGTTCGGCGAGGTGTTCCCGCAGCACAACACGCGCTTCGCGCTGCCGGACTGTCCGGCGATCCACTACATCTCCAACCAGGACTTCTTCCCGGACGGCAAGCGCTATATTCCGGGCGAGGGCTATCACACCGACCATTCCAACGCCGCGCAGCCGCCGAAGGCGACGGTGCTGCACGCGGTAAAGCTGCCCGACCGCGGCGGCGACACGCAGTTCGTCAACATGCAGCGTGCGTATGAGGACCTTCCCGCCGCGACCCGCGAGCGCATCGATGGGCTGCGCGCGATGCACGTCTATCAGAGCCGCCACAGCGAACGGAAGCTGATGGGGCTGAGCGACGAGGCACGACAAAGCGTGCCGGATGGGGTGCGGCATCCGCTGGTGCGCACGCATCCGGAAAGCGGACGCAAGGCGATCTACCTCAACCCGATCCGCATCGAGGGGATCGAAGGGTTGGAAGAAGGCACGGCGCTGTCATTGCTGGACGATCTGCTGGCGCACGCGACGCAGCCGCAGTACGAATACCGGCACCAGTGGCGGCAGGGTGACATGGTGATGTGGGACAACCGTTGCCTGCTGCACAAGGCGAACGGCGACTACGACATGGGTCAGGTACGTTATCTGTACCGCGTCATGCTGAAGGGAGATGCGCCGGCCTGACATCGGCGGCGCGACTGAACCAGCGATAGAAATGACAGGTCAGCGCACCAAGCAAAGCCCAGCAGGGCAGTGCGGTCAGCGTCACCGCAACGGTGAACTGTCGCGACAGGGCTTCAGGGACGTTGGTCTCAACGTGCTCGAGCCGTGGCGCTCCGACCAGATGCGGTGCCGCGATCAGCAGGATGGCAGCGACGGCTGATGCAGCCGAATGGCGGAACGCGATCAGGCCAAGTCCGCAAGCGGTCGCGACAACGGTCGCCGTCCACCATAGCTGCCGCAGCAGCAACCCGGCTGCGGGCACGCCGGGCAGTTCGGGCGCCAGTCCGAGCCCCGGCGCGATGACGAAGGCGATGAACCCCCCAAGTCCCCACAGCAAGCCTTCGCGCCAGGTGACCGGGCGGCGCAGCAGCACGATCGCGCCGTTGAGCAGCAGGGCAAAGCCGATCCAGTCAACGAGGTTGAACAGCGCAGTGTAGGCGTTGCGCTCGAAGCCGTTGGCCGGCTGCCACCCCTCGTCCTCGTGCCCGTGCTGCGCCTGCTGCTCATAGACCTCTGCCTTAAGGATCAGCGGTACCGTCGCGATGTGTTGGGCGATTGTGACGAAGCAGCCGACCAACAGTCCGGACAAAACGGCAGCGAACACGATCGATCGGAAGACGGACATGAGTGCGTCAGTGGCAGGGGAACCCGTTGGCGTGGCGGGTGTCGTGCGCCGCGTTGTGCACCACGTCGAGGTGGGAGAAGCCGGCCACGCCGATCACCAGCGCACCGAGCAACATGGCGGCAACTGCCTGAACGACCGCGCTCGACTGTCGACTGAGCGCACCAGCCTGGGTGGTGGCAGATGCCGGCAAAGTGGCGGCCATGTGTGTGTCTCCCCCAATTGTCGCCGTGACCTTAGCGTATCTGGCGACCGAGGACACCGGTGCTATGCTCCGCTGGGGGGACGCAGCAATGGAACACGCTGACCATCACGACCATGATCACAGCGATGTGCCAAGTGATGTGGCCCTGCGGGTCAAAGCGCTCGAATCGCTGCTGGTCGAGAAGGGCCTGGTCGATCCCGCGGCGCTCGATGCGATCATCGAGACATACGAACACAAGGTAGGGCCGCACAACGGTGCCCGCGTGGTGGCCCGCGCCTGGACCGACGCGGCGTACAAGCAGCGGCTACTTCAGGACGGCACCGCGGCGCTTGCCGAACTGGGCTACGCCGGACCTCAAGGCAGCATTATCGTAGTCGAGAACACCGATACGGTGCACAACCTGATCGTCTGCACATTGTGCTCCTGCTATCCGTACCCCGTGCTGGGCCTGCCGCCGGTCTGGTACAAGTCGGCGGCCTATCGGTCGCGCGCGGTGATCGATCCGCGCGGCGTGCTGCATGAACTGGGCCTCGACGTATCGCCTGACGTGGAGGTCCGCGTGTGGGATTCCAACGCGGAGGTGCGGTACATGGTGCTGCCGCAGCGCCCCGCCGGCACCGAGCATATGGCCGAGCCGGACCTCGCCGCGCTGGTGACCCGCGACGCGATGATCGGGGTCGCCCATGCGCGCCCGGCGGAGGCGCTACCATGAACAGCGTGCACGACATGGGCGGCATGCATGGGCTCGGACCGATCCCGTATGCCGCCGCAGAGCCGGTGTTCCATGCCCAGTGGGAGAGCCGGGTGGCGGCGCTGTTCTCGGCCCTTGGCGCGCTCGGACGCTGGAACACCGATGCGGTGCGCTACCGGATGGAGCGCATGCCGCCCGATGAATACCTGCGGGCCAGCTACTACGAGCGCTGGCTGCGGGCACTGACCGATCTGGCGCTGGAGGCGGGGCTGATCAGCCCGGCGGAACTCGCCAGCGGCAGGCCCGACCCGGGCAGTGCGCGCCAGACGCCCGCGCTGACGCCGGAGCAGGCCAAAGCCAACCTCAGCAGGAACCGGGAGTGGGGCAAGCCGGAACCGGCGTCCGCGCGGTTCCGTCCAGGCGATGCGGTGCGGGCGCGCAATCTCCATCCGGCGACCCATACTCGCCTGCCGCGCTACGTCCGCGGCCGAGCCGGCACGGTCGAGCGCAATCGCGGCGCGCGCGCGTTTCCGGCCGATGGCAGTCTGGGCAGCGAGGAGACCTCGCAGCATCTCTACCTGGTCCGGTTCAGCGCCCGCGAACTGTGGGGCGAGGCGGTCAATCCGCGCGACAGCGTCCACATCGAACTGTACGACAGCTACCTGGAGCCCGGCTGAGATGGCGCCGGCCCGACTGGAGGATCTGCCCCGCCTGCCGCGCGACGCCGAGGGACCGGTGTTCGCCGAACCGTGGCAGGCGCAGGCATTCGCGCTGACTATGCGCCTGCACGAAGCTGGCTGCTTCTCGTGGGGTGAGTGGACCGCGGCGCTTGCCGCCGAACTACGGCAGGCGGCGGAACGTGGCGGACCCGACAATGACGCGGCACACTATTACGAGCATTGGGTGGCGGCGCTGGAGGCGCTGGCGACGGCGAAGGGGTTGACCGACGCTGCCTCGCTTGACCGCCGCAAGCAAGCCTGGGCCGCAGCCTATCGCAGGACGCCGCACGGCCAGCCGGTCGAACTGGTAGCCTGATCCGAGCGGTTCAGGCGGCCGCGAATATGACGTCCAGTTTCGTGTCCCACAGCCGGATGCCTCCGGTGATGCCGGCTTGGTTGGACACGATGTGCACGTTCTTCGGCAGCTCGCCCACGATGTGCCGCGCGTTGCCGCCGCCGATATACAGCGTGTCAAAATTGGTCAGCGTCGCGATGTAGCCGAGAGCCTTCAGCACCCGGCGGTTCCAACGCTTGCGCCCGATCGCGTGGACCGCCGCGTTGCCGAGATACTGGTCATAGGTCTTGCGCCCGCGCACCGGATGCTGGCTGAGCTCCAGATGCGGGCCGGGCCGGCCGTCCTCGAACAGCGCGAACCCCATGCCGGTGCCCAGGGTGATCACGCACTCCAGGCCATGGCCCGAGATCACCCCGAGGCCCTGCACTGTCGCATCGTTCGCCATGCGCGCCGGGGCGCCCAGCCGCTCGGTCAGCAGCGCGGGGAGCTTGACGTCGCGCCAGGCCTCGGTGCCGAGATTTGGCGCGGTGATCACACGGCCGCCGCGCACCACGCCAGGGAAGCCGATCGAGATGCGCTGGCACCAGCCCAGCGGGCGCGCCAGCTCCACCAGTGCGGCGATCACCGCGTCGGGCGTGGAGGGGTGCGGCGTCTCGACATGGGCGGGGCCGGCGGTCATTACCCCGCCAGGCGACAGCACGCCCGCCTTCAGTCCCGTGCCGCCGATATCGAGCGCGAGTGTCAGCGGCCCAGTGGGGCCGCCTGGGATGTTTTCCTGGTCCATGCGCCTCTCCCCGCTAGATCTGTTGCGCCAGCCGGCGCGCCAGCAGCCAGCCGGGAACCGCCGAAACCGGCGCGCCCGGCAACATGAGCAGCCAGCCCAGCGGCTGGCCGTTGACGATCAGGTCCATGCCGATGCCCAGCATCATGCCGCCGATCAAGCAGCCCATGACGCCCGAGGCGATGCCGAGCCAGAGAATCTCTCCGCGGTTCACCATCTCTGGCGTGCTACGGGGCGGCGCGCGGTTTGACAAGGCGGATGGCGGCCCACTAGAACCCGCCGCCTACTGCCGGGAACGTGGACAGGTCTTCGGGGCCTGCGCCCGCTGCGCCTCGTGCGCGGCCTACCGGTGCAACAAGGGCCGCATGAAAGGGCACCGCGCATGACCAAGCGCGCCGAGAGCAAGTACAAGATCAACCGCCGCCTGGGGGTGAACCTGTGGGGGCGGCCGAAGTCGCCGATCAACAAGCGCGAGTATGGGCCAGGCCAGCATGGCCAGCGGCGCAAGAAGGCCACCGACTACGGCACGCAGTTGGCCGCCAAGCAGAAGCTGCGCAGCTACTACGGCAACATCAGCGAGAAGCAGTTCCGCCGCTATTACCAAGAGGCGGTGCGGGTGCGCGGCGATTCATCGCAGTTGCTGATCGAGCTGCTGGA
>DASSRN010000380.1:0-4683 GCA_035701785.1 Acetobacteraceae bacterium | reverse complement strand
ATGTGAAGTTCACCCCGCGCGCCTTCCCCGAGTGGCTGTACAGCGCCAGCCGCTGGCGCGGCTACCGCGAGATGTTCAACCTCTACGCCTTGCAGGAGGCAGGGCAGGAGTTCGGCATCCTGCTGGGCCTGAAGCGCCAGGTGTACGGCAGCGACGGCTTCACCACCTTCGTGCCGCCGGACAGCGAATACGATCCGGCACGGGTCGCCGTGCACCTGCGCGATGGCGGCACGTTGGCGCCGTCGGGCGGTGGCGACGGTGCGCCGGCCGCCTGGCGTTTTCCGTCGCTCGATCGCCTGGACGAGGACCTCAGCGCATTCGCCGCTGAGACCCGCAAGCTGCTGTTCTTCGTGCCGTACAACCGCTGGCTGATGCCACCGGCCGACTCCCCTGGCATGGCGCTCTGGCACGAGTGCAAGCAGCGCGTCGCCGCACTGGCGCGGCGCGTGCCGAACGCGCTGGCGGTCGACTTCATGCGGCCGTCGCCGATCACCGGCGAGGACGACAACTACTGGGACGGCATGCACTACCGCATCGGCATCGCCGACCGTATCGCGCTGGACCTCGCCGCAGCGGACCGCGGCGAGGAGTCTGCCGATTACGCGCTGCTTCAGCCGGCCGCCGAACGCTCTGCAAGCTTCATGAACAGCGGCACCGCGGCAGCGAGGTCGGCGACGCGCGCCTTCTCGGTCGGCGTGTGCGCTTCGGCGATGTCGCCCGGCCCCAGCACGACGCAGGGCGCGATCGCCTGTAGCTCCGAGGCGTCGGTGCCGTAGGGCGCGGTCGCCGCCGGCTTGCCGGTGACCTCGACGCACAGCCGCACCAGCGGATGATCAGCCGGCAGTTCCGGCGGAAAGCCCTCGCGCGCATCGGCAACGGCGATGTCGCAGCGTGCCGCCGCCTCGTGCACCGCTTGCAGCACCGGCGCGGGATCGATCTTGGCGGAGTAGCGGAACTTGATCCGTGCGGTGGCCTTCGGCACCGTCACGTTCACCGCCGCGCCGTGGTTGTCAATCACCACGTTGAAGTCGCTGAACGGCGGATCGTATTCCGCATCCTGCAAGGCCGTGTCCACGCGCAGCCGCTCGAACACGCCCTTCATCTCCATCAGGAATGGAATGAGCGACCAGTTGGCGTTGCGGCCTCGGCCGGTGCTGCTGTGCGCCTGCACGCCGGTCGCCACACAGGTGAAGTGGATGTGGCTGCGATGTCCGCGCACCGGTGCGAGCCCCGTGGGCTCGGCCACGATGACGCCGGTCGGCTTCACCTGCCGCACCAGCTGTGATCGCTGCGCGGTCAGCCGTGCGCCCTGCTTGGTGGTCTCCTCGTCGGTGGTGATCAGCAGCGTGATCGGCACGCGATCCGGCAAGGCGCGGGCGGCGACGATGGCGGCGGCGACCGGACCCTTCATGTCGGTGCTGCCGAGACCGTGCAGGATGCCGTCGGCGGCGAGACGCGCCGACCACGGATCCTCCTGCCAGCCGGTATCGGGCACCGTGTCCATATGGCCAGACAGTGCAATGCCGCCTGCCGGGCCGCGATGCGCCACCAGCGCTCGCTTCGCCACGCCGGCATCGTCGGTGTAGTCGATGCGCTCGATGTCGAAGCCCGCCAGCGCATCCTCCACCCTGTCGGCGACCGGCAGGTTGGATACGAAGCTGCGGCTGTCGATCGCCACAAGTTCGCGCGTCAGCGCGACGACGGACGTCTGCACGTCACTCACTCAGGTCCTCCCTGGTGTTTGCCCCGCGCAACGAAACCTCAATGTGGGGTGCGCCGCAAGCCCGTGACGCTGGCCGCCGATCGTCGCAACTGAAACCATTGCGGCCCTGTGGACTCGGAAGGCGCTGCATGGCAAGGGTGCAGCAAGCGCAGTACGGACTGCCGAACAACAACGACGCCGGGTTGGCGAACGGGAGAGCGTGGCATGAGGGAGAAGAACAGGGTTTCGCGACGCGGCGCGCTGAGGCTAGGAGCCGCAGCCGCGACATTACCGCTGGTTCACATCCGCACCGCCGGCGCGGCCGGCAAGCTGGCGATTGGCTTCTGGGACCACTGGGTGCCGGCCGGCAACGAGATCATGCAAAAGCAGGTGAATGCCTGGGCCGAGAAGAACAAGGTCGAGGTCACTGCCGACTTCATCACCGGCAACGGCAACAAGCTGATGCTCACCGGTGCGGCCGAAGCGCAGTCGAAGACCGGGCACGACATCTACACGTTCCAGAACTGGGATGTGCACAACCAGGCGGACACGCTCGCCAACGTCGACGATGTGATGAAGGAGTTGATCGGTCGGCTGGGCGCGGTGGACGCCACCGCGCAGTACCTGGCGAAGAAGCAGACCGGCTGGGTGGCGGTGCCCACCAGTTCCGGCACACAGGCCAAGCCGCCCTGCGTGCGGATCGGCTGGTTCAAGAACCACGGCCTCGACGTGCAGGCGATGTATCCGGTGCGGCCCGAGCATACCGCGGCGCAGGACGGCTGGACCTGGGACGCGCTGATGAAATACGCCGAACTGGCGCAGAAGGACGGCATGACGTTTGCGATGGGGGCGGGCGGCAGCACCAACACCGACGCGACCGACACGCATGGCGCGCTGTTCCGCTCGTTTGGCGCAACCATGATCGACGCGAACGGCAAGCTTCAGCTTGATTCGCCGGAGATGACCCAGTGCCTGGAGTTCTGCCAGAAGTTGGTGAAGTTCTATCCCGACGATGCGGTGAGCTATGATGATGCGTCGAACAACCGGGCGCTGATCTCCGGCAAGACGGCGCTGATCTTCAACCCGCCATCGGCCTGGGCGGTGGCCAAGCGCGACGCGCCCGCGGTCGCCGCCGACTGCTGGACATTCAGCCCGCCGGCCGGCCCGAAGGGGCGCTTCGTGCCGACCGTGACGTTCTTCTGGGGCATCTGGCAATTCAGCCGCAACCAGTCGGCGGCGAAGGAGCTGCTGGCCTTCCTGATGGACCGCAGGCAGGTGGAGGAGCGTGACAACGTCGTAGAAGGCTATGACCTGCCGCCATTCGCCGGGCTGCTGGATTTCCCGATCTGGGAGAAGGTCGAGCCGCCGGCCGGTACCGTCTACAATTACCCGATCCGGCCGTGGCACAACGCGCAGCCAAGCCTGGCCGCGTTCGAGGCGGACCCGGACATCGCCGTGCAGATCTACAACCGTGCCGTGCACAACCAGATGATGGCACGACTGAAGCAGGGTCAATCGATCAAGCAGGTGGTCGCCTGGGCGAAGGACGAGTTGGAAGGATTTGCCCGCTGAAGCCAGTGCGCGGAATCGCACGGGGCCGGCGTTGCACAGCGCAGCGCCAGCAGCTAGCTTGCGGACAAAGCAACAACATGCTCGGACGCGCGCCTGCCGGTTTTTGCGGCATGGCGGCTGAAACGGGCAGGGGCGATTGAATTCCGCCACGGGCAGGGGTTTGGTCATTCTGATCGATCCGGAGCTTTTTCCGGGCGGCGCGGGAGGTGCGTGAATGGCGGGACGATGCTCTGTCTCGCATGATTGCAGGTTATATCCCAGGCGTTCCGATCGCCTGATGCCGGACGTCCACGGCACCGCAACGAACCTTATCCATTCAATCGTCGGATCCGGTGGTGGCGTTCGCTGCCCGATGCCGGGCAAAGGAGGAAACTGATGGCTGACGGCACCAGCGTACCTGTTGGCGTGATGTCGCCGGCCGTGGCGGGCACCCGCCGCGCCAGCAGCATGAGGCGCTTCGCACAGCGGCGATCCACCATCGCCTTCTTCCTCTGCTTGCCGCTGATCCTGCTGGTCGCCTGCTTCGTCGTCTATCCGGCGCTGTACGCCATCTGGCTCAGCATGCTGAACAAGAAGATGACCGCGTTCGTCGGGCTGGGGAACTTCGCGTTCCTGCTGAAGCGCAACACCTTCCAACTGGTCATCTTCCAGAGCTGCCTGTTCGCCGTCACCGCGGTGATCTTCAAGGCGTTCTTCGGCTTCATCCTGGCGCACCTGATGCACAATATCCCTGGCAGGAACCAGCGCATCTGGCGCGGCCTGCTGCTGGTGCCGTGGGTTATTCCGCTGGCGCTCTCCACCCTGACCTGGTGGTGGATGTTCGACCCGTCCTATTCGGCGTTCAACTGGGTGCTGAATCAGCTGGGCTTCACCAACGTGCCATGGCTGGGCGTGGGCTGGATCGCGCGGTTCTGCACCATCACGGTGAATGTCTGGTACGGTACGCCGTTCTTCATGATCATGTACCTCGCGGCGCTGAAGTCGGTGCCCGACCAGCTGTATGAGGCGGCAGCGATCGACGGCGCCAACGCGATCCAGAAGCTGTTCTTCGTCACGCTGCCGATGATGCGCAACATCATCGCGATCACCGTGCTGTTCAGCCTGATCGTCACCTTCGCCGATTTCGACATCGTGCGCATCCTGACCGGCGGCGGCCCGCAGGACATGACTCATGTGTTCGCCACGTACGCCTTCCAGGTCGGCATCCAGTCGGGCGACATCCCGCTTGGCGCCTCGATCAGCCTCTTCATGCTTCCAGTCTTGGCGATCTGCGCTTTCTTCGGCCTGCGCAGCGTGACGCGGCGCAACCAGGAGATCGGCGCATGAGCGCCACCGCAATCAGCCTCGGCACGCGCACGGCTACCCGCCGCCCCAAACCCCAGGATAGCCGGCGCTGGGCGCTGTGGGGC
>DASSRN010000379.1:0-5995 GCA_035701785.1 Acetobacteraceae bacterium | reverse complement strand
GTGAGGCGCGCGCGATACAGCTGGCCATGCGACTGGTGCACACCGGACACCGAGGTGCGCGCCACCGCGAGTTCGGTCGATGCATGCTCGCGCGCCGTTGTCAGCGCGACATGTGCCAGGTGCTCGCTGGAATAGGCGCCGACCTGGATCGCCCATTGTCCGGTCGCCGCTCCGGTATGCCGCATCGGGATCGGCTCGGCATTCGCCTGCGGGATGATGCGGAACCCGCCATGCGCTGGCGGTGTCGGCGGCGACACCATCGCGTACTGTTGCGCCCGCGGCTGCGGGGACTCGCGCGCCGGCTCTGCAAGCTGCGCCACTTCGACCGGGCCGCCGCGCGGTGCGCGACCACCGCCGCTGCGGCTGGCGTACTGCGTCGCACGGCCATAGCGCGTGCCGCGCGGGATATCGATCGGCAACGCGTTCATCGCGTAGTCCTCTGCCGGCGAGCGGACATTTGGATATACGCCGACGATGTTGGGACCGATCATCGCGACATAGCGTCGCGTCTCATCAGGCAGCGGCTTGTTGTTGCTCAGGTAGTCGTCGAGCCGTCGCGGCCCGGCATTGTACGCGGCGAGGAAGCCGGGCGAGCCGTAGATGTCGTACATCTCGCGCAGATAGGCAGTGCCGGCCAGGATATTGTCGTGCGGATCGAACGGGTCGCCGCCCAGGCTGTAGCGGTCGCGCAACTCGTCGTACGTCTCCGGCATGACCTGCATCAGGCCCATTGCGCCGGCAGGCGAGGTGATCAGTTCGCCGTTCTGGTACTCATTGCCGCCCGATTCGACGCGCATGACCGAGCGGACCCAGGTGTCCGGCACGTCGAACCGGCTGCTGGCCTCGCGTATATACGGGCCCCACGGGTCCTCGGGCGGTCCGGGCGGGATGTAGTTCTTCCGCGCCTGCGCCGCGTAGCGCGCAGCCTCCTGCCGGGAAGTGACGTGGGACCCCTGGCTGGCACAGGCTGCCAGCAGGGCAAGGAGAGCGATGCTGCAGACGCCCCGCAGCATGACGGCGCGGGGGTAGGCGGAGCGGCGGTTAGGCGTCATCCCAGCGGAACTCCGTCGTCGTGGCGCGGCCGTAATAGCCGGAGGGCACGACGGCCGGCTGGCCGTCGCTCAGGTAGGCAATCAGGAATCGCGGTTAACCCATTATCGCAGTTTGCAGTTCCAGGCAAGATCGTCTCGGAACGTTGAACGGCCCCGGGCAAAATGTCAGTCAGGGCAACAGGTGTTCCGCAGCGCCGCTGACGCGCGCTACACTGCCGCCATGGCTGGCAGGACAGCGATCGTGCGATGTGTGCTAACACTGGCTGTGCTCGCCTGCGTGGCGGGTTGCGCGCCGGCCGTTGCGCCCCCGACACCTCCCCAACCCGCGGCTGCGGCGAGCGGCACCATCCTGTCGGTGCGCCCGATCGAGCGCCGCCCCGCCGCCGAACCGTTTCGCGCGGCGCTGCTGACCGAGACCGGAAAATCCGAAAATGCCAGTGCCGCACTGGTGGAATTCATCGTGCGCGGCGACGATGGCGCGATGCTGTCGATCGTGCAGGCGAACGACGCTGATTTCCGTCAGGGCGATCGCGTCGTCATACTGCGCGCCGCGCAGACCCGCCTGGCGCGCCCCTGAACGACACGAGGCCCGATGTGATTCAGCCGCTTGCCGATCTGACAGTGCTCGAGTTCAGCCACACGGTGATGGGACCGTCCTGCGGCGTCGTGCTCGCCGATCTCGGCGCGAATGTCATCCGCGTGGAGCCAGCGCCCGACGGCGACCGCACACGCCGGCTGCATGGCTTCGCCACCGGGTTCTTCGCTTATTTCAATCGCAACAAGCGCTGCGTCTGCATCGACGTGAAGTCACCCGATGGGCTGGCCGTGGCGCAGGACCTGTTGCGCCGCGCCGACGTGCTGATCGAGAACTTCGGTCCCGGCACCATGGACCGGCTCGGGCTCGGCTGGGATGCAGTGCACGCGCTGAACCCACGACTGGTTTACTGCGCGCTGAAGGGCTTCCTGCCGGGCCCGTACGAGCACCGTCCGTCGCTTGACGAGATCGCGCAGTATATGACCGGGCTTGCCTACATGACCGGCCCGCCAGGCCAGCCGCTGCGTGCCGGGTCGTCGGTGATCGACATCATGGGCGGCGTAATGGGCGCGCTGGCGATCCTTGCCGCACTGCGCCAGCGCGACAAGGATGGCAAGGGACGGCATGTCACCAGTGCGCTGTATGAAAGCTCAGCGTTTCTGGTTGGGCAGCATATGGCGGGCGAGGCCGCCACCGGCACGCCGTCGCCGCCAATGCCTGCGCGCAGCGGCGCCTGGGGTATCTACGAGACGTTCCCCACGCTGAACGGCGAGAAGCTGTTCATCGGCATCACCTCCGACAACCACTGGCGCGCGTTCTGCGCCCACTTCGCGCGGCCCGATCTGCTGGAGGATGTCCGGTTCACCACCAATGCTGACCGAGTGCGCAACCGGCCGGCACTCCGCGAGATCGTCGCGGCGATCGTGCGCGAGGTGGCGATCGCCGATCTGGAGCGGATATTCGATCAGGCCAACATCCCGTTCTCGGCAGTGCGCACGCCGTCGGATCTGTTCGACGATCCGCAGCTCAATGCGTTCGGTCGTGCGCTGCCGGTGCGGATGCCGAAGGGCAACGTTGCGAAGCTGCCCAGCTTGCCGTTCTGCATCGACGATGAGGCGCCGGCGCTGCGCATGCAGCCGCCGGCTGCGGGGGAACACACCGATGCGATCCTGGCGGCGCTGGGCTATCCGGCGGAGCGGATCGCGGCGCTGAAAGAGGCGAAGGCGATCAGCTGACCCGTGTCATCGCAAGCTGGGGGTGCGGCACCGGGGGGAAGTGCGCGCTTCGCTCGCAATGACACGGGTCCGGAGCGGTCAGGTCTGCACCGTGACCTGACCGCGCATGTGCGGATGCAGGCCGCACATGTACTCGAAAGTCCCCGCCTTCTCGAAAGTGTAGGCGAAGGTTTCATCTGTATCCAAGGTGTGCGACTTCACGTTGAGCGCCGGGCACACGATGCTGTGCGGGATGTCGTCGTGGTTCACCCAGGTCACTAGGCTGCCGGCTTTCACCATCAGCGGCGTCGGGGCAAAGGTGAAGTTGTCCACCACCACTTCGGCTTCGCCAGCCAGCGCGACGCGACTGGCGAGACCCAGCAGCAGGCCGCCGCCAAGCGCGCGGCGCAACAGCAACCGGCGGGCGATGCCGCCCGGGAGCAACAGGCTGTTCATGATGCGCTCCTCAGCCGGCGGCGAGCGGCGTGTCGACGATCGCCAGCGGTGCCTGCGACGACACGAGGTTCATGCTGGCGATGCCGAGATAGCGCTTCAGCTCGCCGGCGGGCACCACCATCGGCCCGGGTCCCTTCGCCGTGCCCGGCGCCGGCTGCGGGAACGCGGTGGAACGCGCGGTGTGGAACGCGACATTGCCTTCCACCTTCTGCATGGTCTGATGGATGTGCCCGTTCAGCACGGTGACCGAGCCGAACTTCTTCAGATACGACAGCGCCTGCGCGCCGTCCGAGGTACCCCAGCCCCAGTCCTGATAGACGATCCACAACGGCACGTGCGCGAACACGACGATCGGCGTGCTGGCGGTCAGGCCCTTCACGTCCTTCTCCAGCCATTCGAGCTGTTCCTGTCCCAGCGCGCCCAGCCCGTTGCCTTGCAGGTTCACCACGTTGACCAGGCCGATGAAGTGCACGCCACCGGCGTCGAAGCTGTACCAGCCGTCGCCCTTGGTGCCCTTGCCGAAGCGGTTGAGGTAGCTCTTGCCGTCTTCCTCGAGGATGTCGTGCTCGCCGGGCACGATGTGCAGCGGCAGCTTGGTGCTGCCGAACATCTGCGCCGCGGTGTCGAACTGCACCGGCTTGGAAAGGTGGGTGATGTCGCCGGTGTGCAGGATGAACTCCGGCCGCTTCTGGAGCTTGCCGACGTCATCGAGCGCTTCCTGAAGCGTCGCTGTCACATTCGGATTTGCCGGCTTGTCGAAGCCGAGGTGGCTGTCGCTGAGCTGCACAAAGGTGAAGTCGGTGGTCGCCGCTTCGGCGGTGCCGATCAGGCGCGAGCGCGGCACGCCGCCGGCGACGGTCCAGACCATGGCGGTGCCCGCCCAGGTCATGCACTTCAGGAAACCGCGCCGCTGGATGTTCGGATCGATCGTCATGCAAGGGGACTCCCATTGCCCGGGATCCGCCAACCGGCCCCGGCTGCGCGAAACTACCCGGGGGCCGGGGGTGTTATTCCCGCCGGGTGCAGGAATAAAATGTTGACCCGCCGGGTATGTGACGCGGCAGCCCGCAGTCAGGACGAAGGCCCTTGCCCCAGGACGATCGCCGCCGCCGCTTCGAGTTGCTGGCCCTGCCGCATCTCGATGCTGCGTTCAATCTTGCCCGCTGGCTCGCGGGCAATACGGCTGACGCCGAGGACGTGGTGCAGGACGCCTATCTGCGGGCGTATCGCTACTTCGACTCCTTCCAGGGAGGGAACTTCCGCGTGTGGCTGCTGACGATCGTGCGAAACGCCTTTGTCACCTGGGTGAAGGAAAATCGCTCGGGGCGGATGGTGTTCACGCCCGACACGCCGGTCGCGGACACCGCGGAGACGGAGGAGACGCTGTGGGGCAGTCGCCCGAGCGATCCCGAGGCGCTGCTGCTGGAGAGTATCGAGAGCCAGACGCTGGGCCGGCTGATGGAGCAGCTGCCGGCCGAGTATCGCGAGGTGCTGCTGCTGCGCGAGGTCGAGGACCTCGCCTACAAGGAGATTGCCGACGTGACCGGGGTGCCGATCGGCACGGTGATGTCGCGCCTGTCGCGAGCGCGGCTCGCCCTGCGCAAGCTGTGGCTTCAGCACGCCGATACGGAGGCCGCCCATGGAGTGTAGGCGCGCCGACGGACTGCTGTCCGGGCTGATCGATCATGAGCTGTGGCCGCTGTCGCGGCTGCGGGTGACCCGCCATCTCGCCCGCTGCGCGGCCTGCGCGGGCAAGGTCGAGGAGCTGCGTGCCGTGCAGGCGGCGATCCGCACCAAGCTGCCGTATCACCGTGCTCCGCCTGGCCTGGCGGCGCGCATTGGTGCGGCGCTGCCGCGCGAGGCGGCGCCCCAGGCTGCGCGTCCATGGTTCCGGCTGCCGGCGTTCAGCCTGGCGGGCACCGGTCTCGCCGGCGCGGTGGCGGGGGTGGCGCTGACGCTGCTGTTCGTCGGTGGCAGCGACGATGCGACGCAGGCGGTGATCGGCAGCCACATCCGCTCGATGCAGGTCGGGCATCTGACCGATGTCACGACCAGCGACCAGCACACGGTGAAGCCGTGGCTTGCAGCCCATCTGGACGTGTCGCCGGCGGTGCGCGAACTGAAGGATGCCGGCTTCCCGCTGGTGGGTGGCCGGATGGACTATATCGACGGCCATCCCGCAGCTGCGGTTGTGTATACGCGCGCAAAGCACGTCATCAACCTGTTCGCCTGGGCGTCGACCGGCAAGGACGAAGGCTTCCACAAGGAGACGCGGCAGGGCTTCAACGTGGTGACCTGGCGGCGCAGCGGCATCCAGTATTACGCAGTATCGGACGTCGAGGCGGAGCAGCTGGTGGAGTTCGCGCGGCTGGTGGCGCAGTGAGCTGACCAGAGGCGCTGCACGGCACGATAGCCGATCGGCGCCACTTCGGCCTCTCCGCACCAGCGCCGGATGCTGCCGTCGGCCAGCAACTGGTACTCGCGCATCCGCCATGCAGCGTGCTGCGGCGTGATCACCTGGATGTCGCCTGGTGTCGCGCAATGCAGCGCCATGTGCGTGATGCCGGTCGGCAGCGAGGCGATCAGCGCGCGATAGCGATCCGCGGCCTCCTCCGGCGCGACCGCAAGCGTGCCGCGGAAATGGTCTGGCAGAGCAAGGCCGGCGGCATCGATCGCATGGATGGCGCGCTCGTAGGCGTCCTGGTCCGGTGCGAAGCGGATTGTACGCGGCAGCACAG
>DASSRN010000378.1:0-9074 GCA_035701785.1 Acetobacteraceae bacterium | reverse complement strand
AGTGCCGTCGACCAGCACCACGAAGGTGGCGTCGCCGTTGGCATCTGAGATCTTGTCACCATTGGCGTAGCGGTCTTCCGAGATCTTCAGCACCAGCTGGTCCGCACCGGTGCCAACGGTGACCGGTGCAATGGTGGTGGTCGTGCCGCCGGTTGTGGTGCCGCCGGTCGTGGTGCCGCCAGTGGTCGTGCCGCCAGTGGTGGTTCCGCCGGTGGTGGTTCCGCCCGTCGAACCGGTGCTGCCGGTTGATCCGGTCGTTCCTGAGCTCGCAGCAGCGGCGCCGAAGTAGGTGTTCCAGGCGGCTGCTTCGAGTGGCTTCGTGGCACCTGGGCCAGAAAACTGCCAGTTGCCGTCGGACATGTTGCCGTCCCAGACGTTGACGAACGCGACCTGGACGCCTTGTGCCTGCGCCTGCTGCAGCGCGCCTGCCAGCCATTGTGGAAAGGCGGGGTCGTCAATCGGACCCGTTGTGGTGCCGTTGCCGCCGGCTCCGGTTTCACCGAGCGCGAGCGGTTTGTTGTGCGCCTTGGCAAAGTCGACAGTGTTCTGGAATGACCAACCAGAGCCAGGCGTGCCCTGGGGCGCCCAGGAGGATGCATTGCTATATTGCCAGAAATGCTCCCGATTGACCGGGTTGGCAGCCCAGCTGGTGAGGTCCGCCGCCTGCGTGGTTCCGCCGGTTGCCCAGTTGGTCAGATCATTGGGATATACGGGCGAATATACGTCGGTAGCGACGACGTCGACATACTTATCGCCCGGGTAGAGCGATGCGACGTCGTAGCCAGTCCAGTTGATGTTGCAGGGGTTCCACACGGTCTTGGCCGTGATGGCATCCGCCTGGCCTTCCTGATGGACCAGATCGGCAACATGCTGCCAAGCCTTGACGAAGTCCGCATTTGCGCTTGGGCTCGAGGAATTGCCCGGCGCCCATGCCATGAAGTTCCCGTTGAACTCGTAGGCGATGCGGAAATCGACTGATTTATAGCCTTGCTGCGCCCAGGCATCGACGACCGCTTTGTAATCTGCGTCGTACTGGCCGCTGATGATTCCCTGATAGAACGTGTCCACATTCGACCAGCCACCAGCGTTCGACGCGAGCGGCAGACCGACGACTGGAGTTGCACCGGAACCAGGGGCCAGTTCCTGGTTGCCGGTCATGGCGAAAGACCAGGCGCTCCAGCCTGCATTGGCACCCCATTGCGACGGGTCCTGGCCGAAATCTACGAAGGTATCGAAGAATGTCGGGCTGGCGCCTCCCATCGCCTGAACAAATGAATCATATTGAGTATTGAAGGCTGCTTCGTTGCTGCCATCCGGGTTGGTCCCGAAATAACCCAATGGAAAAGGTGTTTTTACAGCCATTTTGATTTTCCCTAGCTAGGCCAAGGGCCCCCAAAATTGTCTGAGAACAGAGGGTCCGACCTGTTGTTGAGGACTACTGGACGTGCCAACAGCCCGCCGGCTTCATCTGCTGCGGTCTACGCACGGGATGTAATGTAACTGGCAGGCTTTACTTAAGCGTTATGATACCGGTTCGGATGTCTCGGCACCTGGCTTTCTGTCATCATCGAGGTCTTGATAGTCTTTTTGCCGCCGAAACGCATTGATGCGCGTCAAATGGATCATATTCGAAACAACTCAGGGTTGAAGCAGTCGCCCCGTTGCCAGTCTGCTGCCTCTTGTGTCCCTGGTTAATGGGCTCGTAACGCTACCGGCATAACAATATCAAGCGGCTATGAGCTGACTCAGAAAATGCGCTGGAGCGGCCTGCCAGCCTGATAACACACGTTTAACGGGACTTCTGGCACGCCACCGGTTGGTTGGAGTTGACGAAGCTGACCTGGGAAGCGTCATCGGAATATGTTTCGGGGGAAAATTACGACGTCGCGTGCGCGCGGATGGTGGCTCTGGTTTATACTGATACGATACAGGAATGACACAGGTCGGACCGCACCCCGGCCGCCTCGGAAGGTAACTCCAAGAGCTTATGGCGCCGCTCGAGGAACTGCGGTCCACTGGGTGCCTTTGCCAAAGACGGAGATGGCCGATGCTGGATACGCATCCCGACGACCTGACTGGCGTGCAGGCGTGGTTCGAGACCCTTGCGGGACACGTGCGCGAGGTCGACTTCATCGGCGCACGGCCGATCTTCGCGCCCGACATGATCGCGTTCGGTACCTTCACGGATTTCATGACCGGACGCGACGCAGCCGAGAGGCAGCAGTGGCGCAACGTCTGGCAGCATATCGACGGGTTCCGCTTCCGCCCCGATATCCGCGCGATCGTCTCGCCGGACCGGCTTCAGGCGGTCGGCATGGCGATCTTCGATTCGACCGGCTACCGGCAGGACGGCACGCCGTATGACCGGGCCGGCCGCGCCACCGTGGCGTTCGTGCGCGAGCGCGCGGGCGACCCGTGGCTGGCGCAGCATACGCATCTGTCGCTGTTCCGCGACGTACCGACCCGCAGCTTCAGGGATAAGCCGGAGAAGCGCTGATCAGCGGCGGCCCGCGCCGCGTCGCTGCGGCCTGGCGTGCAGCGGCAGGTCGCCGAACAGCGTCGGTGCCTCGCCTGGCTGTGCGTGCTCGATGTTGAGCAGCCGGAGCTTTGTCGTCACGCCACCGGCGGCCGAGAAGCCGCCGACATTGCCGTTCGCTGCCAGTACGCGATGGCATGGCACGATGATCGGCCATGGGTTCTCACCCATTGCCTGCCCGACGTCGCGCGCCAGGCTCTTGTCGCCCAGCCGTTCGGCGATCTCGCCGTAGGACAGGGTGGACCCGGCGGCGATCCCGCGCGCGACAGCGTAGACGCGCTGGTGGAATGGCGGCATGCGCTCGAGGTCGAGCGCGACAGCGGTCAGATCGGCGGCCTCGCCGCTCAGAAGCCCCCGGATGCCGTCGATCGCCTGCCGCACAGGTTCCGGTGGGGCATCCTCGCTCGCCTCTGGAAACCGCCGCAGCAGGCGACTGCGTGTCGCCCTCTCGTCGCGTTCCGGCAATTGGACGCCGGCGATGCCACGCGGGTTCCAGACGATGCCGCACAGGCCGATCGCCGTTTCGAAGAAGGCAGCGCCGTCGGTCATGGCCATCAGAGGGAACCGGCCTCGCTCGGTTCATCCGGCACCGCCGCGGCCCTGAGCTGGGCGATGTCGTGCAGGATGACGCGCGAGCCATGCGTCTCGACGCCATGCGCGCGCAGTGCGGCAAAGGCGCGCGACAGGTTCTCCTGCCGGCAGCCCAGGCGCGCCGCCAGCAGGCCCTTGTCGAACGGCAGGCGGAACTCGGCCCTGGTGGCCTCGGGGTCCTTGACGCGCGCCAGCAGGTAACACCCGAGGCGCTGCGCCGCGGTCCGCAGCTTCAGGTCGCGCACCTGCTGCACCATGGTGCCAAAGTCGCGCGACACTGACCGCAGCAGCAGGTTTGCGAGCGCCGGCTCATGCTCGACCAGATCGAGCAGGGCGGCTGCGTCGATTGCGAACAGCTGGCAGGGGGTCACCGTCCGTGCGGTCATGACATAGGGCAGCCGGGTCAGGACGGAGGCGAGTACGAAGTGGTCGACGGGGTGGAGCACCTCCACCAGCGCCGTGGTCCCGTCCGCCGCGGTGCTCGACAGCGCCACCTGCCCGTCGAGCAGGATGTGCAGGTGCTGCGGAGCCTCCCCCTGGTTCACCACCACCTGGTCGGCGCCGACGGATACGGTCTCGGTAAAGCCCTCGATCCGCTCCAGCAGCGATGGGTCCAGGCCTTCGAACAGTGGCACGTTGCCTGTCAGGTCGACTGCCGGCTCCATCGTACCTCCTGCGAAACTGTCGGCCCATCGACACTTAGTGCATCGAGAGGTTTTGGCCAATGCGGACCACCATGGAGGCGCGGCGGCCCTGTGGTAGGATCACGCATCCGCGGGCGTGATGGAATTGGCAGACATAAGGCGCTTAAAACGCCTTGGCCTTCGGCCGTGCGGGTTCGAGCCCCGCCGCCCGCATCCCGTCCAACCTTGATCCACATCAATGCGCGGCCCAGGCGCCCCAGGTATGTTCAACCCCGTGGGCCAGAGCGGTAGCCCCCTCCGGACAGGATCGGTGGCCATGCAATTCGCCGAAGCTGACGATTTGATCGAACCTGGAATTCTTGATGAAGGCGGTCGTGCAGTGGACCTGCGGACCATGACGCTCGGGCAGCTCCGGCGTCTCGGGGTGCCGCGTCTCGTCTATCTTCGCTGCGGCAAGGTGGACGGGCAGATGGCCTTTGCGCTGCACGCCGCCGACGGGACTGCCATCGCGGTGGTCGAGGACATCGACCTTGCGCTTGAGATGGTGGCCGCGAACAACATGACGTTCGTCTCGGTCCACTGACGCGGACGGTGGCGCCTCAGCGCGCGGCAGAGGGTTCGAACAGTTCCACGACGTTGCCCGACGGATCCTCGCACAGGATCTGACGCCCGCCTGGGCCGTCGACAATGTCGTTGCGGAACGCCACACCTGTCGCCCGCAGGTTCGCCACGGTCGCCACCAGATCGGCCACCGGCAGGACAAAGCGGTTCCAACCGCCGGGCTCCGGCAGTCGTCCGTCCGGCATCGGCCTTGCGGCCGAGGCGCGGGGGCCGGCGAGCCATAGCGTCAGGTCGTCGCGCTCCATGATCGCCATCGCCGGGCCGAACTGCTGGCGCAGCGCAAAGCCCAGCGTGCTGTAGAACGCGATCGCCCCGTCGACGTCGCGCACCAGGTAGCGCACCGATGCCATCTGCGCTTCCCCGCTCAGCTCACCGCTTCCAGCACACGGTCGCACACATGCGCCATGTCGGATTCGCTGAGATAGGGGTGGATCGGCAAGGCCAGGATGCGTTCAGCTAGGTCCTCGGACACCGGCAGCGCCGTGTTGTCGTGATGGCTGCGATAGGCGGGCTGCAGATGCAGCGGACGCGGATAGTAGATTGCGGTCGGCACGCCATCGGCCCGCAGCGACTCCTGCACGCGCCCGCGCGTCTCGGCATCACGCAGCAGGATGGCGTAGATCGCCCAGGCACTGGTGCTGTCCGGCACGTGCGCCGGTGTCACCACCGCATTGCCCAGCCGCGAATCATAGTAGCGCGCGACGCGTTCGCGGCCGGCCAACTCATCGGCGAACACCGACAGCTTGGCCAGCAGCACTGCAGCCTGAAGCGAGTCCAGCCTGCCGTTCATCCCGGTATGCAGGACCTCGTAGCGCGACGTGCCTTCGCCATGCGTGCGCAGGCTGCGGTACAGCGCGGCCCTGTCGTCGCTTTCGGTCAGCAGCGCGCCGCCGTCGCCGTAACCGCCCAGCGGCTTAGACGGGAAGAAGCTGGTGGCGGTCGCATCGGCTGCCGCGCCGAGTGCGCGGCCATGCAGGGTGCAGCCGAAGCTCTGTGCCAGATCATCGAGCGTGAACAGGCCGTGGGTCCCGGCAATGGCGCGGAGCGCCGGCCAGTCAGCCGGCTGGCCGAACAGATCGACACCGATCAACGCGCGAGGCCGCAGCCGCCCCTCACGCCGCACATCGCCGATACGCTGTCGCAGGTGCTCGGGATCGATCTGGAAGGTGCGCGGATCGACATCGACGAACACCGGCGTTGCACCCAGCACCAGCGGCACCTCGGCCGTTGCCGTGTAGGTGAAGGCGGGCAGGAACACGGCGTCGCCCGGTCCGATGCCCTCTGCCATGAAGGCGATCTGGATCGCATCGGTCCCTGAACTCACCGCAACGCAATGCTTCGCGCCGCAGAACCCGGCGAGCGCCGCCTCGAGTTCCGCCACCTCTGGCCCCAGGATGAACTGGCAATGCGCCAGCACGCCATCGATCCGCCGGCGCAGCTCGGTCACGATGCGCGCCTGCTGCGCCTTGAGGTCGATGAACGGAATGGCGGTCATGGGCGGTTCACCACAGGCATCAGTCCTTCGCTGTTGTGTTCGAACTCCGGCACCAGCCGCCCCAGCAGGGTGAGTGCGAGGCGGGCCTGTCCGCCGCGACAGGCCCCGGCGATCTCGTCGATCGCGCGCCCCACGATCGCCGGGTCGGCGGTGCGGGGCGATGCCATCAAGAGGCCGGGGAAGCTGGTAGGAGCAGGCGGCTCCTTGCCGTGGAACAGCTCCTCGTAGAGCTTTTCGCCCGGGCGCAGGCCGGTGAAGCGGATCTCCACGTCACGGTCCGGCGTCAGTCCCGCCAGCCGGATCATCTGCCGCGCCAGGTCAACGATCTTCACCGGCTTGCCCATGTCGAGCACGAAAATGCCGCCCTCCTGGCCCGACGGCAGCACTGCATCGCCGGTGCCCACCACGCTGGCCTGAAGCACAAGGCCGACCGCCTCGCGCACCGTCATGAAATAGCGCTGCATGTCGGGATGGGTGACGGTCAGGGGGCCGCCATGCTCCAGCTGGCGCTGGAACAGCGGCACCACCGACCCGGTGCTGCCCAGCACGTTGCCGAACCGCACGGTGATGCAGCGCATGCCGCGTCGCGACGCGCGCGCCGCGATGTCGAGCGCCTGGCAGTACATCTCGGCCAGTCGCTTCGAGGCGCCCATGACCGAGGTCGGGTTGACCGCCTTGTCGGTGGAGATCAGCACCATCGCCAGCGCACCGACACTGCGCGCGGCATCCGCCACGTGGCGCGTGCCGGCGACATTGGTCAGCAACCCCTCCAGCGGGTTGGCCTCGACCATCGGCACGTGCTTCAGCGCCGCGGCGTGGAACACCAGCTCGGGCCGCCATTGCTCGAACACGTCGCGCACCCGCGCCTCGTCGCGAATGTCCGCCAGCAGCGATTCGCGCGCGACGTGCGGGTGGCGCTCGGCCAGTTCCAGGTCGATCAGCCACAGCGCGTATTCGCCGTTGTCGAGCAGGATCAGCCGTTCGGGGCCCAATGCGGCGACCTGGCGCGCGAGTTCGCTGCCGATCGTGCCGCCGGCGCCGGTGACGATGACGCGGCGGCCCTGGATCAGCCGTGCCATGCCTTCACGGTCCAGCGGCACCTGCGGCCGGTTCAGCAGGTCCTCGATCGCCATCGGGCGGAGTTCCAGCTTGCCCGGGCGATCGACTGCCGCCGCGTCCAGTGCGGTAGGGCGCGGCGCGCGGCGGATGCTGATGCCGTGCCTCTCGGCGTGCTCGACCAGCACGGCGAGCGCCTGGCCGGGAAGGTCGGGCGTGGTCACCACGATCATGTCCGGCGTGCGGTCGTCCGCGGCGAGGCGGTCCAGCACCGCGGCGGTGTCGCCGATCGAGCCCAGATACGGGCTGCCATGGATGCGCCGCCCGGTCTGCCGCGCACCTGCCGCCAGCAGCCCCTCGACATGCAGCGCCTGGCGCCGGTCCCAGGCCAGCGCGCGGAGGAACAGGTCGATGTCCTCGCCGGCGCCCACCACCAGCGCGGTCGGAATGTCCGGTGCGTAGTCCGCCGGCAGCCGGTCGCGCCCGCGCTGGTAGCGCCAGCGGCGATAGGCGACGCGTGGAGCGCCGAGCAGCACGAGCAGGGTCAGTGCGTAGACAACAGGCAGGGCGGGATTGCTCGGAGCGAGGCCGGACAGCACCAGCACCAGCGTGAACAGCGCTGCCGCGCCGGCGCTCGACCATGCGACGCCCAGCAGGTCGTCGATCCCTGCGAAACGCCAGAACTGCCACGGCAGCCGGAACGGCAGACCCGACAGCAGCAGCGCGGCCGCACCGGCCAGCGGCAGCCATGGTGGCTCGAACCAGGCGCCCGCCGGGTCGGCGACCGCACGCGCAATCGGGACGGCCAGTGCGGCCAGGGCCCCGTCGATGGCGACATTCAGGGCGATTCGCAGAGGCGGGCGCGCTGCCATGCGCAGTCCTATAGCCTAGCCCTTCCGACCATCCCAGTGACGGGCGGGACGGCTGCCAGACTATCGCCTTCACGAGCGATTCGCCCGATACTCACGCTCGCCCAAGGGAGCCGCCGCTGCGGACCGTCACGTGCGGCGCCTGAAAACACTCACAAACGGCCGGTAACGCCTGGTCCGAAGAGGGAACCCACGTCATGACTGCCAGAAGACCCGTGTCTCGCCGCGCTGCGCTGAAGTTTGGCGCCGCGACCGCCGCCCTGCCGCTGGTGCATATCCGCACTGCCGGCGCCGCCGGTAAGCTCAGCCTCGCACTATGGGATCACTGGGTGCCGACCGGCGACCCGGCCATGAAGAAGCTGATCGAAGGCTGGGCGGACAAGAACAAGGTTGCGGTCCAGGTCGACTTCCTTTCGGCCAACATCAACCTGACCATGGCTGCCGAAGCGCAGGCGAGGGCCGGGCACGACGTCTACGCGTTCGACCAGTGGACGGTGCACCAGTATGCCGACAAGCTCGAGCCGGTCGATGATGTCATGCAGCGGCTGATTGCGAAGTACGGCAAGCTGGGTCACGCCTACGAGTACCTGGCATTTATCGACAAGCACTGGATGGCCGTGCCGGTCGGCTGGGGTTCTGCGCCGCTGACCCCCGTTGCGCGTCTCAGCATGTGGAAGAAGTTCGCCAACATCGATGTCCAGGAATGGTTCCCGGCACACGAATCGACGCCGGACGCCAGCAAGGACTGGACCTATGACAAGCAGCTCGAGGTGGCCGAAGCCCTGTTCAAGGCCGGCTATCCGGTCGGGTTCGGTTGCCGCGCGGGCGACAGCACCGACGCCAAGCAGACGTGGGGCGCCACCTTCGGCGCGTTCGGCGCCGATCTGGTGAACGCCAAGGGCGAGATCACCATCGACTCCGACAACGTCATGGCGGTGATGGAATACGCTCAGAAGATGATCAAGTTCATGCCGCAGGACGCGCCGCAGTGGGACGACGCGTCGAACAACCGCGCGCTGATCTCCGGCAAGTGCGCGATGATCTGGAACCCGCCTTCCGCCTGGGCGGTGGCCAAGCGCGACGCGCCGGAGGTGGCGGCAGACTGCTGGCACTTCTCCCAGCCGCGCGGCGTGAAGGGTCGGCTGGTGCCGCACCGGCCGTATTTCTGGGGCCTCTGGCAGTTCGCCCAGAACAAGAGCGCCGCCAAGGAGCTCATCGAATACCTGTCGCAGCGCGAACAGGTCGAGGTGCTGGCAGCACCG
>DASSRN010000377.1:0-9902 GCA_035701785.1 Acetobacteraceae bacterium | reverse complement strand
GACGCCGAAGAAGCCGAATTCCGCGCTGCGCAAGGTCGCCAAGGTACGGCTGACCAACGGCTACGAGGTCGTGTCCTATATCCCCGGCGAGGGCCATAACCTGCAGGAGCACAGCGTCGTGCTGATCCGCGGCGGGCGCGTGAAGGACCTGCCGGGCGTGCGCTATCACATCCTGCGCGGCGTGCTCGACACGCAGGGCATCGCCAAGCGCCGCCAGCGCCGTTCGCTGTACGGCGCCAAGCGGCCGAAGTGAGGGTCATGCGAGCATGCGGGAAATAATGCGATGAGCCGACGTCGCCGCGCCGTCAAACGCGAGATCCTGCCGGACGCCAAGTTCGGCGACATCGTTATCACGCGCTTCATGAATGCGCTCATGTACGACGGCAAGAAATCGGTCGCCGAGGGCACCGTGTACGGCGCGCTTGACGTGATGAAGCGCCGGGGCGGGGCGCAGGCCGATCCCGTGCGCATGTTCCACGAGGCGCTGGACAACGTGAAGCCCGCGGTCGAGGTGCGGTCGCGCCGGGTCGGCGGCGCCACGTACCAGGTACCGGTCGAGGTCCGCACCGATCGCCGGCAGGCGCTGGCGATCCGCTGGATCATCGACGCGGCGCGCAAGCGCGGTGAGCACACGATGGAAGACCGCCTGTCGAACGAGCTGCTGGACGCGGTGAACAACCGCGGCGCGGCGGTGAAGAAGCGTGAAGACACCCACCGGATGGCGGAGGCGAACAAGGCCTTCAGCCACTACCGGTGGTGAACTGATCAACGGAGACAACGAAGATGGCCAAGGCGAAATTCGCGCGCACCAAGCCGCACTGCAACGTCGGCACGATCGGTCACGTGGACCATGGCAAGACCACGCTGACCGCCGCCATCACCAAGATCCTGGCGAAGACCGGCGGCGCGACGTTCACGGCCTACGATCAGATCGACAAGGCGCCGGAAGAGAAGGCGCGCGGCATCACCATTGCCACCGCGCACGTCGAGTATGAGACGGCGAACCGCCACTACGCGCATGTCGACTGCCCTGGCCACGCCGACTATGTGAAGAACATGATCACCGGTGCGGCGCAGATGGACGGCGCCATCCTGGTGGTCTCCGCCGCCGACGGCCCGATGCCGCAGACCCGCGAGCACATCCTGCTGGCCCGCCAGGTCGGCGTGCCGGCGCTCGTTGTCTACCTCAACAAGGTGGACATGGTGGACGATCCCGAGCTCATCGAGCTGGTCGAGATGGAACTGCGCGAGCTGCTGTCGTCCTACCAGTTCCCCGGCGACGATATCCCGATCATCAAGGGCTCGGCGCTGTGTGCGCTGGAAGATCGCGAGCAAGAGATGGGCGAGAAGTCCATCATGGAGCTGATGGCCGCGGTGGACAGCTATATCCCGCAGCCGCAGCGCGCGACCGACCGGCCGTTCCTGATGCCGGTGGAAGACGTGTTCTCGATCTCGGGCCGCGGCACCGTTGCGACCGGTCGCGTCGAGCGTGGCGTGATCAAGGTCGGCGAAGAGGTCGAGATCGTCGGCCTGCGTCCGACGCAGAAGACCGTGGTCACCGGCGTGGAGATGTTCCGCAAACTGCTCGACCAGGGCGAGGCGGGCGACAACATCGGCGCGCTGCTGCGCGGCACCAAGCGCGAGGAGATCGAGCGCGGCCAGGTCCTGGCGAAGCCGGGCTCGATCACGCCGCACACCAAGTTCAAGGCCGAGGCGTACATCCTCACGAAGGAGGAAGGTGGCCGCCACACGCCGTTCTTCACCAATTACCGCCCGCAGTTCTATTTCCGCACCACTGACGTGACCGGCGTCGTGCAGCTGCCGGAAGGCACCGAGATGGTGATGCCGGGCGACAACGTGACGATGGACGTGGAGCTGATCGCACCGATCGCCATGGACCCGCAGCTCCGCTTCGCGATTCGCGAAGGTGGCCGCACGGTCGGCGCCGGCGTCGTCGCCAGCATCACGGCCTAGGGTAGATCATCGGCACCGGCGCTCCTCGGCAACGAGGGGCGCCGGTGGCGTTTGCAGGGGATTCGGGGACACCGATGGCGCTCGACAGTCAGAACATCCGCATCCGGCTCAAGGCCTACGATCACCGCGTGCTGGACAACAGCACCAAGGAGATCGTCAACACGGCCAAGCGCACGGGAGCACAGATCCGCGGTCCGATCCCGCTGCCCACTCATATCGAGCGGTTCACCGTCAACCGTTCGCCGCATGTCGACAAGAAGAGCCGCGAGCAGTTCGAGATCCGCACGCATCGTCGGCTGCTCGACATCGTCGAGCCGACGCCGCAGACGGTGGACGCGCTGATGAAGCTCGACCTTGCTGCCGGCGTCGACGTCGAGATCAAGATCTGACGCCCCGGAGCGAACGATGGCAAAGCAACGCACCGGATTGCTGGCGAAAAAGCTGGGCATGACTCGGATCTTCCGCGACGACGGATCGCATGTGCCGGTCACCGTGCTGCATCTGGACGGCCTGCAGGTGGTGGCGCAGCGCACCGCCGAGAAGGACGGCTACGACGCAGTGCAGCTTGGCTGGGGCCGCGCCAAGGTGAAGAACGTCTCGCAGCCGAACCGCGGGCATTTCGCCAAGTCCAAGGTGGAGCCGAAGGCGAGGCTTGCCGAGTTCCGCGTCGAAGGGGACGCGCTGCTGGAGCCTGGTGCGACGCTGTCGGCGGAGCACTTCACAGTCGGGCAGTTCGTCGACGTGTGCGGCACGACGAAGGGCAAGAGCTTCGCCGGTGCGATGAAGCGGTGGAACTTCTCCGGGCTCGAGGCGAGCCACGGCGTATCGATCAGCCACCGCAGCCACGGCTCGACCGGCAATCGCCAGGACCCGGGCAAGACCTTCAAGAATAAGAAGATGGCGGGCCATCTCGGCGTCGAGCGGGTCACCACGCTGAACCTGGAAGTGGCGGCGGTGGATGCGGAGAAAGGGCTGCTGATGATCAAGGGCGCGGTGCCCGGCGCGAAGGGCGGCTTCGTGCTGGTGCGCGACGCGGTGAAGCGAGCGCGACCGGCGGAGGCGCCGTATCCAGCGGCTCTCGTCGGAGCACCCCGTACGGAAGCACAGGCGGGCTGAACGATGCAGGTCGAAATCACCACGCTAGACAAGACCAGCGCCGGCAGCGCCGATCTGCCGGACGAGATCTTCGCCGCCGTGCCTCGCGCCGACGTCATGGCGCGCGTGGTGCACTGGCAGTTGGCGAAGCGCCGTGCGGGCACACACAAGGTGAAGAGCCTGAAGGAAGTTTCGGGTACGACGAAGAAGCCGTACCGGCAGAAGGGCACCGGCAATGCGCGCCAGGGCAGCCTGCGGGCAGCGCAGTTCCGCACCGGCGGCGTGGTGCATGGCCCGGTGGTGCGTTCGCACGAATACAGCCTGAACAAGAAGGTGCGGCGGCTCGGGCTGATCTCAGCGCTGTCGCAGAAGCAGGCGGACGGCAAGCTGGTGGTGCTCGATGCGGCGAATGGCGGCGCGAAGACCAGCGAACTGGCGAAGAAGCTGAAGGTGCTGGGCTGGTCGTCGGTGCTGATCGTTGACGACATGGTCGATGCTGGCTTTCTGCGCGCCAGCCGCAACATTCCCGGTATCGATGTGCTGCCGACCGTCGGTGCCAACGTCTACGACATTCTGCGCCACGATGTGCTGGCGATCACCACCGCGGGCGTCGAAGGGCTGAAGCAGCGGCTGAACGGGGCGGCGAAGCGGGAAGCGCCCGCGAATGCCGAGCCTGGCCGGTCCGATTTGCCGGCGCCAGCGGTGGTCACCGAGCACGCGGCGCCGGATGCGGGAGCAACGGCATGAGCGGCACGGTGAAGCGCAAGCCTGCGCTGTCGCGCGAGGCGATGTACCAGATCATCCGCAACCCGGTGATCACCGAGAAGGCGACCATGCTGTCGGAGCATGGGCAGTTCGTGTTCCGCGTCGCGGGCGATGCGAACAAGCGCGAGATCAAGGCGGCGGTCGAAGGCCTGTTCGGCGTCACCGTGGTCGCGGTGAACACGCTGGTGCAGAAGGGCAAGAGCAAGCGGTTCCGCGGCCGCCCCGGGCAGCGTTCAGATGTGAAGAAGGCGTTCGTCAAGCTGGCCGCCGGCCAGTCGATCGATTTCACCACCGGGCTCGCATAACATGGCACTGAGGCAATTCAATCCGGTCACGGCGAGCCTGCGCGGCACCGTGCTGATCAACCGTTCGGAGCTGTGGAAGGGCAAGCCGGTCAAGGCGCTGACCGAAGGCAAGACCGGCACCGGCGGGCGCAACAACCACGGCCGCATCACCAGCCGGTTCATCGGCGGCGGGCACAAGCAATCGTACCGCTATGTCGACTTCAAGCGCCGCAAGTTCGACGTGCCGGCGACGGTGGAGCGGCTGGAATACGATCCGAACCGCAGCGCGTTCATCGCGCTGGTGAAGTACCAGGACGGCGAGCTGGCGTACATCATCGCGCCGCAGCGGCTGCGAACCGGCGACAGCGTGGTGTCTGGCCAGCGGGTGGACATCAAGCCCGGCAATGCGATGCCGATGGCGGTGATCCCGGTCGGCACGATCATCCACAACATCGAGATGAAGCCGGGCGCCGGCGGCAAAATCGCGCGTGCCGCGGGCACCTATGCGCAGCTGGTCGGCAAGGATGCCGGCTGGGCGCAGATCAAGCTGGGTTCAGGCGAGCTGCGGCGGGTGCGCGGCGAGTGCATGGCGTCGATCGGCGCGGTGTCCAATCCGGACAACATGAACCAGAAGATCGGCAAGGCCGGTCGCACGCGGTGGCTGGGCAAGCGGCCGCACAATCGTGGTGTGGTGATGAACCCCGTGGACCATCCGCTGGGCGGCGGCGAAGGCCGCAGCTCGGGCGGGCGGCATCCGGTGACGCCGTGGGGCAAGCCGACCAAGGGCCACAAGACGCGCAGCAACAAGCGGACGGACAGCATGATCATCCGCCGCCGGAACAAGGGCAAGTAAGATGGCGCGTTCCGTCTGGAAGGGTCCGTTTGTCGACGGCTATCTGCTGAACAAGGCGGATGCCGCGCGCCAATCGGGCCGCAACGAGATCATCCGCATCTGGTCGCGACGCTCGACGATCCTGCCGCAGTTCGTTGGCCTGACGTTCGGCGTCTACAACGGCCACAAGTTCCTGCCGGTGCAGGTGAACGAGAACATGGTGGGCCACAAGTTCGGCGAGTTCTCGCCGACGCGGACGTTCACTGGCCACGCCGGCGACAAGCGCGCGAGGCGCTCATGAGCAAGCCGTCGCATCCGCGTGGCCTGGCCGATACCGAGGCCCAGGCGATCGTGTCGAACCTGCGGGTCAGCCCGCGCAAGCTCAACCTGGTGGCGGGGCTGATCCGCAACCTGCCGGCGCAGCAGGCGGTGGCGACGCTGACCTTCTCCAAGCGGCGCATCGCGCAGCAGGTGCGCAAGGCGCTGGAGAGCGCGATCGCCAATGCCGAGAACAACCATCAGCTCGACGTCGACCGGCTGGTGGTGTCGCGCGCCGAAGTGGGGCGCTCGATCGTGATGCGGCGGTTCCATGCACGTGGCCGCGGGCGCGCGGCGCGCGTGGAGAAGTGGTTCAGCCACCTGAAGATCGTCGTCGCCGAGCGGGCGCAGGAAAGGGAGACCGCATAGATGGGTCACAAGGTCAATCCCGTCGGGCTGCGTCTTGGCATCAACCGCACCTGGGACAGCCGCTGGTTCGCCGGCAACGACTATTCGCAACTGCTGCACGAGGACCTGCGACTGCGCGGGCATCTGCGTCGCAAGCTGCATGGCGCCGGCGTATCGCGCGTGGTGATCGAGCGGCCGGCGAAGAAGCCGCGCGTGACGATCTACGCGGCGCGGCCTGGTGTGGTGATCGGCAAGAAGGGCCAGGACATCGAGGTCCTGAAGCGGGACCTGTCGAAGATGGCCAACGCCGAGGTGGCGCTGAACATCGTGGAGATCCGCAAGCCGGAGATCGATGCGACGCTGGTGGCGGAGAACATCGCGCAGCAACTCGAACGGCGCGTGGCATTCCGCCGCGCGATGAAGCGCGCGGTGCAGTCGGCGATGCGGCTCGGGGCGCAGGGGATTCGGATCAACTGCGGCGGGCGCCTGGGCGGGGCGGAGATCGCGCGGGTGGAGTGGTATCGCGAAGGCCGCGTGCCGCTGCACACGCTGCGCGCCGACATCGATTTCGGCGAGGCCACGGCGAAGACGACCTATGGCACCTGCGGCGTGAAGGTGTGGGTGTTCAAGGGCGAGATCATGGCGCACGACCCGCTGGCGCAGGACCGCCGGGCGGCCGAGCAGGCGCCGCAGCGCTAGGGACGACGGAACATGCTGCAACCAAAGCGCACCAAATACCGCAAGGCGCACAAGGGCCGCATCCACGGCGCATCGAAGGGCGGCACGGCGCTGAACTTCGGCACCTATGGGTTGAAGGCGATCGAGCCGGAGCGGCTGACCGCGCGCCAGATCGAGGCGGCACGGCGCGCAATCACGCGCGCGATGAAGCGCACCGGGCGGGTGTGGATCCGCATCTTCCCTGACGTGCCTGTTTCGACCAAGCCGGCCGAGGTGCGGATGGGGTCGGGCAAGGGGTCGCCGGAGTACTGGGTGTGCCGGGTCGCACCGGGGCGGATCATGTTCGAGGTGGACGGCGTGCCGGCGGACCTCGCGCGCGAGGCGCTCACTCTCGGCGCCGCGAAGCTGCCGATCCGCACCAAGTTCATCGCCCGGGTCGGAGACGCGTGATGGCGAAGGCGGCAACCGACGTGCGGGCGAAGACGGAAGACGAGTTGACGACCATGCTGCTCGATCTGCGCAAGGAGCAGTTCAACCTGCGCTTCCAGCGCGCAACTGGTCAGCAGGAAGGCGTGGGACGCGTGCGGCAGGTGCGGCGGCAGATCGCGCGGGTGAAGACCATACTTGGTGAGAAGAATCGGGCGGAGAAGCAACGCTCCGCGGCGAAGTCGTAAGGGGATCAGCGCGAGATGCCAAAGCGCGTGCTCAACGGGCGGGTGACAAGTGACAAGATGGACAAGACCGTCACGGTCCTGGTCGATCGTCGCGTCATGCACCCGCTGTACAAGAAGTTCATCCGGCGCTCGAAGAAGTATGCGGCGCATGACGAAGCGAATCTGTGCAAGGTCGGCGACCTGGTCCGCATCGAGGAGTGTCCGCCGATCAGCAAGCGCAAGACCTGGCTGGTGATCGAGCGCAATGGTGAGGCGCTGGCGAAGGAAGGAGCGGCGGCATGATCTCGGTCGAGACCAACCTGGAGGTTGCCGACAATTCCGGTGCGCGCCGCGTGCAGTGCATCAAGGTGCTGGGCGGGTCGAAGCGCAAGACGGCCTCGGTGGGCGACATCATCGTGGTGTCGATCAAGGAGGCGATCCCGCGCGGCAAGGTGAAGAAGGGCGACGTGCACCAGGCGGTGATCGTGCGTACGGCGTTTCCGGTGCGGCGCAGCGACGGCAGTGCGATCCGCTTCGACCGCAACGCCGCGGTGCTGATCAACAAGCAGCTTGAGCCGATCGGCACGCGCATCTTTGGCCCGGTGGTGCGTGAACTGCGTGCGCGCAAGTTCACCAAGATCATGTCGCTGGCGCCCGAGGTCCTGTGATGGCTGCGCGCATCCGCAAGGGCGATACGGTGATGGTGATCACCGGTGTCAACAAGGGACGCCGCGGCGAGGTATTGCGCGTGCTGCCGAAGGCCGATCGCGCGGTGGTGCAAGGCGTGGCGATGGTGACGCGGCATGTGAAGCCGCGGGGCATGGGTGAGCCAGGCGGCATGCGCCAGCAGGAGTCGGCGATCCATCTGTCGAACCTGAAGCTGATCGATCCGCGCAGCGAGAAGCCGACCAAGGTCGGGTTCCGCGTGCTGGATGACGGGCGGAAGGTGCGGGTCGCCAAGGTGACCGGCGAAGTGATCGAAGGTTGAGGCTGCCATGAGCGGATCGAAGAATCAGCCGAAGCGTGGCGCACCACAGGCGAGGGGTGGCGCCGGTGGCGGCAATCGCGGAGCGGGGCCGGCGCCCAGCAGGGCGGATGCGCGCGCCGAACGCCAGCGCGCGACGGCGGCGGCAGCCGGCGGCGAGGCGGTCAAGGCGTCGCCCGACGAGATGCCGCGGCTGCAGAAGCTGTACCTCGACGAGGTGCGCGCCAAGCTGCAGCAAGAGTTCGGCTACACGAATCCGATGCAGGTGCCCAAGCTCGAGAAGATCGTGATCAACATGGGCGTGGGCGAGGCAACGGGCGATCAGAAGAAGCTCGACGCCGCGGTGGATGAGCTCACGGCGATCTCCGGGCAGAAGCCGGTGAAGACTCTGGCGAAGAAGGCGATCGCCGGGTTCAAGATCCGCAAAGGCCTGCCGATCGGCTGCAAGGTCACGCTGCGCAAGGCGCGGATGTACGAGTTCATGGACCGGCTGATCACCATCGCGATGCCACGCGTGCGCGACTTCCGCGGCATCGCCGGTAAGGGGTTCGACGGCCGTGGCAATTTCGCCATGGGACTGAAAGAGCAGATCGTGTTCCCGGAGATCAATTACGACCGGGTGGAATCGGTGCGTGGGATGGACATTCAGTTCGTCACCACCGCCAGGACGGACGCGGAGGCGAAGGCGCTGCTGAAGGCCTTCGCCCTGCCGTTCGCCAATTAAGGGATCGAGCATGGCCAAGGTTTCGCAGGTCAATCGCAACGGCATGCGCGCCTACAAGTCGAAGCGCGACAAGTCGAAGCGCGCGGCGCTGAAGGCGATCGTGATGGACCGCACGCTGCCGGTGGAAGACCGGTTCAATGCCACGCTCAAGCTGGCGCAGCTGCCGCGCAATGGTGCGGCGGTGCGCGTGCGGCTGCGCTGCAAGCTGACCGGGCGGTCGCGCGGCAACTACCGCAAGTTCGAGCTTTGCCGGATCAAGCTGCGGGACCTGGGCAACCAGGGTCAGATCCCCGGCATGGTCAAGGCGAGCTGGTAACGGAGGGGGCAAGATGGCGGTTTCCGATCCCCTGGGCGACATGCTGACACGCATCCGCAATGCCCAGCGCGCGCGCCACTCCACCTGCATGGCGCCCGCCTCGAAGCTGCGGGCGAATGTGCTGGACGTGCTGCGGCGCGAAGGCTTCATCCGCGGCTTCACGGCCGAGGAGCTGCGGCCTGGCGTGGCGCAACTGCGCATCGAGCTGAAGTACAACGAGGGCGAGCCGGTCATCAAGGAGATCTCCCGGGTCTCCAAGCCGGGGCGGCGCGTCTACTCGAAGATCAAGGAGCTGCCGCGGGTCTATGCCGGGTTGGGCGTCTCGATCCTGTCCACGCCGCGCGGCGTGATGAGCGACGCAGAGGCACGCGCTGCCAATGTTGGCGGCGAAGTGCTCTGCCGCGTGTTCTGAGGGAGTTGGCGATGTCGCGCATCGGCAAGTATCCGGTGGAGATCCCGCAGGGCGTGCAGGTGGCGATCGCCGGCCGGCTGCTCACTGCGAAGGGCCGGCTGGGCGAATTGAAGCTGCAGCTCACCGAGCATGTGGAAGCGACGGTCGAGAACAACCACGTGACGGTGAAGCCGCGCACCGAGGAACGGCAGGCGCGCATGATGTGGGGCACCACGCGCGCGCTTGTGGCCAGCATGGTGAGGGGCGTGTCCACCGGCTACGAAAAGGCGATGGAGATCACTGGCACAGGGTATCGCGCGGCGGTGCAGGGCAAGAACCTCGAGCTGGCGCTCGGGTATTCGCACCCGATCGTCTATCCGATCCCGGAGGGGATCAAGATCACCTGCGAGCGTCCGACCGCGATCAAGGTGGAAGGCGTGGACAAGCGGCTGGTCGGCCAGGTGGCGTCGGAGATCCGCGCGTTCCGTGGGCCCGAGCCGTACAAGGGCAAGGGCATCCGCTACACCACCGAGCAGATC
>DASSRN010000376.1:0-29335 GCA_035701785.1 Acetobacteraceae bacterium | reverse complement strand
AGCGCGGCATCGACATGTTCGACTGCGTGATCCCGACCCGCGCCGGCCGCACCGCGCGCGCCTACACCTCCCGCGGCGTGTTCAACCTGCGCAACGCCCGGTTCGCCGACGACGCGGCGCCGCTGGACGAGGCGTGTCGCTGCCCGGCCTGCACGCGCCACAGCCGTGGCTATCTGCATCACCTGTTCAAGGCTGGCGAGATGTTGGGCCCGATGCTGCTGACTTGGCATAATGTCACGTATTATCAGGACCTGATGCGCGGGCTGCGCGAGGCGATCGCCGAGCGCAGGCTGGATGCGCACGCGGCCTCGGTTCACTCCGGCTGGGTGCAGGAGGATGTCGCATGACCGCCGAGAACTATGCCGGGCTCACCCAGCTCGGCCATCACGTCGAGCAGCCTGTCAGCCCGGATGCGGCGAACCTTGAGCGCGTGGCCAACCCGTCGGTCGGCCGGAAGTTCGTGGTGAGATTCACCTGCCCGGAGTTCACCTCGCTCTGTCCGATCACCGGCCAGCCGGACTTCGCGCATATCGTCATCGACTACATTCCGCGCGACTGGATCGTCGAGAGCAAGTCGCTCAAGCTCTACCTGACGTCGTTCCGCAATCACGGCGCGTTCCACGAAGCCTGCACCATGGCGATTGCCGAACGCCTGGTCGCGCTGCTGGAGCCGGTGTGGCTGCGCATTGGAGGTTATTGGTATCCGCGCGGCGGAATGCCGATCGACGTGTTCTGGCAGACCGGCGCACCGCCGGACGGCGCATGGATCCCACCGCAGGATGTGGCACCCTATCGTGGCCGCGGATAACGCAGCATCGGTCGACGCGAAGTCGCTGATCCGGGATCGTGCGCTGGCCATAGGCTTCGACGCAGTCGGGTTCTGCCGCGCTGAACTCGGCGCGCAGGCACGTGAGCGACTGGCCCAGTTCCTGGCTGCCGGACAGCACGGCGACATGGGCTGGCTCGCGTCGCGTTCGCACGCTCGCAGCGACCCGAGGGTGCTGTGGCCCGAAGCGCGCAGCGTCATCGCACTCGGCCTGTCCTACGCACCCGATGAGGATCCGCTGGCCGATCTCGCCCGCCGCGATCGGGGCAGCATCTCGGTTTATGCCCGCAACCGCGACTACCACGACGTGGTGAAGGGGATGCTCAAGCACCTGGCGCAGTTCGTCGTGGCGCGTTTCGCGCCTGCGGTGAAGGTGTTCGTCGATACCGCGCCGGTGATGGAGAAGCCGCTTGCCGAACGGGCTGGCATCGGCTGGCAGGGCAAGCACACCAACCTGGTGTCGCGCAGGCACGGGTCATGGCTGTTCCTGGGCGAGATCTACACCACTCTCGAGATCGCACCCGATGAAGCGCACCGCGATCGTTGCGGCAGCTGCTCGCGCTGCCTCGATATCTGTCCGACCAAAGCCTTTCCGGAGCCGTACCGGCTCGATGCGACGCGATGCATCTCCTACCTCACCATCGAGCATGCGGGTCCCATTCCGGATGAACTGCGTCCGCTGATGGGCAACCGCATCTATGGCTGCGACGATTGCCTCGCGGTCTGCCCGTGGAACCGCTTCGCCCGGGTGACGCCGCACCAGAAGCTGCGGGCACGTGGCGGGCTGCAAGGTCCTGGCCTGGCGGATCTGGCCGCGCTGGACGATGCCGGATTTCGCCGAATGTTCAGCGGCTCGCCGATCAAGCGCATCGGCCGCAACCGGTTTGTGCGCAATGTGATGATCGCCGTCGGCAACTCTGCGGACCAGACGTTGCGCGCGGTTGCTTCCCGGCTGACGATTGACGCCGATCCGGTGGTCGCGGAGGCCGCCGCCTGGGCGCTAAAGCGGCTCGCCGATCCGCGCCGTTGAGACAGGCGAACACATCGCTGCGAACCATCGGCTGCCGCTCACGGTCGTGACAGCAATCATCCGGTGGATCGGCTATGACAGTCCGGTGAGGATCGGCAAGCCAAGCCGTGCGGAGAAGCACCACGTCTGAGGCCGGCAGCGCAGTCTTGGCCGAAGCCGCCGGGAGGCGACGCCTCAGCGGCCTGGTCAAGCGCAGCTTCTCTCTTGCCGGTCATCGCACCAGCGTGGCGCTGGAGCAGGAGTTCTGGACCGCGCTGATGCACATCGCATCTACGCGTCAGCAGACGTTGACGGCGCTGGTCGCGACAACCGATGCCGACAGGGACGACGGGCGTCCGCTGGCCTCGGCGTTGCGCGTATTGGCACTGCGCGAATTTTTCGACCGCCGTTAACCCGTTAATAAACTACTGGTTGCAGCGTCTCAGGAGTTGTACGCAACCAGGAGGGATTATCGATGTTGCTCGCCATGAAGCTGGAAGCGTTCCACAAAGCGCCGGTCAGCCAACTGGTGCCCGTCAGCGAACTGATGCTGTCGGATCGGCTACTCTCGCTAGCCGAGGACGCCGATCGTGCCGGGTATACCGTCACGGCTGAGCGGCTGCTGAGGCTGGCCTGCACGGTGTTCGACGAGGCGCCAAAGCTGCACTGACGTGTAGCGTGATGGTTCGAATCAGCCGACCAACCGGAGGATGGTGGGCGCGACAGGGATTGAACCTGTGGCCCCTGCCATGTCAAGGCAGTGCTCTCCCGCTGAGCTACGCGCCCATCCACGAGAAAAAATACGCGGGTGGCCATCGAACGGCAAGCTGGAGTCGTGACAGAGCACGCGGTGCCGGCTTCAATGCGCGCCATGGACGTGCCAGTCGCCGACCCGCTTGCATCGCACTCCCCGATCCTGCTGCTGCGGCCGGCGCACCAGACCATGCCGGTGGTGTTCGCCTCGCCGCATTCCGGCCGGCTGTATCCCTACGAACTGCTCGCCGCGTCCCGGCTCGATAGCCTGAACCTGCGCCGCAGCGAGGACAGCTTCGTTGACGAGTTGTTTGCTGCGGCCCCCGATCACGGCGCGCCGCTGCTGGCCGCGACCTTCCCCCGTGCTTGGTGCGACGTGAACCGCGAGCCGTGGGAACTGGATCCGACGATGTTCGCTGACCGGCTGCCGTCCTGGGTGAACACGACCAGCGCCCGGGTGGGTGCGGGCCTCGGTACGATCGCGCGCGTGGTCGCCTCGGGCGAGGCGATCTACCGGGACAAGCTGTCTTTCGCCGACGCCGAGAGACGGATCGGCACCTGCTGGCAGCCATTCCATGCGGCGCTCGCCAATCTGATCGACGAGACGCGGGCGGTGTTCGGCCTTTGCCTGCTGGTTGACTGCCACTCGATGCCGTCGCATGGCCATACCGGCCGACCGGGCGCGAAGCAGGCCGAGTTTATCCTTGGCGACGCACACGGCACTGCCTGCGCTCCGCGGCTCACGCGCCTCGTCGAGGCCCTGCTGTCCGGCCAGGGCTACAGCGTGCGGCGCAACGACCCGTATGCCGGCGGCTACATCACGCGGCATTACGGCCGGCCGCGCGAGGGCGTGCATGCGTTGCAGATCGAGATCGCGCGCGAACTCTACATGGATGAGTGCCGGATTGAGCAGCTTCCCCACTTCGCTTCCGTGCAGCAGAGCATGACCCGGCTGATCGGCGACCTGGCGCGTTCTGCCCAGATGATGGTCGGCACCTGAGGCGACGAAAAAATTGGCGGCGCTTGCGGCGCCGCCAAGTTTAGGGAGGAAACGTCCAAGAAGCAGACAGCGCGGTCAGGGACCGCGTTGCTGCGATGCACAAGATAGGCGCTCGGTCGTTCGCCTGCAAGCGATATTTTGCAATGCAGCATTGCCCCGCAGACTTATTCCGGTTGATTGGCAATCCTTTGCTAAGTTCCCAGGCCTAAGCTCGCGTCCATGCGGTTTCTGTGGCTCGCCGTAGCAATCCTGGCCGGCACCTCCGGCGACTGCCAGGCTCAGCCCTCGAACGTTGGCAAGCCGACCGAGGGGCTGCTCTGTCGCGCCGCGGTAGCTGCCGCCGAGAAGGCGACCGGGGTCCCCGCCCACTTGTTGGCGGCGATCAGCAGAGTGGAGAGCGGCCGGCGCGATGCCAGCACCGGCGCCGTTCACCCCTGGCCGTGGACCGTGAACGCGGAAGGTCAGGGCTACTTCTACGATACCAAGGCGCAGGCGATCGCCGCGGTGCGCGCCATGCAGGCGGACGGCATCCGCTCGATCGATGTCGGCTGCGGCCAGGTCAACCTGATGCACCATCCGACCGCGTTTCCCAACCTGGAGGCGGCATTCGACCCGCAGGCCAACACCGCCTACGCCGCACGCTTCCTAAAGGAACTGTTCGCGCGGACCGGCGACTGGAACAAGGCGACGGGCCTCTACCATTCGGCGACCCCTGAACTCGCAGACGACTATCGCCAGAAGGTGCTCGCGGTCCTGCCCGAGGAGCAGAGGTCGAGCCTGCCCGTGGCGTCTCCGCTGGCCCAGGCGTGGAATGCAACAGTGGCAGCGCCGCCGACCGGCTTCATGCGGATCATGCGCACTGACCCGATCGGGATGCAGCAAACGGCGCATGTGATCATGCAGAGGCCGGTCGCGGGCATGATCCCTCCCGGTCGCGGGCTCGACGCCTATCGGGCGCAGCCGATCGGTCTCGCATTTCAACCACCGCCGCGCCGCGTCGGTGGTTGAAGGTCAGCCGGCGAACTCGGCGCGGATCGCAGCCGAGTGCTCGCCGATAGCGGGAACCGGACCGAGTGCGCGTGCGCCATCGCTGGGCAGCACAGGGGGTGCCGCCAGCGCCACCGGGCCGTTCGGCGTCTCGACCACCGTGCGCCGCAGCGCCGGATGCTGCGCGAACGCGGCCACGTCGTTGACAAAGCCATAGGCGGTATTCGCGGCGCGCAGCTTCGCGGCAGCCTCGGTGCGCGACAGGCGGGCAAATGCGGCTGCGACATGCGCGTCCACGGTCGCGCGATTGGCGACACGGATGACGTTGGTCTCAAAGCCCTCGCGCCGCGGCAGGTCTGGTTCGTCGAGAAAGCGCGCGCAGAACTCCGCCCACTCGCGCTCGTTCTGGATCGAGATCAGCACCAGGGCGCCGTCGCTGGTCGCGAATGCGCCATAAGGGCAGATCGACGGATGCGCGAGGCCCAGACGTTCCGGCGCGCTGCCGGTGCCTTCGAAGAACAGCAGCGGCACGTTCATCCAGTCCGCCATGCCATCGAACAGGCTGACCTTCAGGCCTTTGCCGCGGCCGGTGGCGCCACGCTCGATCAGCGACTCCAGCACGCCGGCATGCGCTGCCATCCCGCAAGCGATGTCGCAGGCCGAGACACCGACGCGCCCGGGTCCGGCGGGATGGCCGGTGATCATGGCCAGGCCGGATTCCGCCTGCACCAGGAGGTCGTATGCTTTCATCGCGGCATAGTCGCCGCTATCGCCATAACCGGAGATGTCCACCGTGATCAGGCGTGGATAGCGCTCGCGCAACTGGTCGGAGCCAAACCCTGCCCGCGCGGCAGCACCGGGTGCCAGGTTCTGGATGAAAACGTCGGCGCGCCCAAGGATCCGATGCAGCAGTGCCGCGTCGTCCGGCTGCTTGATGTCGGCGACCAGGCTCTGCTTGCCGCGGTTGAGCCAGACGAAATAGCTGGAAAGGCCGCGCGCCGCCTTGTCGTAGCCGCGCGCGAAATCGCCTTCGGCGCGCTCGATCTTGATCACCCGCGCGCCGGCGTCTGCCAGCCGCGAACTGCAGTAGGGCGCAGCGACCGCCTGTTCCAGCGAGACCACCAGCAGGTTGGCCAAGGGCAGCGGCATAGTCGGTCAGTAGCTCCGCGGCAGTCCCAACACGTGCTCGGCCACGTATGAGAGGATCAGGTTGGTGCTGATCGGCGCGACCTGATACAGCCGCGTCTCGCGATACTTGCGTTCCACGTCGTATTCCTCGGCGAAGCCGAAGCCGCCATGCGTCTGCAGGCACGCCTCGGCCGCGGCCCACGCCGCATCGGCGGCCAGCAGCTTCGCCATATTGGCCTCTTCGCCGGGCACCAGCCCGGCTTCGAACTTCGTGCAGCCTTCACGGATCATCAGTTCGGCGGCGCGCATCTGCGCGTAGGCGCGCGCCAGCGGGAACTGGATGCCCTGGTTCTGCCCGATCGGCCGCCCGAACACCCGGCGATCACGCGCGTAGTCGGTGGCCTTCTTCAGAAACCAGCGCGCATCGCCGATGCATTCCGCCGAGATCAGCAGCCTCTCGGCGTTCATGCCGTCCAGGATGTAGCGGAAGCCGCGCCCTTCCTCGCCGACCAGATTCTCGGCCGGCACGACCATGTTGTCGAAGAATATCTCGGTGGAGTTGTGGTTCATCATCGTGCGCAGCGGCCGGATCGTCATGCCGTTGCCGACCGATGCCCGCATATCGACGATGAAGGTGGAAAGCCCGTCGGTGCGCCGCTTGGCCTGATCGCGCGGCGTGGTACGCGCCAGCAGCAGCATCAGATCCGAGTGCTCCGCCCGGCTGGTCCACACCTTCTGCCCGTTCACCACGTAATGGTCGCGGTCGCGCCGTGCGAAGGTGCGCAGGCTGGTGGTGTCGGTGCCGCTGGTCGGTTCGGTGACGGCGAATGCCTGCAGGCGCAGTTCACCGGTGGCGATCTTCGGCAGATACTCCTGCTTCTGCTGCGGCGAACCATGCCGCAGGATGGTGCCCATGATGTACATCTGCGCGTGGCAGGCAGCACCGTTGCAGCCTTCGGCGTGGATCGTCTCGAGGATCGCTGCCGCAGCCGAAAGCGGCAGGCCGGCCCCGCCGTATTCCTCAGGAACCAGCGCGGCGAGATAGCCTGCCTCGGTCAGCGCATGGACGAATTCAGTCGGGTAGGAGCGATCGCGATCCAGCCGGCGCCAATACTCGCCGGGGAAGCGGGCGCACAGCTTGGCCACCTCGGCGCGGATCTCGGCATGGGGGTCCGAAGGCAGAGGGTGATCCATCGAGCGCGCTCCGAGGCTGGCACTGGCTGCTTAGGCGCCTCACCAGACCCGTGCAAGCAACGCTCCAGACCTGCGTCCGGTCAGTGCGACAGCAACACCGGCGCGGTCATTTCCGCGATCAGCGTGCGCGTCACGCCGCCGAACACCAGTTCGCGTGCACGCGAATGCCCATAGGCGCCGGCGACGATCAGGTCGGCACCAATATCCGCCGCGTAGGACAGCAGCGCCTCACCATCGGCAATGTCGCGCGCCACGGTGTGTGCGGCCTCGGCCTTCAGCCCATGCCGGGCGAGGTGCAGCGCGATGTCGGCCGCCGGCACGTCGCCATGGCCACCGACGCCGCGCTGCGGGTTGATCGCCAGCACGGTCACCTGCTTCGCGTTCACCAACAGCGGCAGCGCGTCGTTCAGCGCGCGCGCCGCCTCGCGACTGGCGTTCCAGGCCACCAGCACGCGCTCGCCCAGGGTCGGGAAGTCGCCCGCGAACGGCACCGCCAGCACCGGGCGGCCGGAGGTCATCACCGTGGTAACCGTGACCGCGTCGCCGTCCTGCGGCTCGTCGCGGTTAGGCTGGCCGACCACGGTGAGGTCGGCATAGCGTCCGTGCAGAGCGACGGTCGCCGGCGGCGCACCCTCGGTCAGGCGCCACTCGCCCTGGATGCTGTTGCGGCGCAGGCAGTCGCGGAACGCGGTTTCCACCGGTGCCGCCGCTTCGGTCGCCTCGGCGCGGATGCGCTCGACGATCTCCTCGGGGTTGGCCGGCACGAACGGCATAGCCGCGCCGTAGAAATAGTTGGCCGACGGGATGTCGATCACATGTATCGCGGTCAGGTGTGCGCCGTGCTGCACCGCGATCCGTGCGGCAAGCTCCATGCGCACCACCGACCGCGGCGTGCTGTCGAGGTGCACCAGGATGTCCTTCAGAGCCATCGCCCGATCCTTCCTGTCACTGCGGGAACCGCCTTGCTGTATAGGCTCCTGCCGCGTTCACCGGATTGATCTGGATCATCCGCCGCTATTGAAGCGGCACCTGTACCGAGAGCCCGGGTGTCTGGATCGGACGCTTCTCCTCGCTGGTGGCGAAATGCGAGCCGGGCGCGTAGCCCAGCCCCTGGTAGAAGCGCTGGATGCGAAAGTCCTGCACGCTCAACCGGGTCTTGGCCGAGTTGTCGGTCGGCACGTTCGCGTCCCGGTCCGGCAGCGGCGCGGATTGGTCGATCGGCGGTGCCTCGGGAGGGATTGGCGGAATCGGTAACGGCGGCTGCGGCGCCGGGCCGGCCGCCAGCGTTGCGACCAGCACGAACAGGACGCAGGGGGTGCGGATCATAGGCTGCTCCTCGATGCGCTTGGTGTGAGCCTCTCGTTGCCCCGCTTGTCGTCGGGCGGATTGCCCGCCGGCGCTCCCAGCGGGGCCGGCCCCACCTTCCTCCAGGCCTCCAGCGCCCAGGCGACCGACGGGAACGCGATGGCGTCATAGAGGATCGCAGGCGCCTGGAACAGGGCGACTTCCAGGCTTTCCGGCCCGGCGGAGAACTGCGGGCCGCCAGCGAAGCGCGCGCGGAAGATCACCTGCACCTGGCCGATGCTGAACACGCCAAGGATGCCGTCGATGGCGATCTCGGCGCGGGCTTCCTCCCATGCCTCGCGCGCGGCGCCCTCCTCCAGCGTCTCGCCGTGTTCGAGGTAGCCGGCCGGCAGGGTCCAGAACCCGCGGCGCGGGTCGATCGCCCCACGACACATCAGCACCGCGCCGTCGGCGACGACCACCGAGCCCACGACCACTTTGGGGTTGTCGTAGACGATGTGGCCGCAAGTGACGCAGACCGAGCGCTCCCGATCATCCCCGTCGGGAATTCTGCGGACGAAGTCCGGCATCCCTGAATCGTGACGCTTTCCCCGCGCCGGATCAATCCCCGAACGAGATTAAACCGAGAGGTCGAGCAAAGATCCCCGAGGCAGCAGCCGACTGGGCGGAGGGTCGGGATCACGGCCGGTGGGGGCCAGCGCCGATTGCGGTGCTGCGGGCTGGAATGGCGGCGGCCCTGCCGATCGCACTCGCTGCACCGGCGCGGCTTGGCCCATGGCGGCATGCGCGAAGCCAGGGGAGAACGCGGTGAGAGAGGTTGGGGACAACATGGCAGCAGTCTGGCATGAGCCCTTTAAGGAGGGGTGAACGCCCCTGGGTCAGCGGGTTCAAGCGCAACTCACTGCAACACGCGGGTATCAGCCCTTGGTGGCTCTTCCTTTCGGTTGAGCGCTGACTACGGTTATGCCGCCTGCGTGTAGTCCGACGTCTGAGGCTTCGAGCCTTTAGCGGTGCGGTGACCGTCGAGAGGGCACCGGCAATTCAGGGTGCGAAAGGGATCATCAAAACCAAGGCGCGCCGTCCGTCCCAGCCCCCTAGTCAGGGGGCCGGCGAGCCCCTTGCTCGCGACGGGGAACGCATCCTACTCCTTCTGTGGAACGGCCCAGTCGAGCCGATAGTCAGTGACAGAATTATTTGCCCCCGACGACCTTGCACCACCCTGCACTGGCAGCCTGCTGTCGCGCACAATTCCGCAGTGGGGTGCGTCCGCTGTGAGCTTGGTGACGAGTTGGACGGAATTATTTGTGAGTACCACGTCGACGCCTGGCGCTCCCGCGGTCGCAGAATTACGCCGCGCCTGCGCGCCCCTTGCCCGCGTCCCACGGGGAGATATCAGCGTCTGCCCGGAGCAGAGGGCACCCGATGGCGTCTGACTATACGACCGGGCTGACGAGCAGGCTGCGCGCTGGCACTCTCGCGCAGCATGCCGTCGCTGAGCAGTCAGGCGTCGTTGCGGCGATGGTGAGTGGAACTGTTAGCTCCGCCGGCTACGCACTGTATCTGCGGAACCTGTTTCCCGCCTATGCAATGCTGGAGCAGCTGATCTCCGCCACTCCGGCGCTCGCCGCCATCGCGCGCTTAGTGCGACCCGCCCTGTGTCGCATGCCAGCTATCTCCCTCGATCTGGATATCCTCGTCGGCTCGCATTGGCGCCGAAGCATGCCGCTGCTGCCGGTCGCCCGGCGGTATGCCACCCGGGTGGAGCAAGCTGGCAAAGGCGATGGCAACCTCCTCGTAGCGCACGCATACACGCGTTATCTGGGAGATCTCAGCGGGGGTCAGATCCTGGGTCGGCTGCTCGTCCAAAGGTTCGGGTCGGACTTCCCTCTGCGCTTCACCGAATTTCCCACGATCAAGGCGATCGCTCCCTTCGCAACCGCGCTACGCAGCGCAATCAACGACTGGGGAAGCCGGCTCAGCGATGAGCTCGCCGATCTGGTCGTGCGCGAGGCATCAGCTGCCTTCGAGCTCAATATCGAGCTATCCGTCGAAGTCGATAGATTGGCCCGTGGGATGGCGGATACGCCCTGGACCGCGGGCCAGACCTGGTCCTTGTCCAGCCCACCTCGCTTTTCCCCTGTAAACCGTGGTAGTCTCTCGCCAGATGAGTGACGGCGAAGCCGTCTCCAGGAGGCTACGATTTCTCTAGCCGCGACACCCAGCGTCGGCATTGCTGCACCGGACGTGACCCTCATGCTCGACATGGACGGTGTCATCAGAGATGCGACGCTCTCGAACGCCATCTCCCACGAACCGGCTACGGACTGGCTGGGTCGTCGGTGGGTCGATACCGTCGGCGACATCAGCGGCGACAAAGTCCTGCGCATGGTCCAGGACGCACGCGAAGGCGGGTTATCGGCGTTCGGGCAGGTGACCCAGCGTTTCCCCAGCGGCCTTGAACTCCCGATGGAGTACACGACGGTACGCTTGGGGGGCAAGGGCGGCCTGATCGCGATCGGTCGCAACCTTCAGGCGGTGGCCGACCTGCAGACGCGCCTGATCGCCGCCCAGCAGGCGATGGAGCAGGAATACTGGAAGCTCCGGGAGGTCGAGACCCGCTATCGCCTGCTGTTCGACGCCTCGAACGAGGCGGTCCTGCTGCTGCGGGCTGATACGCTCCGGATCGCCGAGGCAAATCCTGCCGCGATCCGCGGCCTTGGCTTGGCGCCGGGCCGCGACCTCCTGGGCGAGGTGTCTGCGATCGAACAACAAGCGTTCCAGTCGATGCTGCAGCGGGTTCGACTGAACGGCCGAGCACCGGGCGTCCTGCTACATCTGGGGGCGGCGCGCCAAGCCTGGCTGGTGCGCGCGTCGCTGATCACCGGCGAGCCGGGGCCGATGTTTCTGGTGCAGCTTGCCGCAGCCGATGGCACGCGCACCGAGCTGCAGCGGGACGAGCCCGGCTCGCCAGATGACTTCATAGACCGGCTGCCTGACGCGTTCGTGGTGACCGATCGCGATGGCGTGATCCGGCGCAGCAATCGGGCTTTCCTCGACCTGGTGCAGGTCGGCGCCGAGCGCATGGTGCTGGGCGAGCGGCTTTCGCGCTGGCTGTCACGCCCTGGCGCGGACATGACAGTCCTGCTGGCGAGCCTGGCCCGCCATGGTGCGGTGCGGCTGTTTTCAACCGGAATACAGGGCGAGTTCGGCGGCGACACCGCTGTGGAGATCTCGGCCGTTGGCAACAGTCCTGACCGGCCTGAATTCATTGCCCTGCTGATCCGCGACGTCGGGCGCAGGCTGCCGCAGGCCGACAGCACCGCCAGCCTCCAGTCGGCGCTCGCTGCGGTCATCGAACAGAGCGGCAAGAGCCCGTTGCGCAGTCTCATTCGCGAAGCCGTGGGATTGGTTGAGCGCCACTACATCGGTGCGGCACTCCAGCTGACCGGCGGCAATCGCACCGCTGCTGCCGAGCTTCTCGGCCTCAGCCGGCAGGGCTTCTATAAAAAGCTGGCCCATTACGAGATGGACTCCGCCGTACTCAATGTCACACACTCCTAGGAACCAAATGACCTAGGGAGGATCGGCGTGCTCACGCGCGCAGTCGCGACGCCTGCCTTTGGACAGGCTGACCTTTCGAACTGCGAGCGCGAGCCGATTCATCTGGCCGGTTCGATCCAACCGCATGGCGCGCTGCTGCTGCTGCGCGAACCCGACCACACCATCGTCCAGGCCAGCGCCAATGCGGCGGCTTTCCTTGGCCTGCGTGGGCCGCTCATCGGGCGCTCGTTCGAAGCCATTCCGGGCGACCTGGCGGAACGGCTGGCACCCCATCTGAGCGACGAGTTGCAAGACATGGCCAGGGGCGTGCGCTGCCATATCGGCGAGCAGCGCGCGGTCTTCGACGGCCTGATCCACCGTCCCCCTGATGGTGGCCTGGTCGTCGAACTCGAGCGTGCCGGGCCTTCGGCTGACTTCTCAAACTATCTCGAGAACGCCCTGCAGTCGATCATGGCTGCCGCCACGGTGCCGGCCGTGTGCGACACCGCCGCGCGCATCTTCAAGAAGCTGATCGGCTACGACCGCGTGATGGTCTATCGCTTCGATGAGCAGGGCCACGGAGAAGTGTTCGCCGAAGAGCGCGAACCAGGGCTCGAGGCATATCTGGGTAACCGCTATCCCGCCACTGACATTCCGCAGATCGCCCGCCGTCTGTATGTCAGGAACAGGGTCCGCGTATTGCGCGACGTCGAATACGCGCCGGTGCCGTTGATCCCGGAACTTTCGCCGATCAGCGGCGAGCATCTCGACATGTCGCTGTGCCTGCTGCGCAGCATCTCGCCGATCCATGTCCAGTACCTGAAGAACATGGGGGTGCGGGCGACCCTGGTGGTATCGCTGATAGTCGGCGGTCGGCTCTGGGGACTGGTGTCCTGCCACCACTACGTCCCCCGGTTCGTGCATTTCGAGGCACGCGCGGTATGCGAGCTGCTGGCAGAGGCCATAGGAACGCGCATCGCCGCCCTGGAGAGCTTTGCCCAGGTGCAGGCGGAGTTGTCGGTCCGCCGCTTGGAACAGCGGATGATCCGCGCGATTACACGTGAGGGTGACTGGCGCGGCGCGTTGTTCGACCGGTCGCTCGCTCTGCTCGAGCCGGTCGGCGCAAGTGGTGCTGCACTGCTGTTCGAAGGCGAGATCAGAACCGTCGGCGAGGTGCCTGGTACGGCCACATTGCGTGAAATCGGCGACTGGCTCGATCGCCAGCCGCGTGGCGAGCTGCTGGCAACCGCCTCGCTGACCGACGATGCGCCGCAGTTCGCTGAGCTCAAGCCGATCGCCAGTGGGTTGCTCGCGGTGCCGGTCTCTGCCTCGCCCGGCGAATACCTGATCTGGCTGCGTCCCGAGCGTGTGCGGACGGTCACCTGGGGCGGCAATCCGTTCACCCCGCACGTTATCGGGGACGACCCCAGGACACTCTCGCCGCGACGGTCGTTTGCGCAATGGCACCAGGTGGTCGAAGGCACCGCCGATCCCTGGAGCCCAGCCGACCTCGCAGCGGCCAGATTGATTGGTGACACCGTCGTTGACGTCGTCGTACAATTCCGCTCGGTACGGATGCTGATTGCCGAACACCAGCGCAACCAAGTTCGACGCCAGGTGCAGCAGTCGGGTCAGCCGGTGGTAATCGCGAATTCGGCTGGTCGGATTCTTCAGCTGAATGCCGCCTTCATCGCCCTGTTGCCGCGCACCGCGAGACGTCCGCTGAACGTCGCCGATCTCCCCCAGCTGCTTGTCGAACCGTCGGAGGCAGTCACTGCCCTGCATGCACTTGTGACCAAAGGCCGCGCCTGGCGCGGTGAGGTGCTGTTGACGCGCGGGGACCAGGATCCGATGCCGCTGCTGGTCCGCGCCGATCCTGTGTTCACTGGCAAGGATCGCCTCGGCTTCGTCCTGCTGTTCAGCGACCTCACCGAACGCAAGGCTGCAGAGACGGCGCGCCGCCGGTTCCAGGCCGGGGTCATCGAGCAGCGCCGTCCGACATTGTCCGGGCTACTCGACTCCGAGGCCGACCTTGTGTTCCGCAACCTCCTCACGACCATCGTTGAGAATGCCCAGTTGGCGGCGCTAGAGATCGCCGATGGCGTGGATCCGGCACGGATGCCAGATATGCTGGAGGCGGTCCGCGCCTCCGTTAACCGCACAGCCGAGGTGCTGGGCTATCTGGTATGGCATGCCGCACGCGGACTGGCCGATGACGATAACGACCAAGATTGTTGACGCCGTTCATTAATCGTTCTGTCAACACATATTGACAGCCGAGGCGCTGGGTGGAAAAACCGAGAGCGTGCTCTTCGCCTTGGACCCCGCGGGCGCCGACGCCCCTCTCGTTACCCTCGCCGCGCTGCTGCGAGACGACGCGGTCGCCTGTGGCCGGATGATCGACGCGCAAGCTGACAGCAAGGTCGAGCTGATTCCCCGCGTTGCAAGCCATATCCTCGCTGCCGGCGGCAAACGGCTGCGCCCGCTGCTGACGCTCGCGGCAGCCCGGCTATGCGACGCTGCCCACTCCGATGCGCCGCATATCGCCCTGTCGGCTTGCATCGAGCTGATCCATACCGCCACGCTGCTTCACGATGACGTGGTGGATGCCAGCGCCCGCCGCCGTGGCCGTGCATCGGCCAATGCGCTGTTCGGCAGCAAAGCGCCCGTCCTGGTGGGCGACTTCCTGTTCGCCCGCGCATTCCAGCTGATGGTCGAGTCCGACTCGCTTCGCGTGCTTCGGATCATGGCTGATGCCACTGCGACGATCGTATCCGGCGAACTTCTGCAATTGGACACTCAGAACGACATGGCGACCACCGATGAGCAATATTTCGCCGTGGTGACTGGGAAGACAGCGGCGCTGTTCGCCGCCGCGTGTGAAATCGGCGCGATCGCCGCGGGATGTGAGGACGCCTGCCCGGCGCTGGCGGACTACGGCGCCAATCTCGGCATCTCGTTCCAACTGGTTGACGATGCTCTGGACTACGCCGCCGACGAGGCCAACCTGGGCAAGTCGATCGGCGATGACTTCCGCGAAGGCAAGGTCACCCTGCCGGCACTCATCGCCTATCGGCGCGGCGCACCGTGGGAACGGTGCTTCTGGGAGCGCGCCATCGGCCGTGCAGAACAGCACGACGGTGACCTCGAGCAGGCCATCAGCTTGTTGCGTGCGCACGATGCGATCGCCGCGACTCTGGCGCAGGCGAATGCCTTTGCCGACTGCGCCTGCGATGCCCTGACGGCATTTCCCGACACGCCGCTACGCCGTTGCCTGAGCGACGTGGCGCGGTTCGCCGTGACGCGGACGTGCTGATGCCGGGGACCCCATTCCCCTTCGCAGCGATCGTCGGCCAGGACGCAATGAAGCTTGCCTTGCTGATCGCGGCCGTGGACCGCGGCATTGGCGGGGTACTGGTGTTCGGCGACCGGGGAACCGGGAAGTCCACCGCGGTTCGCGCGCTCGCCGCCCTGTTGCCGCCACTGAAGGCTTTCGTCGGTTGCCGCTACAACTGCGACCCGAACCTGCCGGCGGCGTGGTGCAGCGACTGCCGACAGCAACCGGCAAGGGCCAAATGTGTATCGGTCGCGGTCCCGGTGGTCGACCTGCCGCTGGGTGTGACAGAGGATCGGGTCGTTGGTGCGCTCGATCTGGAGCGGGCGCTGACGGTCGGCGTCAAGAGCTTCGAGCCCGGCCTGCTGGCGCGGGCCAATCGCGGGTTCCTGTATATCGACGAGGTCAACCTGCTTGAGGACCACATCGTCGACCTGCTGCTCGACGTGGCCGCCTCCGGCGAGAACGTGGTGGAGCGCGAGGGTCTGAGCGTGCGCCACCCAGCCCGGTTCGTGCTGATCGGCAGCGGCAATCCGGAAGAAGGCGAACTGCGGCCGCAATTGCTCGATCGCTTTGGCCTCGCAGTGGAGGTGGGCACGCCGACCGACCTTCCGACCCGGGTGGAGGTGGTGCGACGACGCGACAGCTTCGAGCGCGACCCCCAGGCCTTCTGCGCCGCCTGGAAGCCGCAGCAGGATCGCCTGCGCCGGCAGATCGCCCGGGCACAGGCGCGCATCGCCGAGATCGTCGTGCCGGACGCAACCCTTGAGCAGGCGGCGCGGCTCTGCATGCAGCTGGGCACCGACGGCCTCCGCGGCGAACTGACGCTGGTGCGGGCGGCACGTGCCCTGGCCGCGCTGGACGGCGACGCCGACGTCCGCGATGTGCAGCTGCGCCGCGTCGCGCCCCTGGCACTTGGTCACCGGCTGCGCCGCAGCGCGCTCGACGAATCGATGGCCTCTGTGCGGGTCGCACGCGCGGTGGACGAACTGTTGGCGTCATGACAGCTGCTGGCGCATGGGCTGACGCGGTGCGGGCGGTTCTGTTGTTCTGCACGCATCCATTCTGGTTCGGCGGCATCGCCGTGCGCGCATCTGCCGGTCCGGTGCGCGATCGCTGGCTGGGCCTGTTGCAGTCCGCGCTGCCGCCGGATGCGCCGCTGCGGCGCGTGCCGCCCAACGTCACCGACGATCGGCTGCTCGGCGCGATCGACCTGGCTGCTACCTTGCAGACCGGCCGTCACACCTACCAGCGTGGCCTGCTGGCTGAGAGCGATCGGGGCGTTCTGGTGTTGCCGATGGCGGAGCGGCTTTTGCCGGCCACCGCGGCGCGGTTCTGCCGTGCGATGGATGAAGCCGAATCTTGTCGCTTCGGCGTGGTGGCATTGGATGAGGGAATCGGCGCCGAGGAGCATGCGCCGTCCAGCCTGCTCGACCGGCTGGCATTCCATATCGCTTTGGACCAACTTACTGTGCGCGACACGGAGATCCACGAGCCTGCCCAGTGGTCCTCGGCCGGGCAATGCGTTGTGGCTCCTGATGCCGCGCTCGATGCGCTCTGCTCGACTGCCGCCGCGCTGGGGATCGGCTCTGCGCGGGCACCCCTTCTGGCGATACGCGTTGCGCGCGCGGCTGCGGCCGATGCCGGCCGCACGACGGTCACCGATACGGATCTCGCATTTGCCGTCCGCCTCGTCCTGGCGCCGAGGGCCCTATGCCTGCCGACGTCGGCGCCCGACGCGGACACAGCCCGGGAACTGGCCGACAGTGGCGAGGATACCGCCGGCACCGAGCGGCCACTCGAGGACGTACTCGTCGCGGCTGCCAAGGCGGCCCTCCCGCCCGACATTCTACCTCGACTTGGCGCCGTTGCCCGCGGCACGGGTCAGCGTGCAACGGGACGCGCCGGCAAAGCGCGCAGTTCGTCGCTGCGCGGTCGACGCGTGGGCAGCGGACCTGGCGCACTCAAAGCCGGAGCAAGACTGGACCTGCTGGAGACGCTGAAGGCTGCACTGCCTTGGCAGCGGCTGCGCCATCCGCCAGCCTTCCAGCAGGCGCCGCGGATCCTGGTCCGGCGCGACGATTTCCGCGTCATCCGCTTCCGTCAGCGTTCCCAGACCACCACCGTGTTCGCGGTCGACGCATCCGGTTCGTCCGCGCTGCATCGGCTGGCCGAGGCCAAGGGGGCCGTCGAATTGCTGCTGGACGATTGCTACGTGCGCCGCGACCAGGTCGCGCTGATCGGATTTCGCGGCCTCGAGGCTGTCGTGCTGCTGCCGCCCACCGGCTCACTGCTGCGTGCGAGACGCTGTCTGGCCGGCCTGCCTGGGGGCGGTGCGACGCCGCTCGCCGCCGGGATCGACTCCGCTGCCGCCCTCGCGGTGGCAGAAAGCGCCAAGGGACGCACGCCGGTGATTGCCTTGCTGACCGATGGCCGTGCCAACGTGACCCGCAACGGCAGCAGCAGTCGCCGCGAAGGAGAGGCCGAGGCGATGGAATCCGGCCGGCGGTTGCGCCAGGCCGGACACGCGGTGCTTCTCGTCGATACCTCACCTCGGCCTAACCCGTTCGCGCGCTCGCTGGCAGACGAGATGCACGCGCGCTACCTGCCGCTGCCCTACGCCGACGCCGCATCGCTGTCGCGCGCCATCCGTGCTGTTCCCGTGATGTGACGGGCCCACTCTCCTGGCGGTGCGACGGCAGGGACTGGCCGAACCGGACCGCCAGCCGGTTCGTCCATGCCGCCGGACTGACCTGGCATGTCCAGGTGATGGGCAGCGGCCCGGCCGCGCTTCTGCTGCACGGCACCGGCGCTGCCACCCATTCGTGGCGGTCTCTGGCACCGCTCCTGGCCAGGCGGTTCACCGTGGTGGCGCCGGACCTGCCCGGGCATGGCTTCACCCAGACCCCGCCGGATGCAGGCTTCACCCTGCCAGGTGTCGCTTCGGGCATCACGGCCCTGCTCGACCAGCTTGGTCTGGCGCCGACCCTGATGATCGGGCACTCGGCCGGCGCGGCGGTCGGCGCGCGCATGTGCCTCGATGGCCCGGGGCGGCCCGACCTGCTGGTAAGCCTCAACGGCGCGCTGCTGCCGTTGCCGAGCCTGCCCACCGCCATTTTCGCCCCGGTCGCGCGGCTGTTCGCCGGCTCTTCGCTGACCGCCCGTGCCTTTGCACTGATGGTGGGAGGACAGGGAGCAGTCCAGCGGCTGATCCGGTCAGGTGGCTCGACCATCGACGCCGAAGGGACGCGGCTCTATGCCCGCCTGGTCAGCAAGCCGGCACATGTCGCCGGCGCGTTGCGGCTGATGGCGAACTGGGACGTGCGACCGTTGGCGCGCGATCTGCCGCGGCTCGCCACACGCCTCCTGCTGATTGTCGGCGCCAACGACGGCATGGTGCCTCCGGCTGAGGCGTATCGCGTGCGCAGCCTGCTGCCCCGCGCCGAGATCGTCTCGCTGCCCGGGCTTGGGCATCTCGCGCACGAGGAACGGCCCGAGCAGGTCGCAAAACTCGTGCTGTGCGCCGCTGCTCATGAAGCTGCCGCCTGACCATCCGCAGCGCATCGAGCTGAACGACGAGGTGCACGCGCGCCCGCCGGAACCGCTGGCCGCGCCGGCACGCGTCTCCTACCTGGCGCTGCTGGTCGGCCAGGACCGGCACGATGCCGGCACCGCGGCCATCGCCGGATTGTGCCGCCGATATGGGATGGCACCGCCGGCGGCCGGTGTGACGCATTTCAGCGCCCGTTTCCCTGGCTTCCGCCTGCGCTGGGAACGGCACACCGAGTTCCTCCGCTGGATGTTCGTCGTCGATGGTCCCGTGGCTGAACCGTTTGCGGAGCCGGCGCTCGCAGCAGTGCCGCCAGAATGGGTCGCGCAGTTGCCCGGCCAGCTCATGGTCGCGGCCCATGCGGCGCTGATCGCAGGTGGGGAAAGCGGGACCGGCCCGGACGAAGCCGCGAGATGCTGGTTCGCCGGCAATATGCTGGTGGGGGCGGCAGTATCGGGGGGTGCTGCGACTGCGCTGACCGATTTTCGGATCCACTCCGACGGGTTCAGCCGTCATCTGGTGATAGACCGTGCCACCACGCCGTGGCAGGCGGGGCGCCTGATGCAGCGGCTGCTGGAAATCGACACCTACCGGGTCATGGCGCTGCTCGCGCTACCCGTCGTCCGCGCCGCCACCCCGCTGCTGGCGGCAGCGGAGAAGGAGCTGGCGCTGATCACCGCCGAATTGGTGACAGCCAAGGAGGAGGCCGAGCCCGGGCTGCTCGACCGGCTGACCCGACTGGAAGCCGAAACGGAGGCGCGCCTGGCGGAGACGCGCTATCGCTTCAGTGCGGCGGCGGCGTACCATGAACTGGTGCAAAGGCGGATCGAGGAACTGCGCGAGCAGCGCATCCAGGGCCTGCAGACGTTCCGGGAATTCACCGAGCGCCGCCTGGCTCCGGCGATGGCGACCTGCCGCTCGGTGGCGGCGCGCCAGGAATCCTTATCCCAGCGCGTGTCCCGCGCCACCCGCCTGCTGTCCACCCGGGTGGACCTGACGCGGGAGCGGCAGAACCAGGCGCTGCTCGCCTCGATGGACCGGCGGGCGCGGCTGCAGCTCCGACTCCAGTCGACGGTCGAAGGCCTGTCGGTCGCGGCGGTGACCTACTACGTCGTGGGCCTGGTCGGGCATGTCGCCGAGGCGCTGCGCGACACTGGGGTGCATCTGAACCCTGATCTCGTGATGGGAGGCGCGATTCCGGTGGTCGCCGTGGCGGCAGCGTTCGGCCTGCATCGCATCCGGCGGTCGGTGACCCGGCCGCGCGACAGTTAGCCGATGCCGGAAATGCCTTGGTGGCTCGCATCGCCGCATCTGATCGATGCCATCCTCATCTTCACCCTGATCGAGGCGGCCGCGCTGGCCTGGTGGCATCAACGCACAGGGCGGGGCCTGGGGATGTGCCGGCTGCTGCTGATGCTGCTCCCCGGTATATGCCTGCTACTGGCACTGCGCACCTCGCTCGCCGGCGCAGCCTTGCCATTCGTTCCGGCAGCCCTGGCCATGGCGTTGCTGTGCCACTTGGCAGATCTCCGGGGCCGCTGGCGCGGCTGACAAGCATCTTCCCAAGACTGTCAACTTTGGTTTACGCTTCCACAATGGTCACCTTGACAGATGCACGTCGAGCCATCGCGCCGGTGCGCGGTCAGCGGCGCGCAGTCGTCATAGGTGCCGGCTTTGGTGGCCTCGCCGCGGCGATCCGGCTGGCCGCCCGCGGCTACCGCGTGACCATTCTGGAGAAGCTGGACGCGCCAGGTGGCCGCGCCTCGGTGTTCCGCCAGGATGGCTTCACCTTCGATGCCGGTCCCACGATCCTGACCGCGCCTTTCCTGCTGGAGGAGCTTTGGCGGCTGTGCGGTCGCGACATGCGCGACGATGTCACGCTCTCGCCGGTCGCGCCGTTCTACCGCATCCGTTTCCATGACGGCAGCACGTTCGACTGCTGCGGCGATCCGGCGGCGATGCGCGGGCAGGTGGCTCGGATCGCTCCGCATGACCTGGCCGGCTACGAACGTTTCATGCAGCTCAGCGAGACCACTTGCCGCATCGGCTTCGAGCAGCTTGGCGATGTGCCGTTCGCGGGGTGGACCGACATGGTGCGCATCGCACCCGATCTGCTTCGCCTTGGCGGCTATCGCAGTGTGCACGCGCTGGTCAGCCGGCACATCAAGGATCCGCGGCTGCGCATCGTGTTCAGCTTCCACCCGCTGCTGATCGGCGGCAATCCGTTCACCGCCAGCGGCGTCTATACGCTGATCCCCTGGCTGGAGCGCCGTTGGGGCGTGCACTGCGCGATCGGTGGTACCGGCCAGGTGATTGCGGGCCTCGCGCGGCTGATCCGCGGCCAGGGCAGCAGCATCCGCTGCAACACCGAGGTGGCGCGGATCGAACTCCACGATGGCCGCGCGGTCGGCGTCCGCACGGTTGCAGGTGAAACGATCAGTGCGGACATCGTGGTGTCGAATGCCGACGCAGCTTGGACCTATCGCCAATTGCTGCCGCCCGGCACGCGTCGCCGCTGGACCGGACGCCGTCTGGACCGGGCGCGCTACTCGATGGGCCTGTTCGTCTGGTACTTCGGCACGAAGCGGCGCTACGATCGCGTCGCCCATCACACGATCCTGCTTGGTCCGCGCTATCGTGAGCTGCTGCGCGACATCTTCGAACGCAAGGTGCTGGCGGAGGACTTCAGCCTCTACCTGCATCGCCCCACAGCGACCGACCCGACGCTCGCACCGCCCGGCTGTGACGCGTTCTACGTGCTGTCGCCGGTGCCGAACCTCACCGGTGCCACCGACTGGCGCCAGGCGGCCGAACCCTATCGCCAGGCGATCTCCCGGCATCTCGCCGCGACGCTGCTTCCCGATTTCGAATCGCATATCGTCACGTCGCGGCTGATGACGCCGCTCGACTTCCGCGAGCGACTGCTCGCCTGGCAGGGCTCGGCGTTCGGTATGCAGCCGACGCTCCTGCAAAGCGCCTGGTTTCGCCCGCACAACAGCAGCGAGGATATCCCCGGTCTCTATCTGGTCGGCGCCGGTACGCATCCGGGCGCCGGCGTGCCGGGGGTGCTGTCGTCGGCCAAGGTGCTCGACCGCGTGGTGCCACATGCCGCAGCATTGCATTGACCCCGCCGACCTCGCGGTCTGCCGGTCGCTGCTGCGCGGCGGATCGCGCAGCTTCGATGCCGCGGCGCGTCTGCTGCCGCGCTCCGTGCGCGACCCCGCTGTCGCGCTCTATGCGTTCTGCCGCGTCGCCGACGACGCGGTCGATGGCGGGGACGGCGATGCCCTCGCTGGGCTGCGCGAGCGGCTGACGCTGGCCTACGCTGGCCGGCCGCTGCCGACGCCGGTCGATCGGGCATTCGCCGCAGTGGTGCACCAGCACCGCCTGCCGCAGATCCTGCCGGAGGCTTTGCTGGAAGGCTTTGCCTGGGACGCCGAAGGGCGGCGCTATACCGATCTGCCAGACTTGCGCGCCTACGCGGTCCGCGTCGCTGGCACGGTTGGCGCCATGATGGCGCTGCTGATGGGTGTGCGCGATTCGCAGGGGCTGGCGGCTGCCATCGATCTCGGCGTCGCCATGCAGCTGACGAACATCGCCCGCGACGTGGGCGACGATGCACGCGCGGGGCGGCTCTATCTGCCGCTCTGCTGGCTGCGCGATGCCGGCGTCGAGCCTGACCACTTTCTCGCCTGCCCGGGCCACAGCAAGCCGTTGGCCGCAGTCATCCAACGCCTGTTGGACACGGCTGAGCAACACTACCGTCATGCCTGGTCCGGCGTTTTGCGACTGCCACTGCCGTACCGGGCGGGCATCGCCGCCGCCTGCCTGCTGTACGCCGAGATCGGCCACGAGGTCGCGCGCCGGCGCTGTGATGCGGTCACCGCGCGTGCTGTCGTCTCGGCAAGGCGCAAGGCATGGGTGCTGGCCAGCCGCCTGCCACGTCTCGCAGCGCCGCCTGCCATGTCCGCACGACGTGCGATGCGAGAGAGCGCCTATCTGCTGGACGCGATCGTCGAGCCACGAACACTCGCGCCAATGCGCTGGTGGCGCCTGCCGCAGCGGATCAGCGCGATGATTGAATTGCTGGCGCGGATGGAGCAGCGCGAACGGCGGATCGTCCGCGGGCGACGCGCCGTGATGGGTTAGCCGCCATGGAGCTGCCCCGTTGGGAGTGGGCAATCGGCGAAGTGATCATCCTGCCGTTGCTGCTGTTCGAGCTGTATCGCCTGCGTCGTTCCCAGCGCCTGGACCGTGAAGCTGCGCGCCGCTCAGCCGAGTGCGAAGCGGCCAAGGGCGCGGGGCATCCGGAAGGGGAGCATTGCCTGGACCAGGGGCGAGCAGAACCGCCCCAGTGACAGGGTCTCGTGGATCGCCTGCGTCGGGTGACCCAGCAGCTGCGTCGCAATCAACGAACGCGCGTAGAACGGTGTGTCCTCGAGCGTCGCGACCGCAGCGGGGACGTGCTCCGGATCGGCCGGCGCGGACCGTGCGATCCGCCAAAGCGTGCGCGGAAGTGCCGTAGCCGGCAGCGGGTCGATCGGATGGACGCCGCCTTCAGTCCGACACAGCAGCGCGATGCGATGCGACGACGCGTCGCACCGCACGACGTCGTAGCCGATGATCGTCCCGCCACGGATGGGCGCGCGGCTCCAGTTCCAATGACGGAAGTCCGCTTCGAGCGGTCGGTCGCCGACATTACAGTCGAAATAGGCGTCCCCTTCCCAGCGCAACGCAGGTCTCTCCAGCACGACGTCGACCCGCGCACAGGGCGCGATTGGCCGCCATCGATGGCGGCCCTCTGTGTCGAGCGCCCACTCGCGGTTTTCAACCGCACTTGGTCGCAGCCTGATCTGCCCGCGCACACGACGCGGCAGCGGCACCGCCATCTCGTCGACCTGCACCGACAGCCCCGCATCATTCCAAGCCAGTCTGCTGCGTCCGATCGACAGATGGTCAGGCCCACGCGAGACGGCATCGGCACCGCGCTCCGTCATCGCCCAGCGCTTGATGCCACGGCCGTAGAGCGCCACGTTGAGCGCGCAGTGACGCAGCGGGTCGGCGCCACCGCGCCGTCGCGCCCACGCGTAGTACGGCGAGAACACGCTGCCGATGAAGGCGATGATGGTGAGCCCGTACATGCCGTCATCGCTGAGCGCGTCGAGATACCACCAGGCATAGCCATCTTTCGGCACGCTCAACGCGAAGTCAGGTCCTCCAAAGTGCTGCGTGCCGCCAGCCGACCCGACAGCACTGCCATCGGCACACCCGGCCCGGGATGCACGCTGCCGCCCGCAAGATAGAGGCCCGGGATCGCACTGCGCGACCCGGGGCGCCGGAACGCGGCCATCGCCCCGTGCACCGCCTGCCCGTACAGCGCGCCACCCGTTGCCGGAAACAGCGCCTCGAACTCCGTCGGGGTGGTCAGCATCGACGCCAGCGACGGGCGGTCCACCATCAGGCCGCACCGCGTCAGCAGGTCGAAGACTGCCGCTTCGCATTGCTTGATCTCCTCTGCGGTGAACGCGCGCTGGTCGCCGATCGCCGGAGCATTGACCAGCAACAGCAGCCGCTCCGGCGTGCCTTTGGGCTCCGGCTGATCTGGGGCGCCGCGGTCCTGCGCACAGACATAGACGGTGGGCTCACTCGGCAGCCGGCGGGCGCGAAAGATGGCGTCGAACTCGGCCGCGTAGTCGCGTGCGAAGAACACGTTGTGGCGTGCGAGCGGAAACCCCGTGGTGGCAGCCGAGACGGCCCAGCTGAGCGCCGACAACGATCGCTCGCCGCCGGTTGATCGAACCGCCGCCATCGCTCTCGGTCCGAACAGCCCTTCGGTGAGAGCCGCGATGTCAGCATTGGCGATCACAGCGTCCGCGGCGATTTCCTCGCCGGTCGCCAATCGCACGCCGGACACTCGCCCGCCATCGAGCAGGATCGCCGATACCGGGGCGGCGTAATGCAACTCGGCACCCTGGCGCGCCGCCAACCCGGCCATCGCCTCGGCCACTTGGATCATACCGCCGGTGACCGTCCAGACGCCCTGCTGCTCGACATGCGCGATCAGCATCAGAGTGGCCGGCGCATGGAACGGCGATGACCCGCTATAGGTCGCATAGCGAGCGAACAACTGGCGCAGGCGCGGATCGCTGAAATGTTCGCCAAGCGCGTGCCACAGCGTGGCGAACGGAGCGCCTGCGATCAGGTCGCTCACGCCGCGCAGCCCGACGCCGCTGATCAGCGACAGCGTGCTTGGCCGTGGACCGCGGATGAACGCGGCTTCCAGCACGCCGTATACGCGTGCCGCGCGCGCAACGAAGCTACGATAGCCCTGCGCCGCGGCGGCGCCGGCAAAGCTGCCGATCGCGTCCTCGCTGCGCCGGATGTCGGCGAACAGGTCCAGTCGTTCGCTGCCCGACCAGGCGTGGCGCGCCAGCACGTCGCACGGATGCAGGGTCAGATGGGCGTCGAGCGAACTGCCCGCATCGGCGAACAGCGATTCGAAGACCCAGCGCATGGTGAGCACGGTCGGCCCGGCGTCGACCTGCGCACCTGCGATATCGAGCGTGCGGATCTTCCCGCCAGGAGTGGCCTGCCGTTCGAACAAGCTGACCGCCACGCCTTGTCGGGCGAGGTCGACTGCGGCGGCGATACCGGCCGCGCCGGCACCGATGATGGCGATCCTTGGCGTGCGCAACAGCACAAATTCACCTTGACAGCATGTCAACTACAGATGACGCTCCTCTGTGACAATCAATATTTACAAGGAGGGGCGCCATGGACGTGGTCGGGCGAATCGAACGGACCCTCTCGGCTGCGCTGGCCCGTGCCGGTGCTCCCGGCGGCCCGCCGCTGCTCGCGGGTGCCATGGCGCATGCGGTGTTCCCGCGCGGTGCCCGGGTCCGGCCGCGGCTCGCGCTTGCGGTATCGGCGGCGTGCGGCGACGACGATCCGGCGGTCGCCGATGGGGCTGCCGCGGCCATTGAACTGCTGCATTGCGCGTCGCTGGTGCACGACGACCTGCCATGCTTCGACGATGCCGACACGCGCCGTGGCCGCCCGTCGGTGCATCGGGCGTATAGCGAGCCGCTTGCGGTGCTGGCCGGTGATGCGCTGATCGTGCTGGCGTTCCAGACGCTCGCGGCGGGCGCGCAGCGCTCGCCGGCGCGGCTGCCGATATTGCTGCTGATCCTCGGGCAGGCGGCCGGCATGCCGCATGGCATTGCCGCCGGGCAGGCCTGGGAGAGCGAGCCGCAGCCGGACCTCGGCCAGTATCAGCGGGCCAAGACCGGCGCCTTGTTCGCCGCCGCCACAATGGCCGGCGCTGCGGCCGCGGGCTTCGATCCCGAGCCGTGGCGCGGCTTGGGCGAGAAGCTGGGCGAGGCCTATCAGGTGGCGGACGACCTCGCCGACGTGCTGTCCGACGCGGTCGAGCAGGGCAAGCCGACCGGGCGCGACAGCATGCTGGGCCGGCCGAACGCCGCTCTGGCGTTGGGCGTGACGGGAGCGGCAAACCATCTCGAGCGGCTTGCGTCGGCTGCCGCCGATTCGGTTCCAGCCTGTCCCGGTGCCGCGGCGCTGAAGGCGCTGACGCTGAGCGAGGCCCACCGGCTGCTGCCGCGCGACTTGTCCCGGCGCGCGGCGTAGTGGCCACAGGCGCCGCTGCGGCGGCCCACGCCTCCCGCCTGCCGCTGCGTCATCGTCTGCTCGCCAGTCCGCGCTTTCAGCGCTGGGCCGCGGCGTTCCCGCTGACACGTCCAGTGGCGCGCCGGCGGGCCCGCGCACTGTTCGATCTATGCGCCGGCTTCGTCTACAGCCAGACGCTGCTGGCCGCCGTGCGGCTTGGATTGTGCGAAGCGCTGATGGAAGGGCCCCAGCCGCTCGATCAGCTCGCGCAACGCCTGTCATTGCCGCAGGACGCGACCGCCCGGCTGCTGCGGGCAAGCACGGCGCTGAAGCTAACCGATCAGCGCCGGGACGGCCGATTCGCACTCGGTTCTCTCGGTGCCGCCCTGGTCGGCAATCCTGGCATTGCCGCCATGGTCCGCCATCATGCGCTGTTCTACGACGACCTGCGGGACCCGGTGGCGCTGCTGCGGGATGAGGCGGGCCCGCTGGCGCTCAGGCAGCTCTGGCAGTATGCCGGCCATGACCGCCCCCAGGAACTGCTGGCCGAGGAGGTCGCCCGCTACAGCGACCTGATGGCGGGTTCGCTGCCGCTGGTTGCGGCGGAGTTGCTGGCTGCCTACCGCTTCGACCGGCATCGCCGCCTGCTGGACGCGGGTGGCGGCGACGGGGCGTTCCTGTCGGCGGTGGCCACTGCGGCGCCGGACCTCCAGCTTGTGCTGTTCGATCTGCCGGCAGTCGCCGACCGCGCCCGGGCGCGCTTTGCCCGCGAGGGCCTCGCCCGGCGCGCGCGCGCCGAGGGTGGCGACCTGCGCACCGGACGCTGGCCCGAGGGCGCGGATATCGTGTCGCTGGTCCGCGTGATCCACGACCACGACGATGGCGCGGCGCTGGCGATCCTGCGCGGTGCGCGCCAGGCGCTGCGGGCCGGCGGCACCCTGCTGCTCGCGGAGCCAATGTCCGAAACGCCGGGCGCCGCGCCGGTCGGCGCGTATTTCGAGTTCTATTTGCTCGCCATGGGCAGCGGCCGCCCGCGCACTGCCGCCGAACTGGAAGGCCTGATGCGGAAGGCGGGGTTCGCCCGGGTCCGCTCTGTGGGCACCCGCCAGCCGATGCTGGTGCAGCTGCTGGTCGGCCAGTGCTGAGCAATGTGCCGCGCGGCTGTAAATGTCTGTTGACAAACATCCGAGTCAATCTAGGGTGACAGATGGCGCAGAAGAGGTGCCGGGGATGGAAACGCTTGCCGTCGTTCTGAACGGTCCGCAGAAATTGGAGCTCAGGCGACTCCCGTTGCGCGTGCCAGACGACGGCGACCTTGTTGTGGATATCGCCTGGAGCGGCATCAGCACAGGGACCGAGCGCCTGCTGTGGCAAGGCCGGATGCCGTACTTCCCCGGCATGGGCTATCCCCTCGTTCCCGGATACGAGGCAGTGGGCCGCGTCGTCGCCGCCCCGCGTGACAGCGCCCATCGCATCGACGATGCGGTGTTCGTGCCAGGTGCCGCGTGCTTCGGCGAGATCAAGGGTCTGTTCGGCGCCGCGGCCGCCCGCCTCGTGGTGCCCGCGTCGCGTGCTGTTTCGATCGACTCACGGCTGGGCGAACGCGCCGTACTGCTGGCGCTGGCGGCGACCGCATACCATGCGCTCGCCGCGCCAGGCGCGAGCCGGCCCGATCTGATTGTCGGTCACGGCGTCCTAGGCCGGCTGCTGGCCCGTCTTGCCGTGTCCCGCGGCGGCGCGCCGCCGGTGATCTGGGAGACCAACGCCGATCGCATGGGCGACCCGCAGGGCTACCAGGTGCGGCGCCCGGAACAGGACGAAAGGCGTAACTACAACTGTATTGTTGACGCCAGCGGCGACCCGGCCATCCTCGACAACCTGATCGCGCGTCTCGCGCTGGGTGGCGAGATCGTGCTGGCCGGGTTCTATGCCGATCGGCTGTCCTTCGCCTTTCCGCCTGCCTTCATGCGGGAAGCAAGGCTGCGGGTCGCCGCCGAGTTCCGCCCCGAGGACCTCGCCGCCGTTTGCCGCATGCTGCAGCACGGGCGGCTGTCGCTCGACGGACTGATCACCCATCGCATGTCCGCGGCGGACGCGCCTGCCGCGTATCAGACAGCTTTCGATGATCCCGCCTGCCTCAAAATGATACTCGACTGGAGAGCCTGCGCATGAACGCACCCTTCGACGCGGCGGCGACCACCTCGGATGCGCCGGCGGCGCTGTCGACGCAGGTCGTGGCGATCTATGGCAAGGGCGGGATCGGCAAGAGCTTCACCCTCGCCAACCTGTCCTACATGATGGCGCAGCAGGGCCGGCGCGTGCTGCTGATCGGCTGCGATCCGAAGAGCGACACCACCTCGCTGCTGTTCGGCGGGCGCAGCTGTCCCACCATCATCGAGACCTCGGCGCGGAAGAAGGCCGCGGGCGAGGCGGTGCAAATCGGCGACGTCTGCTTCAAGCGCGACGGCGTGTTCGCGATGGAGCTTGGCGGACCCGAGGTCGGTCGCGGCTGCGGCGGGCGCGGCATCATCCACGGCTTCGAGCTGCTGGAGAAACTCGGCTTCCACGACTGGGGCTTCGACTACGTGCTGCTCGACTTCCTGGGCGACGTGGTGTGCGGCGGCTTCGGCCTGCCGATCGCGCGCGACATGTGCCAGAAGGTGATCGTCGTCGGCTCCAACGATCTGCAGTCGCTGTACGTCGCCAACAACGTCTGCTCCGCGGTCGACTACTTCCGCAAACTTGGGGGCAATGTCGGCGTCGCCGGCATGGTCGTCAACAAGGACGACGGCACTGGCGAGGCCGCCGCGTTCGCGCAATCGGCTGGCATCCCGGTGCTGGCGGCGATCCCGGCGGACGAGGACATCCGGCGCAAGAGTGCGAGCTACGAGATCATCGGCAGGCCGGGCGGGCGCTGGGCGCCGCTGTTCGAACAGCTCGCACAGCAGGTGGCGGATGCGCCGCCGGTCCGCCCGTCGCCGCTGACGCAGGACGCGCTGCTCGGCCTGTTCAAGGGCGACGCCGTCGGACGCGACGTCGTGCTTGCTCCCGCGACGATCGAGGACATGTGCGCCGCGCGCGTGCTG
>DASSRN010000375.1:0-4353 GCA_035701785.1 Acetobacteraceae bacterium | reverse complement strand
TCGCAGTGGACTGGAAGCCGCTCGCCTCGGTGGTCGATGGACCGGCAGCACTGGTGCCCGGGTCGCCGGAGCTCTGGGAGCAGGCTCCGCATAACCTGTCGTATCGGTTTCAGAAGGGCGACCAGGAGGCGGTGCGCGCCGCGATCTCCGGTGCTGCGCATGTTGTCGAACTCGAACTGGTCAACAACCGTCTGGTCATCGCCGCATTGGAACCCCGCGGTGCCATCGGCCAGTACGACGATCAAGGCTACCACCTGACGTTCTCCGGCGCAGGCGTGCACGCGCTGCAATCGCAGCTCGCAGATAGTGTGTTCCGTGTCCCACCTGAGCAGATGCGCGTCTCCTGTCCCGATGTGGGCGGCGGGTTCGGGGTGAAGAACGCGCTCTATCCCGAATGGGTCATGCTGTTGTGGGCGTCACGCAAACTCGGCCGCCCTGTGCGGTGGATGAGCGAGCGCGCCGAGGACTTCGTCACCACGGCACAGGGCCGTGACAATGTGACGCGTGCACGGCTCGCGCTTGATGCGAATGGGCGCTTCCTGGCACTGGACGTCGCGACCGTCGCCAATCTGGGTGCCTATCTGTCGTCAGGTGGTCCCGGCAGTTCCACCAACGCGCCAGCCAACGCAATGGGCAGCGGCTACGTCATTCCCGCGATCTTCATGGACGTGCAGGGCGTGTTCACCAACACCGTGCCGATCGACGCCTATCGCGGCGCCGGCAAGCCGGAAGTGAACTATATGATCGAGCGCCTGATCGACGAGGCCGCCCGACGCTATGGCTTCAATGGGATCGAGCTGCGCCGGCGCAATCTGGTGCGCGAGTTTCCGTATCGCAAGGCACTCGGCACGGTGATCGACTGCGGCCGCTTCGCCGACAATATCGACGATGCTGTCGAGGCGGCTGGTCACGCCGGCTTCGCTGCGCGGCGTGCGCAGTCGCAGCAACGCGGCCGACTGCGCGGCATCGGTGTGACCTGTTTCATGGAGACCGCGCGCGGCGCGCCCAACGAAGGCGCGGAACTTCGCTTCGAGGACGATGGCAGCGTCACGCTGCTCGCCGGCACGCAGTCGAACGGCATGGGTCACGAGACGGCGTATGCACAAATCGCTGCCGATCTTCTCGGTCTGCCGATCGAAGCTTTCCGCTACGTGCAGGCCGACACGGCAAAGGTGCGCGCCGGCAATGGCCATGGTGGCGCACGGTCGATGCATATGGGCGGTGCGGCGCTGTGCAAAGCGGTGGATACGATGGTGGCGAAAGGCCGCGTCATCGCTGCGCGCCTGCTGCAGGCTTCGACCGAGCAGGTGGTGTTCACCAATGGCCGCTTCGCAGTGCGCGATCCGTCGGACCGGTCCATCGACCTGCTCGCGGTGGCACGTGCCGCACGCGACCCGACGAACCTGCCGGATGGCATGACGCCGGGTCTCGATACCTACGTCTGGAACCTGCTTGACCTGATCACCTTCCCGAACGGCTGTCACATCGCGGAGGTGGAGGTCGATCCTGATACCGGTGGTGTAACGCTTGAGCGCTATACCGCGGTGGACGACTTCGGCACGCTGATCAACCCGATGCTGACCATCGGGCAGGTGCATGGCGGCGTGGCGCAAGGCATCGGCCAGGCAATGCTCGAGCACACGGTGTACGATCCTGACTCCGGGCAACTGCTCAGCGGCTCGTTCATGGATTACACACTGCCACGCGCCGAGGACCTGCCTGACTTCGACATCACGCTGACCGGCGTGCCGACCAACGCCAACCTGCTTGGCGTGAAAGGCTCCGGCCAGGCGGGCGCGATGGCGTCGCCGCAAGCTGTGGTTATAGCAATCCTTGACGCGCTGGCCCCGCTGGGTGTCACGCACGTCGACATGCCTGCGACGCCGCTGCGCGTGTGGCAGGCAATCGAGGACGCGCGTCGCGCAGAACGGAGTCACGCACATGGATAACCCCCCTCTGGGACGGATCGCGGCGGAAGACTACCTGGACGCACTTGCTGCGCATGGCATCGATCACCTGTTCTGCAATCCCGGCACCGACTTTGCGCCGATCGTCGAGGCGTTCGCGCGTGCGGCGCGCAGCAACCGCAAGGTGCCACGCCCGATGGTGGTGCCGCACGAAAACGCGGCGCTGTCCATGGCGCATGGTCACACCATGGTCAGCGGCAGGCCGCAGGCGGTGATGCTGCACACCAACGTTGGTACCGCAAACTCGATCAACATGCTGATCGATGCGAGCCGCGACCGCATCCCCGTGCTGCTGACGTCAGGCCGCACGCCGTTCACCGAATCCGGCGCCGAAGGCTCGCGCAGTGTGTACATCCACTGGGCGCAGGAGATGTACGACCAGGCGGGCATGCTGCGCGAGATGGTGAAGTGGGACTACGAGATGAAGCGCGGCGACCAGGCTGCGGCGGTCGTTGATCGCGCGATGGAACTGGCGACGACGTCGCCCAAGGGGCCCGTGTACCTGTCGCTGCCGCGCGAGGTGTTGGGCGAAGCGGTGGCTACGCCGCAGGAGAGCGCGTTCGCACGTCGCGCTACACCGGGTGCGCCGATGCCCTCAACGTCGGACATTGCGCGGCTTGCCGATTGGATCGCATCGGCACGCGCGCCGCTGGTGATCACCGGCCTACTCGGGCAGAACCCGCAGGACGCGGTTGTGTTGACGCGACTGGCTGAGCGCTGGGCACTGCCGGTGATCCCGTTCAACACGCGGTACTTCGCGATCTCGGCAAGTAACCCGATGTTCCAGGGCTCCGCCCCTGGCGCGCTGCTGCGCGATGCTGATCTGGTCATCGTGATCGAATCGGACGTGCCATGGATGCCTAGCAAGGAAGCACCGTCGGCCAATGCGCGGATTGTGCAGATTGGCGAGGATCCGCTGTATGCGCGCTATCCGATGCGCGGCTTCCCTTCGGACCTTACGATCACGGCAAGCGCCTTGTCGGCCCTGGAAGTGCTGGAGCAGGCGTTGGCCGGTCGCAGCGGCCCGTTCGTCGAGGAACGGCGCGCCAGGCTGACCGCGCGCTCGGCAGACTTGCATGCCCGCTGGCGAGGCGAGGCGGAAGCCGACGGTCGCAGCAAAAAGAACACGCTGGCCTGGCTCAACCACTGTCTGCGCGAACTTGTGGACCGCGATACGATCGTGGTGTCCGAATACTCGTTCCGCCAGGAGTATTGCCCGCTTGAGACACCAGGAAGCCTGTTCGGCGTCAGCGCGGCGGGTGGCCTTGGGTGGGGCTTCGGTGCATCGCTTGGCGCGAAGCTGGCTGCGCCACACAGACAGGTTCTATCTGTGCTTGGGGATGGCGCCTACATGTTCGCCAACCCCGTCGCGTGCCACTACATGGCGCAGATGCAGAATCTGCCGGTGCTGACGGTGATCTACAACAACGCGCTTTACGGCGCCGTGCGACGCGCGACGCTGGACATGTTCGCCAGCGGCGTTGCCGCCCAGGACGACGGCCGGCTGCTCGCTGACCTTCCTGCACCCAACTTCGAGAAGGTGATCGCGGCGCATGACGGTCATGGCGAGCGTGTAGAGCGTCCTGCCGATTTGCCCGCGGCGTTGCGCCGGGCATCAGATGCCGTGCGCAAGGGGCAGCAGGCGTTGGTGAACGTCATCTGCCCGCCCTGACGGAGGAGTGGGCGCTCAGCGCAGGCGCCACCTTCTGCATGAACAGCGTAAGGCTCTGCGCCACATCGTCATACGCCATCGGGCCGAGCCGGAACTGCATGATAACCCCGCCGACACCGATCGCATCGACCGCTGCCAGCTTCTCCGCCACCGTCGCTGGTGAGCCGTAGATCAGCGAATGCTCGATAACCATCCGAGCTGCCGGCGCGGCCCCAGGCGCCGGCATCGGAACGATTGAAACGCCCTGTTCCTCAAACACGCGCCGGCGCATCGCGGTACGGTGCTCATGCATCGCCTCGAATGCCGGGATTGCTATGCGTTCGGCGTCTGCATCGGTGTCGGCGACGCATACGTTTCGCCACACCCAGCACTGTTCGACGTTGCGTTCTACGGCCGCCTCGTCGAATCCCTGTTCACGTAGCGTGCTCCGATACAGATCCATCCGCTGCTGCGTCACTTCATTCGACTGCACGTTCATCATGAACGGTCGACCCTGCCGCGCGATATGCAGCATGCCCTCTTCGCTCGACGCGGAGCGGATGACGTAGGGATGCGGCTGAGTGAAGGGGCGCGGCCGCAGCATCGGCACCTTGATGTCCCAGAACCTGCCGTGGTGTTCGAACTGCTCGCCGCGCCAGGCCTGGAACATGATCGCCTCGGCTTCCTCGAAGCGTGCCTGCGCCTCGGTGTGGTCGAGACCGTAGCCCTGATAGT
>DASSRN010000374.1:0-5639 GCA_035701785.1 Acetobacteraceae bacterium | reverse complement strand
GTCATCCGCTGTCGCGGCCACAGTCCGGCTGCTGCTGCAAAGCGAGATCGAGGCGCTGCGCTGGCGCTTCGGTGGGTCGATTGCAGTGACCCTGCCACAGCTTCCGGTGATCCCGCTCGGGGTACACTGCGCTGACTTCATTATAGCGCCCAGGGAACGCGCGACCGCGCGGGCGGCGCTGGGGATCGCGGCGGACGAGGTGGTGGCGCTGTTCGTCGGGCGGCTGTCGTTCCACGCCAAGGCGCATCCCCATCCGATGTACCTGGGGCTGCAGGCTGCCGCGCAGCGCACCGGCAAGCGGCCGGTGCTGATCCAGTGCGGCTGGTTCGCTCATCCGGGTATCGAGCAGGCGTTCCGCGACGGTGCCCGCAACAGCTGTCCCAACGTACGGGCGCTGTTCACCGACGGGCGCGATGCCGACCGCCGGCGCGAGAGCTGGGCGGCGGCGGACCTGTTCATCTCACTGTCCGACAACGTGCAGGAGACGTTCGGACTGGCACCGATCGAGGCGATGGCGGCGGGCCTGCCGGTGGTGGTGACCGACTGGGACGGCTACAAGGACACGGTGCGCGACGGGGTCGACGGGTTCCGCATCCCCACCTGGATGCTCGGTCTCGACGGCGAGCCGTTCACCCGCAAATACGAAGTTGGTCTGGAAACCTACGACCGCTATTGCGGGCTGCTGTGCCAGCTGGTGTCGGTGGACCTGCACACACTGACCGAACGCCTCAGTGAGCTGATCGGCAACCCGGACCTGCGGCGCAGCATGGGCGAGGCCGGGCAGCAGCGGGCGCGCGAAACCTTCGACTGGGCCGTGGTGTATCGGCAGTACCAGTCGCTATGGGCCGAGATGGCCAAGCTGCGGGAACCGGCCAGGAGTGATCCCGCGCTGAAGAGTGCGCCGCGTGTCGCAGCCAGCTGGCTGGATCCGTTCCGCGGCTTCGTCCACTACCCGACAACCATCCTCGGTCCCGACACGCGGCTCTCCGCGCTGCCAGGTGCGGACGGCACGGCCTATGCAACGCTCGCCGCCCACCCGCTGTTCAGTTACGCCGGCAAGCTGCTGCCCGAGCGGGCCATGGTGGAGACGCTGCTGGCTGGCCTGGCCGCCGGCGAGATCACGCTCCGGGACCTCGCCAGGCGTGCGGGAACCGATCTGGCCTGGACCGGTATCGGGGTGTCGGTGCTGGCCAAGATGGGCCTGGTGCAACTGCGCACCGGCCCCTGATCAGCGCGCTGCCCATGGCAGCATTCGCCGCAGCGTCGCGTCACGCAGGATGTAGTGATGGAACAGCGCCGCGGCAGCGTGCAGGCCGGCGACAATCAGCACCGCATTGGCGAACAACGCGTGCCGGCCGCCGATCAGGTGCACCAACGCCCGGTTGCCCGGATCGTACTGCGGCACCCGGAACAGGTTGAAGATCGAGTCGCCGCGCACCCAGACGTTGGCGATGCCAAAGCCGATGGCGATGATCAGCAGCAGGTACAGTAGCCAGTGGGTAATGCGTGCGACCGCCAGCAGCACGCCGTGGTCGAGCGGCGGCAGCATGCCGTTGCGGGTCGCCCGCCACACCAGCCGAGCGATCAGCACCAGCCCAAGTGCCACGCCCAGCACGATATGCACCGAGCGGTAGTCCACCCGGAGCGGCCCATTTGGGGCAAAGTCCACCGTTTGGCCGATGCACCAAAGCAACGCCACCAGCGCGGCGGTGATCCAGTGCAGCGCGATGGTCTTCGCATTGTGCCGCAGGCCCTGCGTCTCCGCAGGTTGCGTGGCAATCGAACCGTCCATGCGAACCTTCTAGCTGCTGCCGATCAGGATGCCCGCGGCGAACACCAGGGCGCCACCAAATGCCACCTGGAATGCGGCAGAAATCGGCGGCGTGTCCATGTACTTCCAGCGCACCCAGCTGATCACGGCAAGCTCGATCACGACGACGGCGACCGCGATCACCATAGCGGTCCAGAACGAGGGGATCAGGAACGGCAGCGTATGGCCGATGCCGCCCAGTGTGGTCATCAGGCCAGTGATACCGCCGCGCACGATCGGTGCGCCGCGGCCGGTAAGGCTGCCATTGTCTGACAGCGCCTCGGCGAAGGCCATGGAAATCCCGGCGCCGATCGAGGCAGCGAGGCCGATGACGAACGCCTGCCAGGTGTTCTGGGTGGCCAGGGCGGCGGCGAACACGGGCGCCAGCGTCGAGACCGAACCATCCATGAGCCCCGCCAGCCCGGGCTGGATCACCCGCAGGACGAAAGAGGCCCGCGCCCGAGCGTCCTCATTGTGGCGGACGTTCTCCGGCAGGTTCTCGTCGCGCAGTTGGTCGGCGCGGTGTTCATGCGCCACCTCAGCTTCGGCCAGGTCGCCCAGCAACTTGCGCACCGAGACGTCCTCGCTGCGCGCGGCGGCGCGGCGATAGAACCGCTGTGTCTCGGTCTCCATACTTTCGGCGAGGTTGCGGACCTCGTTGAGGTTCAGCGGGTAGATTTGCCAGACCGGCTTGTGGTGGATGAAGCCGCGCACGTCCTGGCGGCGGATCAGGGGGATATGCTCGCCGAACTTCGCGCGATAGAGATCGAGCAGGCGCTGGCGGTGCTCGCTTTCCTCCTCAGCCATTTCGGTGAAGACACTGGCACTGGCCGGGTATTCGGCCCGCAGGCCCTCGGCAATATCGGTATAAATGCGGTTGTCCTCCTCCTCGTTGGCAATTGCCAGGGCAAGGACCTCACGCTCGGTCAGTTCAGAGAAGTTGCGCATGCCGCGCCAATGTGGCCGATGGGCCGCATCGGTCAAGGTGCAGGTGCAACAATGCGCACCCGCCGCTGCGCCAGCACGGCGACGCGCCGCGCGTTGCCGTCCCAGGTGTAGTCGCCGCGCGCGATCTCCGCCCGCGCCGCCGACCCCAGACGTCGGCGCAGGTCGGCGTCAGCGGCCAACCGCATGATCGCGTTCCACATCGCATCCGGCCGCGACGGGTCGAACAGCAGCGCGGTCACTCCGTCGCGCAGCACCTCACGGATGTTCTCCTGGTCTGGCGCGACGATGGCACGCCCCGCCGCCATGTATTCGAAGATCTTCAGCGGCGACGCATAGTCCACCACGCGTGGCTGAAGGGCGATGTCGAAGCCGGCGACCAGACGCGGAATCTGCTCGCGCCCTTGCAGGCCGGTGAAGCGGACCCGCCGGGCCAGTCCGAGCGATTCCGCCTGCTGCTCGAGTGCCACGCGCGCCGGTCCGTCCCCCACCACGACCAGATCGAGCGCCCCGGCATCCGGTGCGGAGGCCATGGCGGCGATGACGCGATCCAGTCCGTGCCAGTCACGCACGAAGCCGACGAATCCCAGGACGACCCGGCCTTCGACCCCGGCTTCCGCTTCGATCGCAAATTCCTCGGGATTGATGCCGTTAGGAATGACTGCGACCTGCTCTTCCCGCGCGCCTGCCCGGCAGATCATCCGCTTCAGCACGCCGGTGACCGCCAGCACGCGATCGGCCGACCGCCACACGTAACACTCGAGCCGGCCACCGATGCGCTCCAGCCCCAGTCCGCCGAACTGCGATCTCTCGGCTGCCAACGGGGCGTTGACCTCAAGGAACAGTGGCAGGCGCAGCTGCCGTGCCACCCAGGTGCCGGGCAGATAAAACAGGTTGTAGCGCTCGTATAGAAGCTCCGGCCGGAACCGCCGTGCCGCCCGCCACAGCCGCCAGCCGGCGGGGATGTTGTAGCCAAGTTCCGCCAGCGAGCCGAGCCATGACGGCAGGTGCGCCCGGATCAGCGAGACCAGCCGGCTTTCCCCGCCGAACGATACCTGCTGGTACAACCCGGGACCGACGACCAGCACCTCATGTCCCGCGCGGCGCAACGCAGCCACCATCTCCTCGATGTGGACGCTCTGCCCATCGCGCGACTGCACCCGGTGGCTGTACAGGATGCGCACCGGGCCGGATCGGCGTCAGCGCGGCGTCAGGTGCGCGACGCGCGGACCAACCTCCTGCGCGAGCAGACGCAGCGAGTTGTGCCAGGCATCCGGGTTGTCAGCGTAGTCGAAGCCGAACACCAACAGCCCGCCGAAGCCGCCTGCCTCCTGATAGATGCGCTCCAGCTTCTCCGCCACCGTGGTCGGCGAACCGATCAGCCAGTTGTGCTTCGCACAGTATTCCGGGGTGACGTCGGAATCCGCCACGGCTAGATCGTGCTTCAGGTATTCGAGGAAGCCGAAATTGCCCAGCAGCGGCAGGAAATACTCCCGCATCATGCGGCCCATCATACCGCCCGCCGACAGCTTCCACGCCTCCTCGTCGGTCTCGGCGACGAACACCTCGCGCACCAGCCGCCAGTCGCGCCGGTGCGGTGTGCGGCCAGTGCGCGCCGCGCCGATCTCCACCGCTTCCCAATGGCTGGCAACATAGGCCGGGTTGAGGTTGAGGCTGAGCGGCAGGAAGCCGCGCTCGCCGGCCAGCTTCAGCGTGTCCGACTGTTTCGAGAAACCGGCGACGCCGATCGGCGGATGCGGCTTCTGCAGCGGATAGATGTGCGGCTTCAGGAAGCCGAACATCGTTTCGGGCTTCGCCGCCTTCCAGAACTTCCCCTCATAGGTGAACTGCGGTTCGTCGCTCCACATGCGCAGGATGATGTCGAGCGCCTCACGGGTCATGTCGCGGTTGACGCCGGCATTGCCGTCCACCTGGAACATCGCCCAGTCGGTCGGCAGTCCGGACGCGGCGACGCCGAAGTTGAGCCGGCCGCCCGACAGATGGTCCAGCATCGCCACCCGGGCAGCGAGTTCGGCCGGGTGGTGGTACGGCAGCAGAAATCCGCCCGGACCGATGCGCAGGCGCTTGGTCTGCATCAGCGCCTGGGCGATCAGCAGGTCGGGCGACGGATGCGGCTCCCACGGCGCGGTATAGTGCTCGCCAATCCAGGCTTCCGCATAGCCCAGTTCATCTAGCCAGCGCAGTGTCTGGAGGTCCCAGTCATGCCCAGCCTTAAGCCCTCGCTCGGGCGGATGGGAGGGCATGGCGAAATAACCGAAGTCCATGGCAGTTCCTCCTGATCGGGCAGCGTGAGGCTACACCCGCCGGCCGCACCGTTGCCAATGGCGGCAGTGGCTGCCATATCAGTGCCAAATTGGCTCCAGGATGAAACCGATGACAGTGACCTTATCGATCAAGAACGTGCCCGATGACCTGGCCGACAGATTGAGACAGCAGGCCGCGCGCAACCACCGCTCTCTGCAAGGCGAACTGCTGGCGATCCTCGAATCCGTCGCCGGCTCGCCATCGACATCGCGCATCGACGAGATCTACGCCCGCGTTCAGGCATCTGGCGTGCAATCGCCCCGCGAGGCCTCCCGTATGGTCCGTCGCGACCGTGATGATCCGGGTCGTTGACGCATCTGCCGTCGCAGCGCTGCTGTTTGGCGAACCAGATGGGTCGTGGGTACATTCGCGGATCTCCGGACCGGCTCTCATCGTCCCTGGCGTTTTCCACTTCGAGTTGGGGAATGTCTGTCGCATGAAGTCGCGCCGCCATCCCGAAAGCGCGGCCGTGTTCCTCGATGCGTGGCTGGACTGGAACACCCAGCCACCGGTCACGGCCATGGCGATTGACCTCGCAGCCACGATGGAACTCGCCGGC
>DASSRN010000373.1:0-2191 GCA_035701785.1 Acetobacteraceae bacterium | reverse complement strand
TGACCACCTGGCTGGACGCGCTACAAAGCAAGATCAACCCCACCGGAGAAAGACACTGACCGATGCGAGGCCTCCGACCTTTCCTGCGTGATGCCTGGCGCCTGGCAAGGCCCTACTTCCGTTCTGAAGAGAAGTGGTCGGCCTGGGTTCTGCTGATTTCAATCCTCGCACTGCGTCTGCTGATGGTCGGCATGACGGTCATCCTCAGCTACTGGGGACGGGAGTTTTTTAACTCACTGCAGGACAAAGACTTCTCAGCATTTTGGGAACTGCTGGTGACCTATCGCCGCACTCCCAGTGGCCTGATGCCGGGGTTCTGCGGGCTCGCCACGGTTTTCATATTGGTTGCGGTCTATTTCACATATCTCCAGCAATGGCTGCAGATCCGCTGGCGGCGCTGGCTGACGGTGCGGTTCCTGGACGAGTGGCTGGCCGACCGCGCCTATTACCGCATCAGCCTTACCAGCGATCGCGCCGCGGTCGGCACCGACAACCCCGATCAGCGCATCGCCGAAGACATCCGTGATTTTGTCGATAACACCCTGATCCTTGGTGTAAGCCTGCTGGGGAATATCGTCACGCTCGTCAGCTTCCTGGGAATCCTTTGGTCGCTGTCTGGATCGATCACCCTGCTCGGCCTCACCATCCCCGGCTACATGGTCTGGGTCGCGCTGGTCTATGCGATCATCGGCACGTGGCTGACGCATCTGGTGGGCAAGCCTTTGGCGGCACTCCGCTTTCGCCAGCAGCGGGTGGAAGCAGATTTTCGCTATAGTCTGGTGCGCATACGCGAGAACATCGAGGGCGTTGCGCTCTACAGTGGAGAAGCCGAGGAAAAGGGACTTCTGCACCACCGATTTTACGCCTTGATCGGCAACTGGTGGGCGATCATGCGCCGCTTCAAGATGGTCAATGCGCTGACCTCCGGCTACGACCAAATAGCGACCATTTTCCCATACATCGTCGCAGCACCCCGATACTTCTCTGGCCAGATCCCACTGGGCGGACTGACGCAGACCGCCGGCGCATTCGGCCGCGTGCAGGATGCGCTGTCGTGGTTCATCTCGCGATATGCCGGCAGCAGCCCGACCGACAGCTCGCTCACCTCCTGGCATGCAGTGGTCTCGCGACTGACGACATTCCACGGCGCCATCGTCGCAGCGCGCGCCGCATTCGGCACCGGCCTGGCGCTGACCGACGCGGCGAACGGGACCGTGCATCTGCGCCATGGCACGATCGAGCTGCCGAACGGCACCAAGCTGCTGGACGAAGCCGACCTCGTGCTCGAACGCGGCCAGTCGGTGGTGATCAGCGGCCGATCCGGGTCTGGAAAGTCAACGCTGTTCCGTGCGCTCGCCGGCATCTGGCCGTTCGGCCACGGCAGCATCGAGCGCCCGATCGAGCGCTGCATGTTCCTGCCACAGCGCCCCTACATCCCGCTCGGATCGCTGCGTCACGTCGTGACCTACCCGCATCCATCGAACACCTATAGCCGCGACGAAGTCGCCGCGGCGCTGCGCGATGTCGGCCTGCCGGACCTCGTGCCGCACCTCGATCGCGACGAACACTGGGCGCAGCAGCTGTCAGGCGGCGAACAGCAGCGTGTCGCGGTCGCCCGTGCGCTGCTGGCCAAGCCGGACTGGCTGTTCCTGGACGAGGCGACCGCCAACCTGGATCCCGAGGCTGAGGCGGAGCTGTATCGCACGCTGAAGGCGCAGCTGCCGCACACCACGCTGGTCTCGATCGCACACCGCCCCTCGGTGGCCGCCTTCCACGACCGCCATCTGGTGATGCGCCGGGATGACGGTAAACCAGGCCAGCTCGTGCAGACCGAATTCGAGGCGGCGGCAGGCGGCGGGAGCTGAACGAAACTGCTGGAAAATGCCCGGGCATATCCGTGCGCCTGCAACCCATCGTCAGTGATCTTGAGGCGCTGCTTTGTGCTATAGCGCGGCGATCGATCGGCCCAGCATAGGATCTTCCCATGCGTCACCACGACGTTGTTGCCGGCCTCGCCCTGTTCTCGATGATTGCCGCCGCGCCGGCGATCGGGCTTGCCCAAGGCGTCCCCAGTCCTAACGACATCGTCAAGTCGCTTACGCCGAGTGTCGGGTCGGGCGCCACGCGCGGGCTGCGCATCGCCCCTGTCTCGCCGGGCCAATCCGCATCGCCGCAGGCGCATACTGCCGCT